>JAJRTE010000154.1 GCA_024278455.1 Myxococcota bacterium
TGGCAGGCCTTTTCGCTCGCAAGCTTCGATTCCTGCCGGCGTGTCTTCGCGGGAAGAATCCGGATCGACCATGCCACGTCCCTCCACATCGATGTCAAGAGCGATGCGATGTACCGGATCGCGGTACGATACAAGCCTCCGGACCGCCCGTGGATTACGGTATCGTCACCATCCCGGGACCTCCCGCGCGTGTCCACCTTCGGCTGGCACCTGGTCGAGGTCAGGCTCGAGTCTCCCCGCGCCGCGAGTCGCCCTCGATCGCCTCCCGGTGCCGAACCCGATGGGGAAAACGGCCCGACACGCCGCAAAGGCACGACCGGCGCCGGCACCGTGGAGGTCGCGTTGCGGCTTTCCTACCACGAGCCATGCGCGACACTGTCGGGGAGCGTCTACGACGTTCGCGGCGACATCGTGGCCGTGGACCTGCACCGCTGGCAAGGTCTGAGGCCGGGCATGCGCGGCCTGCTCAAGCACGATGGGGCGGTGGTCGGACGGGTGGAAGTCGTCGGTGCTTCGGCCAAGAGCACCATTCTCCGCGTCGTGGAAAGTCGCGAACCACCCCAGGTGGGATTCCAGGTGCTGTTTCCCTGCCGGTAGGCCTTGCACGAAGGAGTCGCGGGTCGCGGGTCACGGGTCGCGGGTCACGGGTCGCGAGTCGCGGGTCGCGGGTCACGGGTCGCAAGTCGCGAGTCGCGGGTCACGGGTCGCGGGTCGCGGGTCGCGGGTCGCGAGTCACGGGTCACGGGTCGCGGGTCGCGGGTCGCAAGTCACGGGTCGCGAGTCACGGGTCGCGGGTCACGAGTCACGGGTCGCGAGTCACGGGTCACGGGTCGCAAGTCGCGGGTCGCGGGTCGGGCCACAGGAACCCGTGGTCCATCTCGTCGTGGACGAGCCGGCGGACGCGCTCATCCTCGATGGTGAGAAAGCTGTGGACATACTTGCCATAGTCGCCGACGACGCTGTCGCGGAGGTTGAAGACATCCACGTCAGCCCCCCCCTCCCGTGTCGCCGGGCGGCACCTTGCCGGGCTTCGGAGCTTCGATCCAGGCGTCGATGTCCTTCCAATTGAACCGCCGTTTCCCCCACACCTTGAAGGCCGGCTGGTCGCCGCGCTGGATCATCGTGCAGGCGGTTCTCTCGGCAGTCTTCAGAAGCGCGGCGACTTCCTCAATGGTTGGGACTGCATGTTGCAACATCGAGGGTCTTCCTGGGACAGGGGCGCAAAACCTGCGAGCCGACACGAATTGTCTCCTGTTTCTGATGGGATGTCAAGCCGGGTGATCCATGCGTGTTCGGATAGCGGGCTTCGCGGATGCCTTTCCAATTGAAACATGGCCACCGGTCTGCTTTTCTTCTTCGCAAGAAGCAACTAACGGGATGAGCACCCCGGAGCGGTGGAGCGCTGCTCTCATCGAGCACCTGCTGCTGTGCCGGGACCTCTCCTGGCGGCGGGCTGAAGAGGTCGACCTGGGTCTGGGCGAAACCAGCGCGCCACAGAGCCTCGAGGATGACCCGGCGTGCGCCAGGAGGCGTCAACCGTTTCGCCCGTAGGGGCAGACCCGCTCGAGCCCGGCCAGGGCGCAGACGCCTGCCGCGGTCACTCCGAAGACCAGGCCGGTCTTGCCCCGGTCCTGGATGGTCGCCCAGATCTCGTCGAACGTCCCGTTTTGCAACGTGGTTCCCGTCAACAGCACCACTTCCGATGCCTCGATGATGTCCTGTGTCTGCTCTGCACCGTCCCAGACCTGGACACCAAGCCGTTCCTTGCCGACGTTGCCCTGGTAGAGATCCGAAATGTGCACCTGGGCGGCGCCAAACAGGTCGATCAGGTGGTCGGCGATTGCCGGATTGAGCCCAATCAGCCCCACCGTGGTCTTGCCATGTCTCTCGAGGATACGGTTGGCGATTTCTCTGCCACATCTTTCCGGGTCGTCGTCCTTGCAGTGTACCGTCGCGCATGCCCGTCCCAGGTGGGCCAACACCGCGTTGAGCGTGGCGATGTAGATGGCGCGGTTCTGGTTGGACGTCCATTCCAGCTCGAGCACCCCGGAGAGGGTGCCCGTGAACTCGCGGGGGGCATCAGTGAATGCCTGCCCCCGGGCGCCGAGACATCTGGCCTCGAGGATGCGTTCCTTGCCCCGGATAATGGGGAAATCCCGCCTGCCGGGCGTCCCGATGGCCTCTTCGGGCGTGAGTGGTCTTCCCAGGACGGCGACTTCGGCCTCGAGGAGATTCTCGTTCCGGACGATCTCGAGGAACTGTGCCCGAGTCTGCTCGAGGATGGGGATCGGGGTGCGGCACATTGGCAGTCTCCTTTGGAGGGGCGGACAGTGCCGGGGTCGCCGGCGCGGGACCCCTGCCAGGAACCTGGGCTATCCCCGGGGCGGTGGCAAGCGCAATCTTCACGCGACGGGTGACTTGTTCGGGATGCCTCGCTTCTGGCCTCCTGCGCCGTCATCCCGGGGTGGGCAGGCCGCCTCGCCGCGACGCTGGCCTTTTCTTCACGCTGCACCCGGGCTGCAATTGTTCCACCGGCGCTGTACCCCGGTGCCCGGGTCCCGCCCGATGACCGGGGCCGGCGGGCGGCCGCAAACGTCGAACGCGCTTGACGTTCCAGAAATCGTTGATAATACTCTCTGTTCTGAAACGGGAGAAGTGCCACATGCCGACGCAACCGCTGGACAGTGCCGCAGCAGCCCGAACGTTCGAGCAACGTTCCCTTTCCGGTCTCCAGCAACTGTTTGCCCGCAGGGTGGTTCTCGTCACAGGCAAGGGCGGTGTCGGCCGGACGACGGTGGCCGCAGCGTTGGCCCGTCTTGGTGCCGAACAGGGTCGCAGGGTTTTGCTTGCCGAGTTCGAGGAGCCATCGAGTCTGCGCACGTCTCCGCTGGCAGGCCAGTTCGGAGAAGACGTTTTTCCTGATGTGCCCAGGTTGGTGGGAGAGAACATCTGGGGCGTGACACTCCACGTGGTGAAGGGCACGGAACTCTTCCTGACCTCTCTGTTCCGGGTCGCGGCCCTGGCCCGGCTGGCCTTGCGCACCGCCCCCTTGCGCCGAATGCTCCACTCGGGTCCGTCGTTTCACGAAATGGGGGTGCTCTACCACCTGCTGCACCACTTGAAGGCCACCCGGCCCGACAAGGAATGGGTGTACGACCTGGTGATCCTCGACATGCCGGCCACGGGACACACCCTGGCGCTGACGGATCTCCCTCGAGTCCTGTTGCGGCTCGTCTCGAGGGGGCCCATCGCCAGGGCGATGCGGGAAGGGCAGTCCTTCATGAACGACCCGGACCAGGCGGTCGCGTGCGTCGTGACCTTGCCGGAACCCTTGCCCGTTTCCGAGTGCCTGGAACTGCTTGAAGGACTCGCCGAGACCGACGTGCACGTGGGCGCGGTGCTGGCCAACCGCCTGCCGCACAACCCGTTCACCGAGGAGGAGCAGGCGGCGCTCGAGACCATCCTGGAAGGCCGGGAAGTCCGGGGGCAGGCGTTGCTCGACCGTATCCGCCGGACCGACGCCGCGCTGGCCAGGCTGGGAAAAAGTATCGGTGTGCCGCTCATCCTCGTCGGGGAGGTGGACGACGGGCCGGTGTCGGAGGGGGTGGTGGATGCCCTCCGCGCGGACCTGCGCAAGGACGCGCCCCCCGGTGGACTCCCGGCCGAACCGGAACATCCAGGGGACGTCGAGGACGCTACCGCCGCCGATCCTCCCCGTCCGTCGAACGTGACCCCCCTGCCGGTCCGGACGCTCGAGCCAGCGGAAGGGGCGCACGGCGGTGTCCCGCCCAGGGAGCGACCATGAGCCTGGAGCCGCTCCTCGAGAGCAAGCGTATCTTCATTTGCGCCGGCACAGGGGGAGTTGGCAAGACGTCGGTGTCGGCGGCCATCGGGCTGGGAGCGGCCCAGCGGGGGCGCCGGGTGCTCGTCCTGACCATCGATCCATCACGGAGGCTTGCCGAGGCCCTGGGCATCCAGAAGAACACGCCGAAACCGATCCCGCTGTCCGTTTCCGACGCCCGCGCAGTGGGGATCGTTCCCCCGGGCTCCCTCGCGGTGTGGGTGCTGGATCCCAGGCGGGTCTCGGACGAGACCGTCAGACGGCTGGCCCCGTCGCCGGAGAGTGCCGAACGGATGATGGCAAATCCCATCTACCAGCAGGTGACCAACCTGATTGCCGGGATGCAGGAATACACGGCGATGGAGGCTCTACACGGGTTCGTGCAGGAAGGCCGCTATGACATCGTCGTGCTGGACACGCCGCCGTCCCGCAACGCGCTCAATTTCCTCGAGGCGCCGCGCAGGTTGAAGGAATCCAGCGACAGCCGCCTGCTCGATCTGATACTCCCTCGAGAAGGAGGAAAGAAGGGTACGACCCGGCGGTTCGTCGAACGGGTTCTCAGCGCAGTGTTCGGCGAGGAGTTCTTCGGGGATCTCCAGGTCTTTTTCAGGGCGTTCCGGGGGCTGTTCGCCCAGCTCAACGGCCACGCCCAGGCCATGCGCGTGCGACTCGCCGAACCGGACGTGGCGTTCATCCTGGTCGGTGTGGGTGGAGAACAATCCCTGGCGCAGGCCCATGACTTCGAGGAACGCATACGTGAGTTGGGCCTGCCCCTCGAGGCCATCGTGTTCAACCGGTCCCTGGTCCCCCTGGCACGACGCCCGTTCCTGGATCCTGGCGAACTCTCCCGCGACCACCCATCGGTCCACCAGAGGGCGCTCGGCAAACTCCACGCCCTGGCCCGGAAAGAGGCTCGAGAAATCGACCGGGCGTGCGCCGAGGCCGATGCGCTCGCCGACCGGTCGGATGTGCCGGTAGTCACCGTTCCGGAGATGGGGAGCGGGGTCGATGACCTTACGGGGCTCGCCGCGGTCGCGGATTGGCTGTTCCGAGGAGAGGCTCGAGATCATCCCGCCGCGCAGGACCAGGAGCCGTCTCCGAACGGTGCGCGACAGGCTCCGTCCCAGGCCCCGGGAACACCCCCCCTCCGTATCGCGAACCCGGTGTCCTGACCCGGGCAGCACACGGTCGAAGGACGACACTCGTGCCGCATGAACCGCCAACACCGGTGCCCGGGCCTGGCTTCCCGGGCCGGCGAGCCGCTTCCGTGGTCGTACCCGGCCTCGTCGCCCTGTTCCTTGCGACCTGGTTTCGCACCGCGTGGGTCTGTGACGACGCCTACATCACCTTCCGAACCCTGGACAACCTCTGGCACGGCTTCGGGCCGGTGTTCAACGCCGGAGAACGTGTCCAGGGATATACGCACCCCCTCTGGATGCTCCTGGTCGGCACGTTCTACGGGTTCACCGGTGAGCCCTATTTCACCTCCCTCGCCCTCTCGGCAGGGTGCGTCCTGGCGACGCTCGTGGTGCTCGCCCGGAGGGTCGCGCGTGACACCGCGCACGCCGCGGTGGCGCTGCTCCTGCTGCACCTGTCCCGGGCCTTCGTGGACTACTCGAGTTCCGGCCTGGAAAACCCGCTCACCCACCTGCTGCTGATCCTGTTCATCGCCTCGTGGCTTCGGTGGCGAAACCGCTCGCCCCAGGACCGCTCCTCGACCAGATCCTCGTTCTCCCTGTGGCTCACGGGCAGCTTCCTCGCCCTCACACGCCCGGACGCAGTCCTGCTCGTGCTTCCTGCGCTCGTCCTGGTCCTTAGGAATTCCCGGGGCAGGCACGCGAGGTCGTCCCTGGCCGCAGGGCTTCTTCCCCTGATGGCATGGGAGACGTTCTCCCTCTTCTACTACGGATCGCTCATCCCCAACACCGCCCTGGCCAAGCTGGCCACCGGCATTTCCACCGCAACGCTGATACCCCATGGCGTGCACTACTTGCTCGACTCACTGGCTCGAGACCCCATCACCCTGACCGTGGTGGTCGCAGGCATCGGGTTCTCGGTACGACAGAAACACCGGACGCTGCTTCCGCTCGGCGCGGGCGTCCTCCTCTATCTCCTGTTCGTGGTGCGCATCGGAGGGGACTTCATGAGCGGGAGATTCCTTGCCGCACCCCTGGTCGTCGCGACCGGTATCGTCGCCGCAACGCCGCTCCACGCCCTCTGCCACTCGTACCGGCGTCTCGTCCCCGTGCTCACCGGGATTCTCCTCCTGGGTCTCACGGGCTCCCGCCCCACCTTCCTTTCGGGCCCGGACTACGGAGCAGACGCCGGTTCGGATGACGCCATCGGAATCACTGACGAGCGGGCCCGATACTTCCCCACGACCGGGCTGTGGCGTGCCCACACCCCCTTTCGTCCTCCCTCCCATCCCTGGGTCGCCGATGGCCGGACGCTCCGGGCCACCGCCGAAACAAGAGGCCGACAGGTGGTCATTCGCTTCGCCGTGGGCATGGTCGGTTTCTACGCCGGACCCGATGTCCACATCGCCGATGTGTACGCACTCACCGATCCACTTCTCGCCAGGCTGCGTTGCAACCAGCGCGAAGGGGGATTCCGAATCGGCCACTTCGCCCGCTGGCTGCCCGGTGGCTACCTCGAATCGTTGAGAGAAAACCGGAACCTCGTCACCAATACCGACCTGGCACGGTACTATGACAAGCTTTCACTGGTTATTCGAGGCCGTTTGTGGGACCTCAACCGGCTGGAAGCCGTGGTCGGACTGAACTTGGGTAAGTACGACCAGTGGTTGGATGCCTACCGGGACCCGCCCCGATGGCAGGTTCCGCTGGCTCGAGTCGACAGGCCTGCTCCGCCGGACCGGACCCGCTGGGACGCCAGGGGCACGTTCGTGCTTTCCCGGAAAGGCATGGTCGTCACGCTCGATTCCCCCTCCCACGCAGCCGGCATCGAGCTGAGCCTCGACCGGAACGACGACTACCGGATAACGTTTCTCCTCGGCGATCTGCCGCTCGGCTCCGCGGTCGTCGAGAAGCTCGAGGAGACCCGCCGGGGCCTGGCCACACGCGAAGTCGTGGTCCCGGAACCGGCACGGACAAGGGGATTCGACGCGGTGGGAATCGTCCCTGTCGATGGAGACTTCGCCTGGGCGCTGGGACACCTGCACATCCGTCAGCCGGATCCAGGATCAGCAGCACGGGATCGGGCCGAGGCGGTCGATCGCCCGGATCGAGGATCCGACTCCGGACAATAGGTGACGTTGTGGAAGATGTCACACCCGTCGATCAGGAAAGCGCGATAGAAGGCGTCGGTCTCGTTGGGGAAGTCCGCCCGCCAGTAGGGTTGCCCATCAGGCGTCACTTCCACGAGCGCACTCTTGTGGGTCGAACTGGAACAATCCCAGCAGTGGCCCATGGCGATGAAGAAGTTGCCGTTGGGACGCCGGTCTATCCCTCCCCACGATGACTCCACCCAGCCAGCGTCCACCTCGTCGTACTCGAAGCTGATGCGAGCCGTCATGGCCTGCTCATCCAGGTCGAGCTGCAGGGCTCGGCTGTAGTTGAAAGGAGCCCCGTAGTCGCGGCGTTCCGTGCCGTTGTCGTACACCAGGAGCGCGTTGCCGACCATCTTGGCGTCATGCTGATTGAAAAACCACCGATAGGGCTCGGAAGCGGGCGTGCCATCGGCCTCGAGAAGCTGGAAATCGCCGTCGATGCCTACCGTCCAGATCACCTCCTTGGAGAGATAGTCGATCTTGTAGACGGCGTTGGTGTTGCGCAGGCCCAGGTAGAGCACGAGGCGCCCGTCTTCCCACCGATCGAAAATGGAATTGGCGTGGAACGGGTCCCACTCGCCGGTATCGTTGGCCGGCAATCCCCCGGTATCGATGCCGTCGGTCTCGGCGTTCCAGGTCCAGAGGATGGTGGAGTCGAAATCGATCTGGCGCACCTCGAACCCCTTGAAGGTGCCGTCGACCACTGTGTGTACCAGGGCGAAGATCGATGAGCCGTCCGCGGACAGGCCTACATCGTGATGATACTGTCCCACCCAGGCCGTTGGCGTGACATCTCGAGAGGCATCCTGGAACCGGATACCCCAGTCCAGGCCGATAATGGTTGGCACGAATTCTTCTCCGGCGTAGCCGCCAAATAACACCAAGTCGTCCCCCAGGGCGCTCGTGTCGATGCTGCCCCCCCCTGGGCCCGGGTAGTACCACCGGACATGGCCGCCCGCGTCGAGGATGACCAGGTACTGGTCTTCGTAGGTACTGCTGTCGATCCGGGTCGCGTAGTTGTAAAGCATGTAGCCGATGTCGGACACCGGTTCGTGCGCAACGGTGATGGACGGCTCCACCAGGTCGTCCGGCAGAGGGGCGGTCTCGATGAGGACATCCTGAGACCGGCCGTTTGGCGTGCCGTCAGGCTCGATCCCTTCGGCCCAGCACCGGTAGGTGGTGGCTGCCCTGAGGCCACGGAGGATCATGGCCTGCTCGGCCGAGACGGGGGCATCCCGTGTGTGCAGGTCTTCCCCCTCCTGGTCCACGCTTTCCGCCTCGCACCACAGCCGAACCGCCGATGGGCGGGAGAGGGTGACCAGGAACTGCCATGAGAGAGGCGCAACCGGGTCCGCCGGTGCGGCGACCGTGATCGCAAGCGGCGGGGACGGCGTGGCCACGGTCGTGGGTTCCGGCCCTGGCGTCCAAGAGGGTGTCACCGCCGGAGAACCCTCCTCCGGGCCCGGCGTGCTCGCGACCGGAGTGGTCGTCGAAGATGGCGTGCCGGACGCGACCACGGGTGTGGATGTGCCGCCACAAGCTGTGGGGCATGGGGACGGGAACGGGGATGGGGATGGGATCGGGCTCCCCGGCGGGGTGGTCCATTCCGCCGGACTTGGGACGGGTCCGCAACCCGTGGCGACCACTGTCGCCACCACGCCGACGCACAGGCCCAACGTGACTCGGAAGGCTCGCGGTGCAGGCCGGTGCGCGGAACAGCGCGGGAGGTGCCCTGGCGGTGGAAGAGTCAACGAACCCTTTCCTGTGCCTCGAGAACCCAGCACCGGATGTTCCCCTCACGAGTCGCCGGACGCATTGGACAGCTCGAGCTGCCGGGTGTACCCCACCTGGTCGTAGGGTGCCACGATGGATGTGCAAATGTTCTTGAGGCCGGCGCTGATCCGCTTGAGGTACCGGGCGAGCATGGCACACACGAGCACTTCGCGCGAGATGTCCTCGGCGGCAAAGGCGGCCTCGAGGGCTACGTTGCAGACTTTCCGGACCCTCTTGTGGTCCTTGATGATGCCGATGGCGAGCGATCTATCCTCCCGGGCGAACGCCTCCCGGGTTCGGCGTATGTTCACGCCGGCGAGTTCCGCGATCTCCACCAGGGCGCCGGCGGAAGGGGCTTCGCGGAGCGGCCTGCTGTACATCTGGGCCAACTCCTCGATGTTCTTGGCGTAGTCGCCAACCCGCTCGACGTAGCCGATAACGAACGAGAGGACGAGAGCAGAGGATACCTCGACCTGGGGATTGACCGCGAAATGGCGGAGAATGTCGCCCCGGATTTGCATCTCGAGGTGGTTGACGCGCTTGTCCTCCTTGTGGATGTCCAGGGAGGGCTCCTCCTGATCCAAGAGGTAGGCGACGGCCTGGTCGTACAGGTCCGCAACGAGTTCCATCATCTCGTAGGTCTCGGCGTAGCTGTGCCGGATCAGGCTTTCCCCTCGAATCAGCCTCTTGAGCATCGCGAACATGGTGGTGTGCTTCCCACTACGTGGTATTGTGCTGCTGTTTCGCTATTGTAGCCGTGAGGGACCAGGCAGGACAAGAGAAATGGCGCACCTGCCGGGCTTTCGTGGTTGATCACCGGCGGACCTGCGCTAGAATCGGGGCAGCCGGATCCGGAAGCCCCCCGAAGTGGCCCTTGCCATCATGCACGGGACCACCGCCGGGATGACCGGGGCTTCGCCAGTGCCCGGCGGCATTGCGAACGAGGGAAAGCCGTGACGACCGAAACCCGCGGTGGGACCAAGGAGACACCTGGAGCCGCCAGCAGCACGGGGGGAGCGCGGCACCCGCCAACCTCACCTCGCAAGCAACGCCTCGAGCTTGCCATCAAGGTCGCGACGTTTTTCGTCGCCTTGTATGGCTTCCTGGTCAGCATCGAAGCCATGGGTGGGGCATTCAAGCTGTTTGGCACGGGGTTCACAGCCACCCTCCTGGGTGCTACGACCAATCCCGTGATGGGACTGTTCGTGGGTCTCCTCGCCACGTCCCTTGTCCAGAGTTCCTCGCTCACCACGTCGATCCTCGTGGGCATGGTAGCCGCGGGAACCATGCCGTTGGAAAACGCCATTCCCATTGTCATGGGTGCGAACATGGGGACGACCATCACGTCGACCCTGGTTTCCCTGGGACATGTGACCAGAACCGAGGAATTCAAGCGGGCCTTCGCTGGGGCGACGCTCCACGACTTCTTCAACATCTGCACGGTCATCGTCCTGTTGCCGATCGAGGTTGCGACCCACGTGCTTCAGAGGACTGCAAGTGCGTTGAGCGGTGCATTGGTGGGCATGGGGGGGGGCACGTTCAAGAGTCCGCTCAAGGCCGTGGTCAAGCCGGCGTCCCACGGGCTCGAGCAGGTCTGCGCCTGGGTGTTCGAGGATGGGGGGGTGCCGGCGGGCGTCCTCCTTTTCGTGCTGGCCATGGTGCTCCTGTTCCTCGCGCTGAGGCACATGACCCAGGTGATGCGCGGGGGCGTGATGGGGCGTATCGAGCGGCTGACTCAAGGATACCTGTTCAAGAAGCCGTTGCGGGCCCTGCTCCTGGGGGTCCTGTTCACTGCCGTGGTCCAGAGCAGTTCCGTCACCACCAGCCTCGTGGTTCCCCTCGTGGGTGCCGGCGTCTTGACCCTGGATCGCGCCTTTCCCTACCTGCTCGGTGCGAACGTGGGCACAACGGTGACGGCACTGCTGGCGTCGACCGTCACCGGGAGTGCGGCCGCGGTCACGGTGGCACTGGCCCACCTCTGTTTCAACATTGCCGGGATCCTGGTGTTCTACCCCCTGCGCGCACTGCCCATCGGCATGGCCACGAGACTGGGACGAGTCGCCGCCCGCTCGAGATGGCTTGCTGCAGCCTATGTCGCGGGAGCGTTTTTCGGAATCCCGCTGCTCGTGTTCCTGCTGTTCTGAGTGACCGGGGGCTTGCGGGGAGGGCGGGGAGGAAGGTGCACTTGCTGCGGCACGCAGGCACGCCGCTGAGGACCCGCGCGCGGGATGGCGAACGGGTTGGGACCCCGGCACCGCTCCAGTGGCGTCGCTGTCAGGAAGGAGGGACCCCCGTTCTGGCCGGGCCGCACCCGTATGCCTGGCGGACGCGCACCACTTCCCTGTCGAAACGCATGCCCTGCTCCTGGATCTTGCTCTCCAGGCTCTTCAGATTGGCGATCAGGTCCCCGGCCTGCTCCACGAACGCGGGGTCCTGCTCCTGGAGCGCCTTCATCATCGTTCGGGCCAGGTCCATGGCTTGCGTGAACGTCTCGAGGAACCCCACGCCATAGGTCTTGACCTGGCCAGTTTCCGCCGGAGCCGTCCAGGCTCGAGTCCCCTCGGTCCGGCGGTCGACCTTGATCCGGAACCGGGCCAGCGTCTCGACCATGTTGTCCACGTCGGCAGGGTCGAGCGCGCCCTGGTTGTCCTTGGCCTCCTGGAACTTGTCCGCCAGCGCCCGGAACGTGGCCTTCTCGATGGCGCTCGGCTCGGTCGCTTCCCACAGGGAGCGCAGTTCATCCATGGCGCCGCACACCCGTGCGTTCGCGCCCGAAGCGTCGTAGGGCTGGGTGGGGATACTGCCTGGCGCGCCCATCTGCTGCAGAGCCTGGTAGGCACTGCGCTGGACCACTTCGAGAAGGTCCGAACCGGGCGCCGGGCCACCAAGGGGGTCATTTGAATCCGCCTCTGTCTCCCCGATTCCCGGCGATTCCCGGCCTTGACCCGCAGCCGGCGCAGCGCTCGAATGGATGACCGCGATCAGTTTCGACTCCACCGAGCAAATCACGTCGAATTTCATCGCCTCCAGGATCGTCTGAATGGTATCGACGGTAAGGAACGGAACACCGGACACCAGTCTGCCTTCCGCGGACACGGGCGACCCGTTGACGACCACCACCGTCCTCGAGGTCTTGAACGCCTGGATCGGGGTGTTGGCTGGATGGGTCACGCCGGTGGTGATCACGATGTGGCCGCGGTCGGGACGGGTGTCCACGGCGATGGTCTTGTCCGCCTCGGCGACGAGGGTGAACAGTTCCGCCGAGATCAGGCGGCCCAGGGACAGGTCGTGCACGGTCTCGACATCATGGAGTCTGCCGTCGATCACGAGACTGAAGGTGTCGGTGGTCCCGGCCGCGAGCGAAGCGGTCGTGGCCAGCAGAACGGGAACCAGGAAGGTCGACAGGGCGCGCCTCGACCCTCGAGAAGCGGCGATCGCATGCATGGCAGGAGGCCTCCTGACAGGTTCTGCGTTCATCATAGCAGATATCTTGGGCATGGTGTGATATGAAGAAGGCCAGGTCCGGCGAATAGCGACCGGGCGCCGGCGGGCCCAGCCGCCGGGGGAGAGGGCTTGAGAATGAACGAGACACACGTTTCGGCACGAAGGTGCGGCACGTCGCCGACGGTTTTTCTGGCATCGCTTCTGGTCTGCCTGCTGTCCGGCGCTGCTCTTGCCAAGGACGGGGGATTCCGCCTCGAGGCGGGGCCTGACATGAGCTACGCGCGCTACAGCGACGGGAGCACGCAGGACTGGGCGGTATCGGCCTTCCTCGGGATCGATGTGTGGGGCGGCCCGTTCGGGGCGATCCTGCAGGCGCGCAAAGGAACGCGCATCAGCCAGGTCGCCATCACGGACCAGGGCCTGACACCGGCGCTCACGCTCACGTCGCAGGTGGATATCGGGCCGAGTTTCAACATCACGCCAGGGCCGGTTCATGTCCGTGTCGCGGTGGGTCCCTGGTTCGCGCACAGTGAGGAGCGCAACGACGCCCTTTCCGATCTCGACCTGTCGGGATTCTGGATGGACTGGTCCCGTCTACGGCTCATGGGCGCGATGGCCGAGGCAAGGATGGACCTCAATCTCCCTTTGCTTTCTCCGTTTGCGATTCTCGCGGTGCACTCGCAGAATAGCACGTTAGTGTTGGGGCAGAGTTACGGGAGTGATCCGGGTGACTACACGGGCAGGGAAGTCAGGGCGACCGCCGGCCTGCGCCTGAATGTGATTCCGATCGTCAAGCTGGCCGTGGCCGGGTTCGCCGGACAGAGCCAACACGTGCTCCGCACCGACGATTCTGGACGGACGCAGACCTGGGAGGTGGTCGGGCGCTCCTACGGCCTGTCGGTCTGGGCCACGATGAAGCTCTGACGGGCTATTCGCCCTGGGCTCCCGTGCGGTCTCCTGGCGTCGTGGCCTGCCCCCCCCCCTCGACGTTGATGGCTTTCGCCGGTTCCGTCGCCGTCCAGATGGACTCGGGCCCCCATTCCTCGGGCGAAGGGATCAGGGGCCGGATGTTTTTCAAACTGCCCTTGATGTAGGCCAGGAAACGGGGCTCGTCTCGATACTTGTTGATGAGCTTCATCAGTGGCCCCGAAACCTCGTACTCGAGGGTCCAGGTGACACGCGTTTCCTGCGCCCCCACGGCGACGAGCTTGATCTCCTGGCGCCAATTGGTCCTTCCCGGCGTGTTGCTTCCCACCATCTCGAGCCTGCTGTTGATGTCGTAGGCGGTGATTTCTTCTTCCCACCAGGTGCCGTAGGACTCCTCCGCGTGTCGAACCGCATGGCGTCCCGGCGCGGCCCCTCGCACCAGCACGGAATAGGTCATCCGCGTCCCGTCATCGGCCCGGTACCAGTTCGGCCACCCATGGAGATCGGCGAAGAATGGCCAGACCCGCTCCGGAGACCCGGGCAGGACGACAGAGTGAACGAGCTTCGTCTTGCCCGAAGTCGCTGCACCTGCGACGAGAAGCCCGGCAATGACGACGATGATGACAATCATGGCAGAAAGCACTGGTCGTTTCATGAGTCGACTACTCCTCGAAAGAGACAACCGGGACGGGTCATGTCCAAGCCCAGAAACCCTACCACATTCGCGCGCTCGAAAAAAGCGCTTTCAGGCGAAGACGACCACCTCCCGCGCCGTCAAGATTCCCGCTGGCGTATCGACGCAGGCGACGGGGCCTCCGCGGCTGCCCGGAACCCGCTGCTCCGCGCCGGCACACCGCTCCAGCCGGGCCCGCCAGCATCGAGGCCCCGGAAAAAGGCCCCCATCGCCCGCAGCACGACTCGAGCAGGCGCTGCCACAGGTGTCACCGGGGCAACGGCATCGAGAAACAGCCGTCCGTATGACTTGGAGACGATTCTCGAGTCCAACACGAGGACCACCCCCCTGTCCTCCCTGTGGCGAATCAACCGGCCAAAGCCCTGCTTGAATTGCAGCACGGCCTCGGGCAGCGAGATCTCCCTGAACGGGTCCCCGCCCCTGGCGGCAACGCTCTCGGCACGCGCCACCTGGATGGGGTCGGACGGGACCTGGAACGGAAGCCTCGTGATGGCCACCAGCCGCAGGGCATCCCCCTGCACGTCCACCCCCTCCCAGAAGCTGCTCGTCCCGAAGAGTACCGAGTTCGCGCCGGCCTTGAACCGGGACAACAAGCGGTGCCTCGAGTCCTCGCCCTGCCGGAGAAACGGGTAGGGGAGCGACCCGCGTTCCTGCAACGCTCCAAAGATGTCGTTCATGAGATGGTACGACGTGAACAGGATGAACGCCCCACCGCCAGCCAGCGCGACGGCCTCCTCGAGCACCTCGACCAGGCTCTCGCGAAACCCGGGCCCCCTCGGGTCTGGCACATCGGTCGGTATGGCCAGCATGGCCTGCCTGCCCATGTCGAACGAGGTCGGGATCGTCTTCTCGATGCGGCGGCCGGCCGGAACCGCTTCCAGCCCCACGCGCCGATTGAAGTAGTCGAACCGCCCCACCACGCTCAACGTCGCCGACGTCAACACCACGGTTTTCATCGGCTCGAACACCGTCTCACGGACCCATTTCGAAACGTCGACCGGAGCGGTACACAGCGCGGCTCGCGGCTTGCTCGAGGCGACCTTCTCCAACTCGAACCAGCGCACGCGGTTGTCATCATGCTCGAGAAACGCGCGCAACCGCCCGGAGGCGGCGGCCAGCTTGCCCCGTATGGTGGCCAGCTCGAGTCTCAGGTGGGATTCGGCCTGGCGAAACGTTTCGGGGAGCGCTTTCCATGCGTCGAGCACCATGTCGATTGCGCCAGCGAGCAGGGACATGGCCCCCTGGAGGTCCTCGAGCCGGGGCCGGATGGTGTCACGCCAGGCGGCGGTGGACTCGAACGCCTCGTCGACGCGGACCTGCTGGCCGAAACGACCGCCTCGAACCCGGTCGCCGGCCAGGAGTTCCAGTGCGACCTCCTGGAACGTGGAGCGGACCTGCCGGCGCAACTGCTCCGCCCGGGGCACGAGATGCCGATCCAGGATCTCCTCCACGCGCTCACTGCCGTCCACCTCGCGAAGCCTCGAAAACAGCAACGGGACGACACTCTTCCAGGCGTGCCGCTTTCCCCGCTGGTCCGCCGCGGGCACGTGGAGACGATTCAGCAGCCGCGCCAGCGCCAGGCTGGAGACCGTGCCGCTCGCGAACGATGTGGCGACCTCCTCCAGGTGGTGCGCCTCGTCGAGAACGATCCTGTGGCACGGCGGCAACACGATGGCCCGCTTGTAGTCCCCGGTTTCGAATCGCACCTCGAGGTCGGCCATCAGCAAGTGCTGGTTGGCGATGAGGATGTGCGCCCCCGATGCTTCTCGCCTGGCCCTGAAGTAGAAGCAATCGTCGTAGTGGGGACACTTCACCCGTGTACAGGTCGATTCGTCCGCGGCTATCGTTTCCCAAAGGTCATTGGGGAGGGGAAACCCGATCTCGGACCGTTCCCCGGTCCTCGTCTTCGCGGCCCACGCCTCGAGCGTCTCGAGGGCTTCGTTGAAAGCGTTGTCGAACAGGTCCCCTTGCCGCCGGTGGTAGGTATGCTTGCGCAGGCACAGGTAGTTCCCCCGCCCCTTCAACATGGCCACGCGAAGACCCTCGAAGCCCGGCAGGGAGGTCACCTGGGGACAATCCTTGTTGTACAGTTGCTCCTGCAGGTTGATGGTCCTCGTGGCGATCACCACGGCAGAATCGTTCGCCAGCGCGCAGGCCGCCGCGGGAACCAGGTAGGCCAGAGACTTGCCCGTTCCCGTCCCGGCCTCCACCACCGCGATCTTGTGGTCGTTGAACGCCTCGAGAACCATGCGGGCCATCTCGAGCTGCCCGGGGCGGTATTCGAACCCCGGCATGGTGCGGGAAAACGACCCGCCGGCGCCGAGCGATTCCGCTACCTCCTCGAGAGTCACTCGAATCTCCGGGCGGGCGACGAACGGCTTGACAACCTGGAGCACCTGGTCGACGTCGTTGTCCACGATGAGAAACCCGACGCCACGGTCGCTGAACTGGGCGGCGAGGGCGACATCGGGGTCTGATGGCACGAGCTGTCCCGAAGGGTGGTTGTGGATCACCACGTCGCCTTGCCGGGCAACCTCGAGGATCGCCGGGACCGCGTGGCTGTTGCCCCGGCACAGGGCCTCCACGGACTGGACCTTCCCGGTGGCTGAACCGGGATGTCCCACGAAAAACACCTCGTTGCCGCCATGGTCCTGGATTTCCCGGCGCAAGGCTGCTCGAGCCGGCGCCACGAAGAACGCCCCGGCAGATTCGGTGCAAATGGCCATCGATGGTCGGTTCCTGTGTGTCAAGCGCGTCTGTCACCTGGAATGGGTGGCACCACTATCGCCCCGCCTTCCAGGTTCGTCAACCTGGACCGACGAGGTTGCCGGCGCAAGGACCGCTTCGAGGCGGGACACGCCGGCTAGACCTTCGACTGGGACACTTTCACGCCATACCGCTTCGCCAGCTTGATGGCCCATTGCTTCGAGATGCCCATGTCCGAAGCCGCCCGGGTCAGACTGCCGGTTCTGCGAATGGCTTCCACGAGCTTCCGGCGCTTCTCCTGGTCCTCGGGGGACAGTTCGTCCTCGGACAGGGTGAACGCGATGCGAGGAGACCTGGCCGCCGGGACCCGGCGCAACAGCTTCCCGGGAAGGTGCTGGGGCAGGATTTCGTCCCCGTCCGGGCACTCGAGCATGGCCTGCACCAGGCAGTTTTCCAGCTCCCTGATGTTTCCGGGCCAGTCGTAGCGGGAGAGTTGGTCGATGGCACCGGCGCTGATGCCCCGAATGCGCTTGGGAATCTCCTCGGAAAGGCGTCGCAGGATGTGCGCGGCCAACTCCGGGATGTCCTCGCTGCGCTCCCGCAATGGGGGCAGCGTCAAGGTAATCCGGCTCAGGCGGAAGTAGAGATCGTCCCGGATACTCTCGGGAACGGTGTCGCCGTCCCGGGCCTTGGCTGTTGCTGCGACGATACGGACGTTCACCTTGACTTCGGCCGTTCCACCAAGTCGATAGAGCCTCTTGCTCTCGAGCACGTCGAGGATCTTCGCCTGCTGAGCCAAGGGCATGTCCCCGATCTCGTCCAGGAACAAGGTCCCGCCGTCGGCGAGTTCGAACTTGCCCTTCTTGCCTTTCGGGTTGGCATTGGCGATACCGCTCTTCGGTGCATACCCGAAAAGTTCGCTCTCGATCAGCGTCTCCGGAATCGCCGCGCAGTTGACCGGGACGAAGGGTCCCTTGCTCCGTGGCGAATTCCGGTGAATCTCCCGTGCGAGCATGGTCTTGCCGGTCCCGGTCTCCCCGAGCAGCAACACGGGGAGATGGGTCTGCGCAATGGACCGAAGCCGCTCCTTGATCCGCTGCATGCGCTCTGTGCCCCCAAAGACCGGGGAGCCGGTGGCGGTCTCGAGCGCCAGGGTTCGGCGCCGAACGAGATCCTGCTCGAGCGCGTTCGCGATAGCTGTTCCGGCGAATATTCCCAAGAAGGACAGGAACTTGAGGTCGTTCTCGCTGTAGGCGTCGGCTCGCTCCCGGTCGTCGGCGTAGATGATGCCGACCGGGCGGCCCTGGGCGAGCAACGGGCAGCACATGGCTGAACGGACTCGAGCACGCACCATCGTTGCCGGAGGGACCGGGGAGGAGGTGTCGTTCTGGGCGTCCCCGGTGATAAACGCCCGTCCCTTTTCCATGACCCATGCGACAAGCTGCCTGCTCCGCCGGAAGTCCTCGCGCGTTTCCCCCAGGCCAGTCCACGACTCCTCGAACTTCCACTGGTCTCCAACCGGGTCGTACACGCCGACATACGCCCGTTCGGGCTGGACGGTACTGAACACGACGCGGAGGATCCGCTCGAGCAGCTCCGATATCTCCGACGACTCGGCGATGACCTCGCCGAGCTGCAAGAGCAACGCGAGTCGCTGGTCCGCCGGAGACAGGATCCGCACATCGTCGCGCCATCCGGCGCGAGCGGCCAACATGGTGGGATGGATCGAACGGACCACCTCGGACGGGCAGTCCTCCCCGGGTTCCTCCACCAGGTAGCGCAGCTTGACCTCTCCCAGGGATACATCGTCGCCGTCATGCAAGAGGCAGGGGGCGAGCGGCTCGAGGCGTCTTCCATTCACCCAGGTTCCGTTGCGGCTCCCCAGGTCTTTGATCGCATACCCGCCCGGGGTCTTGATGACCTCCGCATGCTTCCTGGAGATCGACGCGCTCTCGTTGGGCAGGATGATGTCCTGGTCCAGGCTGCGGCCGACATGGACAGTATCATTCCGCAGGGGGTAGACGTGGCGCCGCGGGCCGACAAGTACCAGGTATGGCATGCGCTGCTCCTGGAATTACCCGGGATTCCATAAAGTGGGTGGACGCCCTTCGTGTTCCTGGACCATGTTGCCGCAGGTGTCGCCGGGCATTGCGGTCCCGTTGCCGCCCCGCATGACACCCACGAAACGGGGACCACCTAAGACGCCGGCCGCTGCCTTGCAAGCAGCCAACTGTACGCTCGAAGGACTCGGGCCGAGCCTGAATGGATTGTACCACCGCGGCCAGGGTGCCTGTCAAGATGCTCGAAAATCGAGGCGTTGTGCCTGCTGGAAGGGAGGGCAAAGGGCGCACGCCGGCTCGCCCGGGCTACTCGTCCCCGGCGGTCAGTTGCCTGCGGCGTGTCATGCGCCGCCGGATCATCATGCCGCCGACCACCAGGCCGGCCGCAACGGTGATGGCCGCCCACACGCCCCGGTAGTCCAGGGGAATCGCGGCACTGCCTTCCGGCACCGGCGGTGTGTCGGGGTCGACATACTGGTACAGCCGGTCCATGGCCGGCGTGGGCACCGCGGTGGCTCGAGCAAGTGCCCAGAATTCATCGGCGATCTGCTTCATCTCGTCTCGAGCCACGTTCGCGTGCCGGGCCAGGGCTATCTTGGCCCACTTGGAGTCCAGCAGGCGCCTGGTCCAGGCCACCAGGACCGGCTCGGGAACCCACTCGAACGCCCGCAGTGGCGTGGGGGTGACCGGGATGTCCAGCGCGCGCAAGACCTTGAAACCTTCCCGAACCGCGCAGACGGCGAGCAGAATTCCATCTCGAGTGTTGGCGAGCCGGTAGTTGTCCCCGCCGGCCAGGTACAGCGCGTTGGCCAGCGGACTGATGATCGCGGCATGGGTCTTGAGCCAGGCGTCGATGTTGTCCGAAAAGACGACCTGGATACCGGCGCTCTCGAAGGCGTCGGCGATGCGGCGGAGGCGCGGTGTCATCTGTCCATCCAGTTCCCCCAACGTGATCGACGACCTGCCCTGGCCTCGCCCGCAAAGGTAGTGGACGACCTTCCCCTCGAGGTAGCCGGCGGCATTGCCGAAGCCCATGAGGACCCTTTCCGCGCCGAGTGCGTCAGCGTAGTCGTCAGGGCCGGCGGCGTTGTTGCCCAGGAACAGGACATCCGGGATGTTCTTCGCCTCGGCCAGCGCCGGCAAGACCGAAGCGACCTGGTTCTTGCGCAGCGCGACAATGGCCAGGTCGAACGCCGCATCGGCCTCGAGCTGCTCGATCACCTGGACCTTGGTGATGGTGAAATGGTAGGTGGCCATGTCCTCGAGCAGGATGCCGTGCTTCTCGAGGTCCTTGAGCCGTTCGCCTCGAGCCAGCAGGGTGACATCGTGGCCGGCCTCCTGGAGCCAGGCCCCGTACAGACTCCCCACCACTCCTGCGCCGTAGACCAGGATTCTCATCGTGTCCTCCTCCGTAAACTGATTGCGAACAGGGTCGAACCTGAATCGATGTCGATGGTCGATCCATGGTATCTTATTCGTGCCCGCCCGCAACAGGCAACCACTCTTTTTCTCCCCACCGGCCCTTTCGGCCTTTGCCGCACCGGGTTGCGAGCCGCTGAGTCGCCCGGAAGGGATCGTCCGGGACAAAATAGCGCGAAATCCCGCTCCGGGCCACAGTTCATGATCCCTTTGCGGCAGGATATGCTAAAATCCATGGCCCTCGAGGCTGGCGATTGGTCCCGTAGGCCCACGTATCGGGCCGGGCGAAGCTGTTTTCCGCCGGGCAGCAGCCGCCTGCGGGCCGGTACGAGGTCGGGATCGTTCCGAGATCGTTCCGAGATCGTTCGCCGAGACCGGATGAGGACACTGTTCCTCTTCGAGCGGCTTCGCGGAGCCGCCAGCATGGAGGCCAGGACGTTGACCCGATGGCATGACGCGGCGCGCGCAGGCGCCCGCCCAGCAGCCTCGTCGCAGGGAACGCGCGAAAGCACCGGACCCCTCCTCGCGAGAATCGCGACAGCCGCCGCGGTGGTGCTGGCGTGCCACGGTTGCGTGCAGGACATCGACCTTCCCGACGTCGGTCCCTGTGCCGACTACCCGGATGGCGTGTACGACTACGGAGATATCGGCATCGGACGCTGCCTCGCCTCGCCCACCGACTTGGTGTTCTACGAGACACAGGACGCCACGGTCCTGTACGTGGTCAATTCCAATGCCTACTTGAACTTCTCGACCGGGTCCTTGCTCCCGATCCCCTGGGACTCCCTCGGCGCGCGCCTGGACGACATCCGTGCCGCGGCAGCATCTTTCCCGAGCGATGAGGAAGCGCCGCCCGCAACCCTGTTCATCTCCGACATCGTGGACTCGAGCACCGGTGTCTACCACCTGCCCAACTTTTCGGGCAAGATGATCATCGACGGCGAGCGGCAGATGGCCTTCGTGTCCAACCGGCTCTCCATGACGACCAACCTGGCCGCCGACGACCCGGTCTACGGCATCGACCTGATCGATCCCATGGACCCGTCTCCCTACGACCTGGAGGCCGGGCGGGGGGAAGAGGGCGGGGAAGCCGCCGTCCCCGATGGCCACGACGAGATCTGGGTCCAGCACGATCCATACGGCATGGCCCTGGCCCCGCGTGACCGGTGCAACGGCATGCTCTATGTCGTCAACGAAACCACGCACAACGTCTCCGTCGTGGACACCAACCGGTTCCCCATCGACGTGCTGAACGGTGACATGGTCGGCCTGGTGACATCGGCGGAGTTCCACGACCACGGTGCTGATTCCTTCCTGGAAATGACCGACCTTGCCGTGACCGCGGGTGTGCCTGAAGACCGTTGGACGGTCAGCCTGTCCGAGGGGACCTACCGCGCCTGGTACCGCGGGGAGGGACTCGGTGACGGCGGCTCCGTCGGAATGGCGGACAGCGGCGACGGACTCGAGTTCGTGCCCAACGCCACGTCTCCGGTTCTCAGCCCGGGCACGTCGTCTCTTTCCTGGGACATGGACGGTATCGGCCGGGTCACCATGGTGCGCTACGGCAGCAGCGGGGAGGGCTACCTCTTTCTTTACGAAGGACGCCGCTGGGATGAATCGATCGACCGGTACCGGAAACGTATCGGGATGGCACTCTCGAGCACCAGCCTGGCCACGATCGTGGAAAAGTACGACGTGGGCGACGACGGAGACCCGGCCAATGATTTCGTGCTCGAGCCCGGCCGTGCCTTCGACAGCACGGGTACGGGCTCGCCCTGGGCCTTCGGCATGGGCTCTGCCCTGGTGATGTGGTACACCGGCGAGGACGACGATGGGATCCGGTCGCTGGCTCGAGCCATTTCCTACGACGAAGGGGTCACCTGGGAGGAGATCGCCCAGATCACCTTCGAGACCACCGGCGGAGACCCGGCACCGGCAGACGTGGTGGGGACCGAACAACTCGACGCCACCGGTTTCTTTGATACCACCCTGGAGCGCTATCGCCTGTGGTTCGTCGCCGAGGACGGGGATGCTTCCTGGCTCGCCTACGCTGAATCCGAAGACGGCGTGGTCTTCGTCCCCGGCAACCTCGAGGGCACCGCCGGGGGACGATTGGCCCTCCCCGGAGACACAGTGGTCCGCAGCCCGTCGATCGACAAGGACGGGCGGATCCTCCGGCTCTGGTACGTCTCCGCCGCTTCCGACGACTCGAGCGACTGGACGCTGCACTACGCACGCGGCTTCGACGGCGTCATCTGGTACCCGGTAGATCTTCCCACTGCCCTCGGCGGAGGTCAGCCATGGGAAGGCGGACCGCCGGCACCCACCATTCTCAAGTTGACTCCCGGAGACGGCATGCGTCTCGAGGGGGAATCGTTCGGGCTCGCCGCGGTCCAGTTGTCCACCCAGAGCACGGCACTCCTGCTGTCCACGGGCGCGAGCGCTACCGACTTCTCCCTGCAATTCACCGTCCTCCTCGGGCACGTCCTCGGCGTCGGGCCGTCCGGCTCGTATCGAAGCGATACCGCCGCGTTCGACGACCCTGCCTGGGACGCCTACCGTGTCGGAGAACCGGCGATCGACTGGGCGAATCAGCAGCTCTACTATGCCGGGCGCGCCGCGAACGCGAGTGCTCGAATCGGCGTGGCAACGCCTCGAGACGCCGCCGGGCTCGCCTGGACCAACGCCGAGACCTCCCTCCCCATCGAGCCGGCCTCGAGCGGAGACGTGGGAGATCCGGAGTTCGTCCAGTACCAGGGCACGGATTACCTGTACTACACCGAGAGGCCCGGGGACGGTCCGGCCACGATTCGAATGGTCCGCCGAACGGCCGGCGACGAAGCCTGGGAACAGCCTGCCGAATGGTCGTTTCCTGCACCGGACGACGGGTCGGGTGTCAGTGCGCCGAGCGTGCTTCCACCTGGAGGCGGGGAAACATCGTGGCACTCATGGTTCACCATCGAACGGGAAGACGCCCACGAAATCGGCCACGCGGTTTCCCTGGACGGTTACTCCTGGATTCTGGACGCGGAACCGGCCCTGGGCCCCGGTTCCGGCGGCGACTGGGACGACGACCACGTGGAGGCGCCCAGCGTGATGCGTCTCGCCGACGACAGTTTCCTGATGTGGTACGCCGGCTACAACGGGACCCACTACCGGATCGGCCTCGCCGTTTCCAGGCCGGATGCGAGCCAGGGCGAGGGGGAACGGCAGTGGAACTGGACGCGGTACACCGAAACCGGCATGCTCGACGACGGGCTGGTACTCCAGGGAGAGACGGGATGGTGGGACGCCAGCGGCGTCACCAACCCGGACGTGGTGTTCGACGAGGCGACGGGGCGGTACATAATGTGGTACGAAGGCATCCTCGGGTCACTACACAGACTGGGCCGGGCCGAGTCTCGAGACGGTGTCCACTGGACCAAGGTGTTCGCCCCGCCCACATCAGAGGACAGCTTCACGTTCGAGACCCAGGTCGTTCTCAGCTCCGAGCAGGGCGTGGAAGCACCGTCCAGCGTCGAGGACGGGGCGATATCCCTGGAAATCCCCCTCCTCGGCGGCCTCTCGTTCAGCGGCGTCGGCGCCACCGAGATCAGCCTCTCTCCCGACTGCAGCATCGCCGTGGTCGGCGCGCGATACGTGCCCGCCGTCTACGTACTGGACGTTCGCGACGATTCCAACGAGGTCATGTTCGACGCCAACTACAACGGTATCGAGGCCATGGTCCTCATCGAAAACAACGCTTACGACGGCACATCGAGCAAGCGTGTCGGCGCTCGTTCGAGCCTGTTCAGTCCGTCCGGCGACCGGTTGTACATGACCACCGCGGACCCGGACGCCGTGCTCGTGTTCGATCCATCGGCGATTCCCGATGCTTCGGCGGCTCGAGTGTTGCGCGAGGGTGTGTTGCTGGGAGAGATTCCCTTGGAGCGGGGGTCCGTGGAGGACAAGGGCGCCTCGAGCGCTGGGGACGTGGGTCCCATCGGGTTGGCCATGTCATCGGACGGCAGGTACCTCTGGGTCGCCAACGCCAACGCCAACAACGTGTACACCATAGATCTCGCCCTCGGCACGGTGGGCGAAGTCGTACAGGTGGCCAGGGACGTGGGCGAGATGCCCGTGGCCATCGCCCTGTCCCCCGACGAGCGCTACCTGGTGGTGGCCAACTACCTGGGCGAGGTGGAAGAGCGCGGGGACCGGGAAAAGGCCGTCCACTCCACCCTCGCCGTGGTGGACGCGGACCCGCTGTCGCCCACGTTCGGACAGCTTCTGGCCAGGGTGAAGAACCGTGCGATCGAGGATTGAGATATTGAAGGATTCCGGTCGATTCCCGGTACGTTGGACCGCCTGCGCCGCGCTGTTGGCAACGCTCGCGGCCTGCAGCGAGGAGGAAGACGCCTGGCGTTCATTCGACGGCCCGATCGACGTGGCCATCATGATGCCGAACGATATCCTCGACGTACCGGTGGGGTTCGTCAGCAATTTCCGCTCGAGCAAGATCGTCAAGATGGACCTGCTCCACGACACGCCGCTGAGAGACCGGATGGAGGGGAGTTGGGTCCGCTCCATGCCCATTGCGACCGGCCGGGATCGCCTGGTCGAGCAGATCGCGTTTGCCAGCGGCTATGTAGACGCCTCCGACTACTACATCACCCTGTTCGCGTCGGACTCGACTCGAGACATGCTGCTGGTCGTGCCCTACCTGGATACGAAGGCGGAATGGGGGCCGGCCTGCATACCAGCGGCGCCGGATTGCACCCCGGGGGAGCCTGTCGGCGACCTGGTGTGCGGGCCTCAGACGGGTTTCATTCCGCGAACCCCCATCTGCATCCCCGAACTCGAGGGCCAGGCAGCCGTGGCAGAAGGAGGACTCCGGGAGGGAATCCTCGAGGTTCTGGCTCCGGATGGCACGCCGACCGGGTACACCGTGACGGGCTTCTGGGTGCGGGAGGGCAAGACCTCCACCGAGACGTGGACGGCGGTCTTCGACGCCGCGGAGGGCCATTTCGTGGTCCGCGGAAGCCGGTCCGGGGTCCAGGAACGGGTGCCCACCGTAGGAGAGACCTACTGGAGCGACGACAACGAAGTCGAGTTCGTGATCCAGGATGGCGGCGGGTCGGGAACGCTGCCGGACGGGGCCTACGTGACCTTCTCCACCGACAGCGGCATCCGGGAGATCCCCATGCCCGGCGTCATCCAGGATCTCCGGGTTGCACCAGACCGGCAACGCCTGTTCGCCACGGTCCAGAGCCCGGAAGACCTCGAGGAGGGAGGCACGATAGCCCGCGGCTACCTCGTCGTCCTGGACCTCGAGCCGCTGGCTGAACGAGAACTTCCCGCCGTGGAGGCCACCTGGCCCTTGTGCGGGATCGAACCGGACGAGAGCGGTACCTGTCCGGTGGACGCCAGGCCCATGGCCATGGACCTCGATGCGACCCACGATCGCCTGTTCATCGCGGACGCCTCGGACACCGGTGTCATCTACGAACTGGACTTGGCCCAGCCGGAAGGTCCGCCCTTGGCGCTGTCCGGTTTCCTGCCGAACCTCGACGTGGCCTACGTGGAAGACCTGGAGAGCGACGACGGCTACCAGCACCTGTTCGTCGCCAACGCCGACGTGGGGTCGGTCTCGCTCTACGACCTCGAGGAGAGTCGGCTCGTGGACATCAACCCCTACACGCCGGAGGTGGATGCCATCGAGTTGCGCAGCCCGGTGAGCGGGCTGGCCGCGTCTCGAGTCGCGGTGACGATTCCTGAGAAGTCCAGCGACCAGGTGCCCCTCAGCACCATCCTTGTCGGTGCCACGACCTACAAGGGGGACCTTTGGGCCATCCACGGTGAGAATGGCTGCCTGATGTTCGCCTCTCCCGAGGGGGCCCACCTGGATTCCTCGGGATGGCAGTGGAGCGACCGGGGAACCACGTCCAATCCCCAGCCCGACGTGGATCTCGAGACCGGAAGGTCGGTGGTGACCCATCCTTGCGGGGGAGTCACGCGAGGCGAGACTTGGTTCTTCGTCTATGACGAGGCCTTGCAAGGATACCGGGTCCGGGCCAGTCGGAGCAACAAGTCCGGAGAGTTCCAGGACCGGATTGCCTACGAGGACGAACGATTCGTGAGCGATGGCGGGGAAGTATCCGTGCTGATCCGATCCGGCACGCTGCCCACTACCGACGGCGACACCTGGTACTTCACGGTGGACAGCGGCCTGCGCCCGGTGAGCGTCGAGGATTTGCCGAGCGATTTCGAGATCTACACCCAGGGCTACGGGGACAGGACCGAGGAGTGGACGACCGTATACTTCCGGTCGCTGGCCATCGTCCCGGCGACGCTTTCCGACGCGGTCTACAAGATCAACCTGGCCAAGCCCAACCTTTCCGACGAGGCGGAAGTAATCATCTATCGATAGCGCGGGCCGACCTGCTCGAGCCCGCCGGAGGCGCGCATGGTTGGGGGGTGCGGCACCGGATCGCCCACGGCCGGAGAAGCCGGCCAACCCGGCTCCTCCAGGGAGCCCGACCAGCCAAGGACCGACAGGAACGAGGCCGGGGTACTGGGACCGAGCCCCCTGTGGATCCTGCTCCTCCTCATCCCCTGGTGGGCGACCCTGGTCCGTCAGACCCTGTCGAACGGGGACGCGCCCACCTACCTCACACAGATACGCGACATCAATCTCTTCCTTCGCACGGTGCACATCGGGTACCTCGCAAGCGCTCTCCCCCTGGTCCACTGGCTTCCCGGCGACCCCGGCTTGCGCCTGAACATCGTCTCCGTCGCATGGTCCCTGGCAGCCGCCGTGGCCCTGGTGCGGATCGAGGCCCTTACCGCTCCGGACGGCCGGGCCACGGGCTGGACCCTGGCATGGTGCGCCGCCTGCCCCCCCGTACTCGCCGCCGCAACGACAGCCGAAGTCTATCCTGCCCAGACCGCTCTGGTGCTTTGGGCGCTGGTGGCGTGGGGACGCCGACGCCCGGTCGCTGCCGGGGTGACCTGGTTCTTGTCCATGACCGTCTCCCCAACCGCCCTTGCCGCGCTCCCCGCGTTCTGGTTGTTTCGAGCACCCAGGCGCGCATGGTGGGGCCTGGTGCTGGGCGGGGTCGCCCCTCTTGTCGTACTCGCCTGGGCACTGTCCGGCGACTACCTCTGGGGCATTCGGGGGCTGCTCACGACCACCCCCGGGATGGGGCTCGTCGAATCGGCCCTCTACCGGCTCGAGGCGACTCCCGCCACGCTGGGGTTCAGCCTGCTCGTGCTGCCCGCCGGTGTCGCCGCGGCCCTGGATGGAAGATGGCCGGCGGGCAAGCGGCTCTGCGCGGCTCTCGCCGCCCATGCGCTGCTCGTGTGGCTGGCCGTGGACCGGTTTCGTGACGTGCCGGCCCATGGGCTGACCCTTTGCTTGCTGGCCCTGGTTGCCTCTCGAGGGACCCGGGAATGGTTCGCCGCGGACCGGCCCCGAGATGGCCGTCTTCGCCGCGGCCTGCTGTTCGTCTGCCTGGGGATCCAGGTAGTGATCTGCGACCAGTCCGTCCGGGCCATGCGGCGCCACGAAGCCGAATTCGCTGCACGCGCTCGAGCCATCTACGCTGAAATCGGCGACGAAGGGCGGGTCGCGGGCAGCTTCCGGACACGCAGGCTGTACGAGTGGTACGCCAAGGGAAGGACGCCTGCCGGCCTGACGGTGGGCTACGAGGCGCTCGCTGCCCGGAGCGACACGGCTGCCGCGGCTTCCGGGCACGGTCGGAGTGGTGCCGGGCGTCGCCCCGAAATCAGGCTGATGGACCTTCCGTCTCCCGAACTGCTGCCTCGAGGCGCCTGCCTGGAACCGGCGCCGGACGACTCCTGGCGCTACGTACCCCCGTGAGGACTTTGGGAGCAAGCCAGGCAAGGAGGGGATCGTGGCCCGAACCTCCTCCTCGAGGAACGCACAGGATGAATCTCGAGACGGAGACCAGCCGTGGGGCAGGCTTTCCGGCCTGCCCATCCAGCCCCATCATCCTCTCTCTCTCACTCCTCCCCTTCTTGGCCCCTGTGGGGCAGGCTTTTCGGCCTGCCCATCCAGCCCCATGGTATTGAGGGCGGACTTGTCAGGCAGACTACGCAAATGCGGAATTCCAGTTGACCCCGTGTCACACGTGTGTAGTGTTTTGCTTGCAATCGCTCGATGGCTCCGGTCGGGCGTCAACCGGGATGAGAAGACAGGGCCCGTGTCAACGACCCGGGCCTTGCGCGTGACGCGCGACCGTTTCCCGCGATATGGAACGACAGCCAACCTGGAACAAGGGAGAGAGACAATGGCGCACAAGGCGAAAAACTTCGAGCACCTGGTCGGGTCGGTCAAGGGACTGTCGGAGAAGCAGCTCCGAGCCCACTTCGGGCTGTACAACGGCTACGTGGCGAAGCTGAACGAGATCGAAGACAAGCTGCGTTCCGTGGATCGGAAGGCTGCGAACTACTCGTTCGGGGAGTTCTCCGAACTGAAACGGCGGGAAGCGGTGGCCTTCAACGGCACCTACCTGCACGAGAAGTACTTCGAGAACCTGAACGGGAAGAAGACCGAGCCGGCACCGGAACTGGTCAAGGCCATCGAGGACGCTTTCGGTTCCTGGGACAACTGGGTCGCCGACGTGAAAGCCACGGCCGCCTCGACCCCCGGTTGGGTCTTGTTGACCTACAACCGGCGCGACGGGAAGGTCCACGACTACGTCATGTACGAACACCACATCGGGCTACCGGTGGACCAGGAAGTGCTCATGGCGCTGGACTGCTGGGAGCATGCCTTCATGGTGGACTACTCGACCGACAAGGGTAGCTATCTGAACACCTTCTTCGACAACGTCGATTGGGAAGTGGTCAGCAAGCGCTACGCTCGAGCCAAGGCCCTGTACGAGTAGGCGCCGGCAGTTCTCTGCCAGTCAACGGGAATGGAATCGACCCTGCCCCGGTGTCCCGCCCGGACACCGGGGTTTTTGTGGAGAGCGGAATGCGCATAGAATCTGGACAGCCGGCCCCGGATTTCCGGGCCGTCGATGATACCGGCCGGGAGTGGACCCTGGCGGACTTCGCCGGCAAGACCCTCGTCCTGTACTTCTACCCCAGGGACAACACGTCGGGATGCAGCCAGGAGGCGCGGGATTTCCGGGACCTGCACGACGAATTCACCGGCAAGAATGCTGTCGTGGTGGGCGTCAGCAAGGACAGCGTGGCGTCGCACCAGAAGTTCAGGAAGAAGTTGGACCTTCCCTTCATCCTGCTGTCGGACCCGGACCGCCGGATGATCGAGGCCTACGGCGTCTGGCAGGAGAAGAAGCTCTACGGCAAGACGTCGATGGGCGTGGTACGCACTACCGTGGTCATCGGTCCGGATGGGAAGATCGAACGCGTGTACCCCAAGGTGAAAGTGAAGGGGCACGCTCGAGCCGTTCTGGATGCACTCGGCGGGTAGAATCCGCCGGTGCGACGGTCAGACCTTGAACAGGATCGCCCAGCCGGTCAGGGCGATGAGCCAAATCAGCACCACGGATGTGAGCCATCCGCGGCTCGATGGCGCCGGTTCAGGCGGCTCCGGCGCCACCTTCCGCGCGATGGGCTCGAGGAGCCGCTCGAGGCTGTCCCGGGGCAGCGTCACGCTGTAGTTGCGGTTCCCAGGGCCCTCGAGAGTCATGATGACGGCGCCGTCCGCCCCTTCGTCGAGCTGTCTCAGGGTGATCTGCACCGGACCAGCCGGCGCTGGCAGGGCTGCCTCGAGGTCTGGAGGTTCAAGGGGGACTTCTCCCACCGCGGTGAGGGCTTCGCGCAGGTCTCTCTCACCATGTTCGCCCAGGTCCGCGATCCGGTGCACGAGGTTGCTTACGACCTCGCCATCGTCTTGCTCGTCGCCCAGGGGTTGGAAGAAGTCGCCATCCAAAGGCTGCCCCTGCTCGGAACGACTCAACTCCGAGCGGAGTCTCCGGGTCACCAGTTCGACGATACCGTTGAACGCCTCGAGCACACCTTTTCCCTGGATGGCAACGCCCTCGCAGTAAGGGTAGCCCCGAAGGTTGAGCCGCCGGTCCAGAAACTCCGTGGGCAACACGTTCTCCAGGTCCCTCTTGTTGTACTGGATGACGATGGGAAAAGTCTCCAGGTCCACCCCGTACCCACGCAGGTTTTCCTCGAGGTCCGAAAAGGCGACGATATTGTGTTCGATTTCAGCAGCCTGGGAATCCGCGACGAAAACCACGCCGTCGGCATTCTGGAGCACCATCTTTCGGGTCGCCCGGTAGTAGGCCTGACCGGGAACCGAGTAGATCTGGAGCTTGAGCTTGTAGCGACCGATGGCGCCGGCCTTGATGGGGAAGTAGTCGAAAAACAGCGTCCGCTCGTCCTCGGTGTCGAGCGTGGCAAGTTCCCCCACCAGCTTGCCGGGAATGTGCTCGTGGAGCTTTCGCAAGTTCGTGGTCTTCCCGGACGAGGCAGGCCCGAAATAGACGATCTTGACGACGATCTCTTTCTGCTGGAAGTTGATCAGTGCCATGTTCGCAAAAGCCTCGAGGTCGGCCGCTCACGGCCGGTGAAGGGCACGGGCCTCAGGCAAGCGGGCAGTGGATCCCCTCCGTCCGGCCAACCTGCCGGTATCGCGCGGCCAGCGACACCTCGAGGCACCTGGTTTCCAGTGTACGCAGGGATGGTAGCATGCCGCACTGCGCCGCGCCACCAGCAACGGAAGCCGCCCGCTCACCGACTGTCCACTTCTCCGGCAGGCGAGCGAACGCACCTGGGTGACCGCGCAGAGGCACGGCCCACCAAGGACAAGGCCAGGATATATGAATGCGATCCAGGCCGTCAACGGTTTCTTTGGCGTGGCTTCCCAACTGGCACTGGCCAAGGCCCCGTACCAGAGCAACAAGGTAAGCGGTCAAGAAACCACACCCTTGCTTTTTCGAGGAGTTTGGTGGTCGGGGAAGTATGCGGGTGGACAGGATGTTGTCGGCGGCCGGGCGAGACTGGGCCGGTTGCACTCGGGACACGTGCTTTGCGGAATGCATCTGGGGGGTCATGGGGGGGGACGCCGGATTCCGGCAACGCGAGCACACCAGACCGAATTCCGAGCGAGACTCAACTACGCCTAACTCATGGCCCGATACGAGAGTTCATGCTGACGGCAGTACTCAGCCCGGCTCAGGCCGCTGGCTCGCCAGCGGTCCACGTGGACCTGCCATGACATGGGGTCGGAAGGTACGGGAAGACTTCGATTCTACTTCATGGACAACCTCCTTATCGTATGCTGTTCCGGTTGCCCTGCATCATTCCGTTGGCGATAGTCGGGCGGTAGGTGGGGTTTGTTGAGCGCTTACAGTTGTTATAAGACACCAACGTTTAGTGAAATTCATAGAGTTGACACCATCAACCAAACAGTGTACGCTATGTACAATTAGCTGCTCCAGTCAGCTAGGAGGTGATTGTAATGTTAAGAAAAATCAGTACCGCAGACGCCAGAAAAAACCTGGCCAATATCGTTAATAGGGTTGCCTTCGGCAAAGAGGCTTTCGTCCTCACAAGGCGTGGTGAGGCGCTTGCTGCCTTAGTCCCGATCGAGGACCTGAAACTGCTCCAGGAGATAGAGGAGCGCATGGATGTGGAGGACGCATGGCAGGCCCGTGCTGAATCGGAAGAAACTGTCTCCTGGGAGAAGCTCAAAAAGGAGCTTGATCTGTGAGCTTCCGCCTAGAATTCACCAAATCTGCGGCAAAGGCCCTCAAGGCCATTCCAAAAACAGATCAGAAACGGATAGCCAAGAAGATAGAAGGCCTGTCCAAAAGTCCTCCTGATCCGGCTAAAACCAAGATGAAGGAAAACAATCCGTTTCATCGAGTGAGAGTTGGAGATTATCGAATAATCTATGAAATCCAAAATGAGATCCTCTTGATCCTCATCCTCAAAATCGGACATCGAAAGGAGGTGTACCGACGGCTTTCTTAGGCCCCGACCTTCTTTCTCATTTCTTTCCCATTTCAGTCTTATAACGGCGCTGCGGATGAGGGCGAGCCTTGAGGGTGAGCTTGCTCACCCGAGGAGGCGATGCCCTCCATTCGCTTGTTCGGGGGCGCGCATAGCGCGTCCCAGAACTCGGCCGACCACGCCCGCAGCGCCGTTCGCTGGACGCGCAGCGTCCAGCGAACACGAAGCTGAGGGGCAGGGCAACGATAAACGAAACACTATGAAA
>JAJRTE010000155.1 GCA_024278455.1 Myxococcota bacterium
CCGCTCATGCGGTGGGCTTCGTCGACGATGACCAGGTCCCACTCGGGGGCGGCTTCGAGCTTGTCCTGCAGCTCCTCGTTGCGTGCGAGCTGGTCCATGCGGGCGATGAGGTAGCCGCTCTGCTCGAAGGGGTTGCCGCTGCGCGCAGCAACGATCATGTCGCGGGTGAGCAGCTCGAAGTCGAGCCCGAACTTCTCCCACAGCTCGTCCTGCCACTGGTCGGTCAGCGAGCCCGGCGAGACGATGAGGCAGCGCTGCAGGTCGCCGCGCAGCTTCAGCTCCTTGATGAAGAGACCGGCCATGATCGTCTTGCCCGCGCCCGGATCGTCGGCGAGCAGGAAGCGCATGGGCTGGCGCGGCAGCAGCTCGTCGTAGACGGCGGCGATCTGGTGCGGCAAGGGCTCGATGAGGCTGGTGGTGATGGCGACGTAGGGGTCGAAGAGCCAGGCCAGGTTGATGCGGTAGGCCTCGGAGACGAGTCGGAGCAGCTCACCGTCCCCGTCGAAGGACCAGGGACGTCCTGCTTCGACCACGCCGAGTGAGGGCTCGTCGTCGCGGTAGAGGAGACGCTCGCCGAGATGGTTGTCGTCACCTCGGAAGATGACCTTCAGCGCCTACTGGCCGATCCACTGGATGGACTCGACGGTGGCCACGCCGGAGGGCAGGAGCCCGGTCATGCGGGCGCCCGCGTGGATGTCTTCAAGCCTGGTCATGGGCACCTCGCTCCGGGGCTGGGCGCCCGCATCCACCTCGTCGGCACGGCCGGCTCATTCGTCCTCCCCCGCCTTCTTGGTCGCCGCTTCCTTCTGCTTCGCGATCCACTGGTCGATGTCTGCGCGCTGGAACCGCCAGATCCCGCCTACCTTGAACCCGGGGAGATCCCCGCGGTTCACCATCCGGTAGACCGTCTTCGGGTCGACGTTCAGGTACTCGGCGACATCCCGGACTGTCATGGCGGTCATGCTCATCTGTTCCCTCGGCTCATCGGATCCGGGCGACGACTGGGAAGTGTAGTCCAATCGTGTCCAAAACACAACGAGAGATTCGCGTCGCCATTCCGAACCTTGTTTGTCGTTGACCGGAACTCTTCGCCTAGGTCCGGGTCTACGACTACGCAAGAGGCAACCGCTGCGGTTCTCTCGGAAGAACCTCGTCGTCGATACCTTCGGTAGCAGTTCTTCTCCAAGCAGGACCTCGGCGGCCCCTACAATGGCTTCCCCACCTTCGTGCCATCGACGACCTGGTGGACCCCGACCTGGTCGCCGTTCACGTCGCTGCATTGCTTGCGGGCGGGGGAACCTTCCGGCAGGTCTTGCGTCGCCGCCTCGAGGGCACGTATGAACCCCTCATGGGAATCGCCCTCATCTCAGAATACCGGACCCATTTCCAGGTGGATTTCGTAGGGAGTTTCTGCTTGGATCAACGGCTTGGATCGAGATGGGCACCCGTTCGGTTCACCATCGCCGTGGCCGCTGCCATCGCGACTCGAACGAACGAGGCCTCACCACGGTCTCGCAGCGGGACCCTACAACCAAAAGGAACCAACACGCCATGAACGCAAAACCCGTCATCCTGGGGCTCGACCTGGGCTCCGTTTCCATCAAGGCAGCGACGCTGGACCCCACCGGCAGGGTACTGCGGCGCGACACGCTGGCAGCCGGCGGCAACCCGGCGCTCGAGACGGCCACCCTGGTCGAACGCCTGCTCGGCGACCACGGGGGAGAGATCCTCTGTGGGATCACCGGCGGCGGCAAACGCCTTTTCGCGCACCTTGACGGCGTCTACCTGGAGAACGACCTGGTGGCCACTACCGGCGCGGTAGTGCGCTTCCACCCTGAAGTTCGAAGCGTTATCGAGATCGGCGGCCATCAATCCAAATGGATCAAGCTGGGAGAGCAGGGGCAGCTCGAGACGTTCGCTCTCAACGATCAGTGCGCCGCCGGCTCCGGCGCGTTCCTGGAGCAACAGGCAGGACGGCTGAGGATGACCATCCAGGAGCTGTCCGCCACGGCGGCGTCCACCGACAAGAGCGCCACCGTGGCTGGGCGGTGCGCGGTGTTCGCCAAGTCGGACATGATCCACCTGCAGCAGAAGGGGACGCCGGTGGCCGAGATCGCGAGCGGTCTGTGCCTGGCCTTGGTCCGCAACTTCCGCGCCACATTGTTGCGCGGTGGGGACCCCGTGACGCCCACCTTGTTCCTCGGCGGTGGCGCCTTGAACGCCGGCCTCCAACAGGCCCTGGTCGAGGTCTTCGAACTGGACGAAGGAGACCTGGTCGTCACGCCCCATCCGCAGCACTATGCCGCGATCGGCGTCGCCCTGGCAGCGAGCAGCCACGCCGAGCCGGTGCCCATCACGGCCCTCATCGATTTTCTCCGGCGCGTTGATGACCATGGGGCGAGCGGTCCATCGGGGGGAGGGCGAAGCGAGACGGGGAACAAGGCGCACCCACCGCTGCAACGGCCCAGCGTACAACTGCTCGACGAGCCTCGAGCGCCCTCCCGGGGTGAGGTCAGGGCCTACCTCGGAATCGACGTGGGCTCGGTCTCCACGGACCTGGCGCTGCTCTCCCCGGACGGTGACGTGTTGGACGGCACCTACCTTCGCACTCGAGGCGACCCCATCGGCGTGCTGAGGGAGGGCATGGCCATCCTCAAGCAGCGGGTCGGGGACCGGCTGAACGTGCTGGGCATCGGCACCACCGGCAGCGGCCGGCACCTCGCAGGCAGGTTGCTGGGGGCGGATGTGGTGAAAAACGAGATCACCTGCCAGGTCTACGGTGCCCGGCACGTCCTGCCCGACGTGGACACCATCCTGGAAATCGGGGGGCAGGATTCCAAGTTCGTCTCGGTCCGGGATGGGCGGATCACCGACTTCGTCATGAACAAGATCTGTGCCGCGGGGACCGGGTCATTCCTCGAGGAGCAAGGTGCAAGCCTGGGCGTCTCGATCTTCGACGAGTTCGCCGACCTGGCGTTCGACAGCGCCTGTCCGGCAGACCTGGGGAGCCAGTGCACGGTGTTCATGGAAGCCGAGGTGGTCAACGCCCGCCGGCAGGGACGACCCATCCAGGACATCCTGGCAGGGCTGGCCTACAGTGTGGCCAAGAACTACCTGGACCGGGTGGTATCCGGCCGCGAGATCGGCGACAAGGTGGTCTTCCAGGGCGGCGTAGCCTCCAACAAGGCGGTCATAGCGGCCTTTGAAAACCTGCTGGGCAAGCCGATCATCGTCCATCCGTACAACCGCATCTCCGGCGCCATCGGCGCAGCCGTCGCCGTGAGGGAGGCAATGAAGGACGCCACCGGGGAGACTACCAGCCGCTTCCGGGGACTAGACGCGATCGAGGAAGTGCGGGTCAGCACATTCGAATGCCACTCCTGTTCCAACCTGTGCCAGGTGGCGCGCATAGGCATCGGCCCGGACACAGCCTTCTTCGGGGACGTGTGCGAGAAGTTCACCTCCACGATCAGGGCCGGCGCCGAAGACACCAGTCTGCCCGACCTTGTGGGTGAGATCGAGAGCACCCTCGAGTCCTACGCGGGTGGTGAGCCGTTCCGGGGAATCGCCGGGATCCCGAGAGCCTCCATGATGTACGACCTGTTCCCCTTCTGGTCCACCTTCTTGCGCATGCTGGGGTTCCGGGTCGTGCTCCCGGGACGCAGCAACATGAAGGTGCTCGAGCAGGGGGTGCGCCGGTTGACGGCAGAAACCTGTCTGCCGATCAAGCTTGTCTATGGCCATGTCGCCTCCCTGCTGGAACAGGGTGACATCGATTTCGTGTTCCTGCCCGCACTCGTGGATATCCCCGACCAATCCGGGCACAAGAGCTTCCTGTGCCCGTTCGAGGAGTCGGTAGGCTTCATGGTGGGCACCTTCGCCGCCGACAAGCTGATCGTGCCGACCATATCGCTGACCTCACCTCGCAACAGGATCGTGGGCGAACTCCGCACGAAGCTGGCTGCCTACGACGTCACGGCAGCGGAGGTCTCCCTGGCCCTGGACGCGGCGCAGGAAGTCCAGGAACGCTACCATCAAACCATGCGCACCCGGGGCAGGGAAATCCTCGACACCTACGACGGGATGATATTCGGCTTGCTCGGCAAACCGTACAACATCGTGGACGCCTTCGAAAACCTGAACCTTGGAAGGCACCTGCGCAAACTCGGCGTTCTGCCCCTGCCCATGCAGATGCTCCCCCTGGCTTCCTTGGACCCGGATGCGTCCGGCATGACCATCCCCTGGCGATACAACCGGGACATCATCCGGGCGCTCCAGGGGTTGGCTCGAACGAAACGCATCTTCCCGGTGGTCATCTCCAATTTCGGCTGCGGCCCGGACGCCTTCGGCACCAAGCACCTGGACAAGGCGGCAGGGGACCTGCCCTACCTGTTCCTGGAATTCGACGAGCACCGGGGCGAGGCTGGCCTGGTCACGCGGCTCGAGGCCTTCATCGACGAGGTGAGCCATGTCCCGGCCCCGCGCAGCGAGAAGGCACAATCCCTGCCCGCGACCACTTCCGGCCCTGGGCTGCTCAAGGGCCGGCGAGTCGTGATCCCCTTCTTCGCAGACCACGCCTGGGCCTACCACGGCGCACTCCGGTACACCGGCGCCGAGACACTGATGCTGCCTCCGCCCGATGAAGAAACCCTGGCCTACGGCGAAGAAATCAGCTCCGGCAAGGAATGCCACCCCTACATCATCATCGCCGGCGACCTGATGAAGCACCTGGACCGAGGGACCATTCGAGAGGGTGACATCTTCTTCTTCCCGGGGACCAAGACCGCCTGCCTGCTTCACGAGTACGGCAACGCCATGCAGTCGGTATTGGACAGGAAAGGCGTGAAGGGCGTCGAGGTGATGAGCCTGGGCGGCGCTGAGCACATCGATCTGCTCGGCCTGCCCGCAACATCCGTCCTCGGGCGCGGCCTGCTGGCTTGCGACCAGTTGGTCAAGCTCAAGCGCCAGATTCGCCCTTATGCCGTGGACAAGCGGAAGGTAGACCGGCTGTTCCAGGACATCTTCCCCATGCTGGCCGACAAACTGGCCCAGGACCAGCTCGGCGACGCACTCCGCCCCCTGGGCAGGGCGCTGGACACCCTCGAGATGAACCAGGAATCCGCGCGGCCCGTGGTCGGAGTGGCCGGCGACGCATACACCAGGATCCACCCCTTCGGCAATGCCAACATGTTCGATCGGTTGGAGGAACTGGGGCTCGAGGTCTGGCCCGCGCCCTTCCTGGTCGACACCGTGGAGTTCGGGTGGCGGCGCAGCCTCTCGGAGGGCCTGGACGACGGCAGGTTCAAGGATGCCGGGATGGCGGCCATGTACTACCTCAAGAAGGAGTTGGAGGAGCTGCGCGTGCGCTTCCTCCTGGGAGACAGGGTGGTCCGCCACAAGGAGCCGAAATACAAGGAGGTGCTCGAGATGGCCGCGCCCTACGTGGACCAGGGCGGGAACGAAGTCGTTCTGCTGAACGTGGCCAAGATGGTCCACTTCGCACGGAACCGGGCCAGCGGTATCATCAACGCCATATCGTTCCACTGCATGCTGGGCACGGTTTCGGCGGCGATGACGGAGCGGATTCGGCACGACCACAAGATGATCCCCATCACCACCATCATGTTCACAGGCAAACCGAGCGCGGAGATCGACGCTCGGCTCGAGGCCTTCGCGCACCAGGTGAAGGACTTCCACGAGCGACGAGTCCGCGAACTCCGCGACACGGGAGGCATCTGGGAGGCGTTGATGGGCGGAGACCAGGCGGGGACGAGACACCCTCGCACCGGATGAGCGTGCACGAAGCTGCCCGCCGGCTCGCCTGCTTCGCGGGGATTGCGTTCTCGAGGGGCAGCAGATTGCGGAGGCAACCACAGACGATTTCCCCCGGTCTCCGGGGAACGACTACGAGGCCACCTCCAGGCGCTCACACGGCGAAAGGTCGTCAGGCGACCCAGCGGCGTCAGGGAGGAACCGCGATACGTGGTGCTCCCCGCGGCCGGGAGTGAAACAAATCGGGCCATCCGCCCGCGCCGCCGCGTCTTCAATCGTCGTAGGGGGCATGGGCAAACACAGCCCGCGGTTCCGCCGGCCCATTCTTCCCCCACCACCTGCTCTTCCGGACGTGCTGACGACGAGGGGGGGGATCGAGGACCTGCTCCCGCTGGACGCGGCTCGCGACTCGAGATAAGGTTGACGTGTCCTTCTTGTCGTCACGCTCAACGACAACGTGAGCCGGAGGTGGTTTGCATGAACGCTTTCGTCACGGGTGCCACGGGATTCGCCGGGCGACGGCTCGTCGAGCGCCTCGTCGCGGAAGGTGTGGCTGTTTCCGCGATGGTGCCGGATGGCGACGCGACGTTTTCCGCGAAAGCGGGGGTCACGCCGGTGTACGGGCTCCCGGAACTGGTCGACCCATCTCTTCCGGAGCGGCTCGAGGGTATCGACGTCCTGTACTCCTGCGACGCCTGGTTCGACATGCAAGGTTCCGCCGAGGTCTTTCGCCAGGTCAACGTGACCGGGCCTCGCCGGCTCCTGGACGCTGCCGTGAGCGCCGGCGTTCGGCGGTTCATCCACCTGAGCAGCCAGACGGCGGCCTGGAATGGTCACGTCCTGCTGGAGGCAAACGGCAGTCCCGGGTATCCGGCCGAACACGTGGACCCGTACAGCAGGAGTCGTGCCGAGGCCGAGAAGGTGCTTCTGGCCGCATCGCGGGCGGGGCGTCTCGAGGCCGTGGTGCTGCGGCCAGGCTGGACCTGGGGGCCTGGTGACATCGACATCCTGCCCATCCTCGTGCGGCGCGCCCTCAAGTCCACGGTTCCTCTGGTGGGAGAAGGCGCTGCGCCGGTTGCGACCACCTACATCGACCACCTCGTGGATGCCCTGGTCGCAGCGGGGACCTGCCCGGCTGCCACCGGCAAGGTGTACTACGTCAGTGACGATCGAGGCCTGACGTTGCGCGAATTTCTCGACCTTCTTCTCGGCGCGGTCGGCATCGTTCCCGAGTACCGGCACATCCCTGGCACGATGGCCCGGGCCGCGGCCGCTGTCGCCCAGGCCGCCGCGTCCCTCGTGGGTCCCCCGTCGCCGATACTGCGGCTGCTGGCGAGCATGGCCGAGGAGGGGTTCACGCATGACGTGCAGCCGGCCAGGCGGGATCTCGGGTACCGCTCCCGTATCGACCTGGACGAAGCGCTGGCGAACCTGACCGTCTGGTCGCAGGCCATGGGCGGCCCGTCGAAGCTCGCCGAGATCCGGCCATTGAGACCGACGCCCAGCGATGAATGATCGGCGACCGCCAGAGCAACCGGTACTGTCCATCCGGTTCGACCGGGGCACGCTCCGGTTGTGCGAGGTGGAGGAGAGCGTCGCGCACCGCCTGGGCCTGCCAGCGTTCTGGGTCCACGATGAGCGCGTGGAGGGCTGGCGTGCGCCGGCCATGGCGTACCGGGACCTGGTCACACGCCTCGTGCGCCTCGACGTTCCCTTCCTCGACGAGGCCAGGCACTACGAGACCCTGGACGTCGAACACCTGGCACCACGCCGGCCGCACCCGCACCAGGCCGACGCCCTCGAGGCCTGGATCCGTGCCGGAAAACGCGGCGTCGTGGTGCTACCGACCGGGGCAGGGAAGACCTACGTGGCGGAACTCGCCATCGCCGAGGTCCAGCGCGCCACCCTCGTCGTCGTGCCGACCATCGAACTACTGAACCAGTGGTACGACGTGCTTTCCGGCGCGTTCGACCTGGAGATAGGCCTCATCGGGGGCGGACATCACGAACTCCGGCCCGTCACGGTGACCACCTACGACTCGGCCTACCTCCACCTGGACCGGTATGGCGACCGTTTCGGCCTTCTCGTGTTCGATGAATGCCATCACCTGCCCGGAACCAGCTATGCACAGGCGGCGGAGTGGGCCATTGCGCCGTTCAGGTTGGGCCTGACCGCGACCCCGGAACGGGCCGACGGCGCCCACCTGGCCCTCGAGACGCTCATCGGTCCAGAGGCATTCAGGCTCGAAGTCAAGGCGCTGGCAGGGGTGTACCTGGCCGGCTACCAGGTCATCCGTGTGGACGTGGAGATGACCCCGGACGAACTGGCCGCGTACCGCCAAGCTCGAGCCACCTACCGGGCCTTTGTCGACGAGAACCGTATCCGGATGGGAGATCGTGACGGGTTCCGCCGCTTCCTCTATCTCGCGTCGAGAAGCCCCGCCGGCCGCAGAGCTTTCGAGGCGTTCCGTGCTTCCAGGCGTATCGCCCTCGCCCCGGAATCGAAATTCGCCGCGCTCGAGCGCCTCTTGAGCCGGCACCGCCGCGACCGGATCATCCTGTTTACCCACGAGAACGACATGGTGTACGAAATCTCCAGGCGATTTCTCGTGCCGGCAATCACCCATCGGACAGATACGAAGGAACGGCGAGAGATCCTGCACCGCTTCAGAGATGGCACCTACAGCGTCATCGCGACCTCGAGGGTCTTGAACGAGGGGGTCGACGTACCTGCGGCCAACGTGGGGGTCATCCTTTCCGGATCGGCTTCGGTCCGGGAGCACGTGCAACGACTCGGAAGACTGCTCCGGCGCGACGGGGACAAGGAGGCGCTCCTCTACGAACTGGTGACTCGAGGCACCCTGGAAGAGCACGTCAGCGAGAGGAGGAGGGACCATCGTGCCTACCGGTGAACCGTGCCGAACGGCGGAACGCAGCAGGAGAGCGATGTGCTGACCACGGCGCACCTCAACGCGAAGGTCGTTCGGGGGGTGATCAAGCCGGCCTACCTCCCCCCGGGAGACAAGGCCACGCTGGCCCTGGCCGAAGAGCTGATCGCCATCTACCGAATGTCGATCGGCCGCCCGAAAGGACAACTCCAGGACGCGCTCCGGGGGGCGCTCGGCACCGGAAGAGCCGCCCTGGTCGGGAAAGGACTCGCCAAACTTCTCGAGGACCGGTGCACGTTAGAGGTAGACAGTCCGGCAGACCCGGTCGACGTCCGGCGCAAGCTGTTCGAGTACGCGGCGATCCACTTCCCGGTCACCCCCGGGGGGCGCCACCGGACCACGCCACGGCAGGACGCTCTCGAAGCTGTCGGTCGCGAACTCGGACTCGAACCCGGACAGGTCGAGCGTGCCATGTACGCGGATCTCCCTTCCGCCCGCATCGTCCGGTGCCCGTCGCTGCCCGGCGCCAGGTGGCTGATCGACCGCTACAACGTGGCCCTGGCCCAGGCGGTGCTTCTACGGGCCACGCAGGTCCGGATCCGGTTGCATGACGGAACCCCTGCCGTGGTGCGCCGGCTTTTCCAGTACATCAAGTTCTTCCGCCTCATGTACCGGAGCCGCCCGCACCCGGACGGGGGCTACGAGATCGACGTGGATGGGCCGCTCAGCCTCTTCAAATCGAGCAACAAGTACGGTCTGCAACTGGCCGAACTGGTCCCGGCCCTCCTCCTTTGCCCCGACTGGACCCTCGAGGCCACCGTGCTCTGGGGACGCGAACGGGTCGAGCGGCGCTTCTCCCTGTCGTCCACCCAGGGACTCAGGTCTCACTACCCGGCTCGAGGCACCCACGCACTCCGCGAGATCGCCTGGCTCCGGGAAAGACTCGAGAAGATCGAGTCGCCCTGGCGCATCGAAAACACGTCGGCCATCCTCGACCTGGGGGGCCAGGACATCTGCATTCCCGACGCCGTCCTGCGCCACACAGACGGCAGAATCGCCTACCTCGAGGTCATAGGCTTCTGGCGCCGGTCATCTCTCGAGCGCCTCCTGGCCACGTACCAATCACGGGGACCGCAGAACCTGATCCTTGCCCTCTCGAAACAGCTCCGCGTGTCGGCGGAAGGGCTCGAGGCAGCAGCCGGAACGGTGACCTTCTTTCGCGACATGATCAACGCCCGGGAGGTCGTGGCGCTGGCCGATTCGGTGGGCGAGAAACCCGGCGGTCCAGGCCCACATCGAGCGGCACCTTGAAGACCATGCCCGCCGCAGGTTGTCACGGACCGCTGCTCGCGCAGCACACGCCCGCCATTGGTCGCCCCTGCCGGAAAGGATGGACGGCGGCTCCCTCTCCCCCGGAGCGACCGAATCGGGACCCGCGCCACGATGGACCAACGCCCGAAAGCGCGCACCCATGTCCTCGACAGCACCGCCAGGCGCATGGCGGCCTCGTCGCGCCGTGACGCGGTTGACAGGGACCCATTCCACGGCTATGGAGAACACGGTTCGATGACGTGTAGCCGCAAGGAAGGAGAGGATGGCATACCAGCTCACCCAGGATGACCACCGGCGAACCGGCCTGGCCGGTTTTTCGCATGTCTACGCCGTGTTTTCCCGGCGCTCGAAAGGGGTTTCGATCGGGGTAAACCTGAATCCGGACAGGATCTGCAACTTCGACTGCTCGTACTGCCAGGTCGATCGCTCGAAGCACGCCGCGGGCCGCCTCTCCATGCCGGTGCTGAAAAAAGAGTTGGCAGCGATGTTCGCGCTGCTCGCCGATGGCACCTTGCTCCAACGTCCGCCATTCACCACCCTCCCGGAAGAGCTGCGGCGCGTCCGGGACGTCGCCTTTTCCGGCGACGGAGAACCGACATCCTCCCCCGCATTCCCGGACGCTGTGGACACCGTGCTCGAACTGAAACGCCGGCTCCGGCTCGACGACCTGAACATCGTCGTGATAACGAATGCCAGCCTGCTGCATCGGCCAACGGTCGTGGCGGCGATCGAGAAGATACAGGACGCCAACGGTGAGATCTGGGCCAAGTTGGACAGTGGAACCGCCGAGGAGTACGCGCAGATAAACCGATCCGCCGTACCTTTCCAGCGCATCTGCTCGAACATCCAGGCCCTGGCGCGAAGATCGCCTATCGTCATACAGACCATGGTTCTCGAGACAGGTGTACCCTCGAAACCGTTTCCCGACATGGAAGCCTATACGAAGCGCATCCAGACCATCCTGGACGACGGCGGTCGTATCCGGCTGATTCAACTCTATTCCGTGGCCCGTCGTCCGGCTCGAGGCGATGTGTTCGCCGTGGATCGACGCACCCTGACATCGATGGCGGCAGCGATCGCGTCGCGGACAGGGGTGGAAGTCGACGTGTATCCCGGATCGCGCGCTTTTCTCGCCCAGAGGGCGGAGACCCCGTGAGCGCTGCTCGTGGTATCGATGCCTCGTTTTCGGGCCAGGCCACTTTCCCGCGTCCCAGGTCGCTGCGATGAGACCTGTCCCTGCTGACGAAGACGGGCGTCCATCGCGATATCCAGATTGATACCAGGTCATGGCACGGACACGTTGCGGACAACAATCACCTGCATTTGCAGTAGACTATGTTGACGCGACTCTCGCACTACGTCCAGCCGCCGGCTGGCAACCCCGTGTGAGGGCCGCTGCGGGGGGCGCCATCTGCTCGCGGAGTGGGTCCAGGAACGGAGACTCGGCGGTCGCAACGGGGTGCGAATACCGCACAAACGTGGCGCAGTCGCCACATCCCCAGGAGGGCACGCGGCGACCCGGGCACGCAAAACGTCGTCACTGCACAGGGTTACAGATTGTTTGAGAAAAACGCGATTGTGGCACTCGTGTTGCGTGATATGCAGGCAATCGCCCAGTAGGCCGGGAAGTGGTGTTTGATCGGCGGCCCGTACCAGTACGGCGTGGAAAAGGGGAACCGGCTCTCCCCGACGCATCAAGCTTTTCTGACGATCAAGCCCCACTCTTCGGAGACCGGGCTTTTTTTTTCCCCGGAGCCAGGGCACGTCTTCGCTTCCCCATGGGTCTAACCATCCGACACCACCATGGCCCGGGGATTCCACAGGGAGACCGCGCCCTACCCCCCATTGGACCGCGCCCTACCCCCCATTGGAGCACGCCCTACCCCCCATTGGACCACGCCCTACGCCACATGGGACCGCGCCCTACCCCCCATTGGACCGCGTCCTACCCCGCATGGGACCGCGCCCTACCCCCCATTGGACCGCGTCCTACCCCCCATTGGACCGCGTCCTACCCCGCATTGGACCACGCCCTACCC
>JAJRTE010000156.1 GCA_024278455.1 Myxococcota bacterium
CCCTGAAACCGCAGGAGTCGTCCCGAAACGCCGGCCTCTCCGCGTTCCGTGGCATACATGCGGAGGTGCAGGCGCCGGGGCGCCGACTGGCTCGAGATGGAAAGGAGCGCATCGAGCACGTTCGCTGGAATCTGCCGGGGTGCGACCAGGCGCCGAGCGATCGCCCATCCCCCTGACCCCTGGTAGAGCGAGGTCACGACCCGAACACGCGAGCGCGCCCCCCGTGCCACTTCTCCGGCAGTCTGAACCAGTCCTCTCAGGAAGGCCCTGGCCGTGTCCTCCTCGAGGAGGATCGGCATGCGATCTCGCCACCTCCGGTCGTGGACGTCGAGCCACGCCACCGGATCGTCCTCGTCGTCGAGCTGATACTTCCGCCTCAAGGACCAGACACACCCGGCAAGCTCCGCCGTGAGGGCCAAGGGGCCCTCGTGCTGAAAGGAGCCGGGCAGCTTGTGCTGGTGCTCCTCGGCGACCGCCAAGAGTTCCTCCCGATCCTCCTCCCCCGTGTAACCATAAACCCGGAGGCTTTCCAGGAGTGCGCGGAAGTAGACCCAGAGGTGCGACTGCTCGCGCTGGAGCAGCTTGAGAGGCATGCCCCCCTCGCAGGCCAGGGTTGCGATGTAGCGGTGCTCTCCGTTTTGCATCAACACCGGTCTGTGCCACACACGGAGCCCGGTTGTGATGGCTCCTGTCATCTCTGCCCAACTCCAGTGCGGGCAACCAAGGTCTTCCTTTAGCGCTCCCCATTTCCAGGGGCCGCCGCTGTAGCACCGGCGCCACCACTCGGCGCCGGCAAGGCACAACATTGCCGCGACATTCCTGTCTCTCGACGAGACCAGACGCAGTGTCAGCTCGTACCGCAAAAGTGCCCGGATCTTTTCGAACTCCTCCCTCGTGCACCGGTAGGCATACAGGGGCCGCCCGTCGGGCTCACGCAGGTCACGATGACCGTGGGCGAGGAATGTCTCGATGTCCATGCTGCTTCACCTCCATCATCATCGCGCACCAGACGGGGGCTGCCCCGTCCAGAAAGTCGCTCATCGAACCGCTCGTCACGTCCTTCTGAGTATCCATTGCACGGAGTCGTGGAAAACCTGACGAACTATCACGACTTCGACAATACGACGAGCATGACTCGGCAGGTCAAGGTCTTTCTGATTTGTTTGTCTGGAGACGCTTTTCTACGAGATCAAGGAGTTGGCTCGGCACGGATCGAGCTGGCTACAGGGGGCCCCATTGTGGAATGTGGTTGGTGGTCTCGGGATCCTGCAAAGGGAGCCAGAACGGCGGGCTGCTGGGGTCGACCCCGGCTTCCGCCTTCTCCGGGTCTATCGCCGAGACCCAGATTTGCGGATTCCCGAACGGGACATCGTGGCCGAAGCCCCGAAGGCTGGAGAAAGTCAACCAGATGAGGTCGGCGTCGGGCAGCGGTCCCCAGCCCGGCCAGGAGTTGGCCAGCATGGGAGGCGGGATCTCGTCTTCATCTGGCGGTGGCCCGACCGGCGTGGGTTCCACGACGTCGTCGTCCCCCACGAGAATCTCCTCGTCGATCACGCCCAGGAACCGCCGCTCCACGTCGTTCAGGTTGTCCAGACGGATCGGCACCGCCCCACCGCCTCGAGCCACCAGGTAGAGTTCCGCTGTTCCGTCCATGAAACTGTCCGCGTCGTTGGCCTCCGGCGATGTGGGCGTGGATTGGTTGTAGGCGATCCAGTTCCCGTCCGGAGAATAGACCGGGTAGTACTGGTTGGCCCCTTCCACCCGCGGTGTGACCCAATAGGGCTCCCCGAAGGTCGCGGTGTCACCGTCGAACGGCGCGGCGGCAATGCGCCCTTCGAAAAAATGGGTGTCGGCGTTGAACTTGTCGGGATCGACGACGGCGAACACGATCTCGTCGCCATCGGGCGAGAACTTGGGAGTCGCCACGGTCTCGAACCCGATATCGATGGGGCCGATGTAGTCCCAGGTCTGGCCGTCGTAGAGTGACAGGTGGCCGCCATCGACGCCGACGGTGTACTTCTCGTCGCGCGTCGTCGTGGTGTAGGTCGCGTTGATGGCGGTGTCGTAGTCCCGCAGTTCCGTGGGTGGACCCTCGGCGTGGATCTCGAGCAACCCCTGGCGGTTGCTCCCTGTCGCGTAGTACCCGACGCCCATCCTGGTCCCCGAAGGGGACAGCGAGTGACACGACACGCAGTTGTCCCCACCGCTTTCCGGCGTGAAGTAGTCCACGGCCTGGTCGCTGCCGTGGGCTATCCGCATGATACCCTTGTTGCTGCTCGACCAGTAGTAGACCGAGCCGGTGGCGTCCAGCCTCGAGATGGACACCTCGACCACGTGGCTGTGCGACACCACCTCGCCGGCCAATTTCCCCCCTTCGCCCTCACCCTCGAGCACCCCCGAGAGAGCAGTGATGGTGAAAGACCCCCCGGAGTTGGTCGCGGCAATCGCCTGCCACTCCTCGTCGTCCGGCGTCCACCGGTCGGCCTCGGTGAAGACTCGAGTCCTCGTGGTCACTGAATCCAGCTCGAGAATGGTGAGGGGGCGTTCCTCGACCAGGTTCCAGTGTATCGGCAGCTCGTGGATGTTCCTGGGCACGACGACACCGTCGTAGGGATAGATGATGAGGGGTGCGCGGTCGTCGTCTTCCACGACCGTTGCGTTCTCGAACTGCTGTGGAAGCGACGAGGGCAACCCGCTGGCCACGATGTCCTGTGTAAAGACGACCGTGAGGGTCGTGTAGGCGCGCACGCCCAGGTAGGTCGCCGTGACCTGCGTGATTCCTCCGTTCGAGGCTGCTGGAGTGAACAGCCCTTCCCAGTCCATCTCCCCCGCTACCTGGTTGCTGCTCGCCCAGGCCACCGGGGCGTTCTCGGTCACATCTCCCGTGTTCCAGTGGACCGTGGCGCTAAACTGGATGGGCTCCGTGGTCTCTCCTGCGTACACCACCATGTCCTGGGGGAATATCTCGATACGCTCCACGGCCAGGGAGCGATCTCCGGCCACTGACCCGCCGCTGCTACAGCCGAACAGGACCGCGCCTATCCCCACGACCGACAGGATCAGCAACGCCTGTTCGATACGTGACAGCGCTGCTGGCCAACCGGCGCTTCGAGCTGCCTGCGCCGCCATCATCCGCCTCCGCTTCTTTGCCACTTCGTGCTCCTGAAAGGACCGGTTTCAGAATAGCACAATCACGGCCGGGCCGCATCTCTCACCGGACAGACCACGGGTGAAAGGGCGGGGACGAGACCGGAGCCAGGAGGACGAGGACGGGGACTCCCGCTGGATGGAAGAGGGGGTGGCAGGATGGAAAGCCTGAGGCATAGAGGGGGGTGGCAGGATGCAAAGCCTGAGGCATAGAGGGGAGATGGCAGGTGGAAAGCCTGAGGCATAGAGGGGAGATGGCAGGCTGGAAAGCCTGAGGCATAGAGGGGAAATGGCAGGCTGAAAGCCTGCCCTACAAAGGGAAATGGCAGGCTGGAAGCCTGCCCCACGAATTCAGTCCAGGTTCCGTACCACACGGAAGCCCACGTCCTCCGCCTCCGTCTCCGCGTCCAGGAAGTCTCGGTTCGCGGAACGGCAGTCATCCGACGGGGTC
>JAJRTE010000157.1 GCA_024278455.1 Myxococcota bacterium
GCATAGTCCCGAGAGGGCGGTCCGTCAACCGATCCCGACGTTGGACGTACCCCAACGGCTGCAGCCACAACGCGCTGGACACAACGCAACAACTTCTTGACCTTTCCTCGCGGTCATGATAGGCACCGCTTCGACGATTCGTTGTTGCCCATATCTGCTGGCGCGCCTTCTGATATCCTCCGACCCCAATCCGTAGTTCCTGTCCCGGACGGCACCTTACCCTGGCCCAACTTCGATTCCAATCGGGGCCCAAGCACAGCTACGGTGCCCCTGGAGCGTCTCATGCCCGTCACGCCATACGACCGTCTCGCCAAAACCGCATGGCGTGGGCTCCTCGAGCCCCATCGCCGCTGCGAGGTCGAGCGGTCCATCGACCTTGCACCCCTCTTCGCCGACTTCTGGGTCTGGCCGGGGCCGCCGCTCCCCCCATGGATGGGGCTGTTCGCCCACATCGTCGGCACAGCCCTGGTCGTGGGGGAATCCGAGACCGGACACCTCACCTGGAACGAACTTCGCAGCACCCTGCTCAAGGTGGCCATGGGCCAGAGGCAGGCCCTTGACGCCCTGTGTCGCCCCGAGGACGGCCAGGATGCTCACGAGGCGTTCGATGTCCGGGGGCTGGTGGTGGCCGAGCACGTGTCGCGGAAGATGTTGGAGAAGCACCTGCACAGGACGTCTCTGGAAAACGATCGCCCTGGCTTGTGGGTGTACTGGGACCGGAATCCAGTGTATATTGTAAGTCTGGACCGGCTGACATTCGGGGGCGACACAGCGGTGTTGCACATGCTGTGTCGAAGCGAACACACGGCGGATGCGGTGGCCTGGCTGATGGAGCAACCGGAGCCGGCAGCGGTGGGCCTTGGTCAACGGATGTACGAGGAGGTCGAGAGGATGCTTACGAAACCGGTGGGAGAGGCCGAGCGCCTGGAAGACCGGGAACGCCTGCAAGGGCTTTTGGGGGACATCCAACGGCGATTCGTGGAGAAGGGTCTCCGGCGAGGCTTGAGGAAGGGTTACCAACGCGGCCGGCGCGAGGGGTTGCGATTGGGGCATACAGAAGGGCACCGGGAAGGGCTCCAGAAGGCGGCCATCGGGGCATGGAGGCGGAAATTCGGCGAGCCGCCCGATTGGGTGGGAGGTCGTATCGAAGCATCACGAACCCCGGCAACGCTGGAACGTCTGATCGAGGCGATTGCCGTCGAAACGGACCGAAAGAAGCTGGACCGCCTGGTGATCGAACTCCTGCCGGACTCGCCTGGCGAAGCATGATTCGACTCCCCCGATCATCCCCGCGCCTTGTCCCAGGACTTCCACTGGCAACAGCGTGGTACCGGCCCCACGCTCCGGTGCTCGTGATGCTCTCCGATACGACGGACGCAGCTCTTCTGTCGATGTCGGCCACCGAAGCGAGGCGCTGACATGCGCAAGGGGCGAACCTTGCCCGCTTCGTAACCGTTCCGCTCGGCGATGGGAGTCGGTGGTGGGGCGTGCCACCCCTTGACACGACCGCTCCCGGCATGCTACCTACCACCACGACATGGCCGGAAGGCCGAAACCACGCATTGCGGAAGCACCAATCTGGAGAACGGGACCCATGGCTGTGACTCCGAGTGAACTATTCGACCAGCGCGTACCTCGAGGACTCGCGGACCAACCGGAACGAGCCGCGGAACTCGCGCTCGTAATCCAGTTCAATGTCAGCGGTGAGGGGGGCGGGCACTGGACCGTGGACACCACGGCCGACCCGCCGTCATGCCTCCCCGGGATACGGGAAGACGTCAAATGCACCATCGACGTCAGTGTCGAGGCCTTGCAGGAGATGATCGAAGCCGATCCAGCATCGCGTCCCCAGGTATTCATGAAGAACCTGCTCGAGGGCGGCATCGAGGTGGAAGGAGACGCGACGCAGGCGATGAAGCTCTCCGAAATTTTCGCCATCGGTACCCGGCCGGCCTGACCGCGGCCGGCATGACTGCGCTCGAGGGAGGCCCAACGGCGCAATGACGCACACGAGACATCGTCCATCGGATGTCGAGACCAACCTCGGCCAGGGGCGGAATCGTGTAGGTCGGCTCGACGCTCCACCGGGGTTCCGGCGTGCCACGTGATGGCTTCCTCCCGGCCCGGAACGCTGGACAATCTGCCGGAAGTCTGCTACATTCTTCCTCGAGAATGGGCAGGTCCCCGTTCGATGCGACATCGTTGCAGGCCCCATTCGTGGTCCCATCGGCCGCCTTACGGCAAGAAGGGGCGGTCGGCGCAAAAGTCGGTCCGCGTTGGGGCCGGGAATTGCGCTTGGCTACTCGGACGCCAGCAGAGTCACTGCCAAATGAAACGTACTTCCCATGGATTGACCGACGTTGGATGTGTTCGCGAGAGCAACCAGGACAGTTTCCTGATCCACGAAAAACGAGGTCTCTACATCGTCGCCGACGGCATGGGCGGACACGCTGCCGGCGAGTTGGCCTCTTCGATGGCGGTCAAAACCATCTACGACAGCTTCACGGGCGACGACGACCCGGAGATGACCGTCGCAGACCTGAGCCGGTTCAGCGACGAACACGTCATCTGTGAACGGCTTCGCTACGCGATCAACCGCGCCAGCCAGGTGATCCGGGAAGAGTCGTTCCGCCGCCCAGGGTGCCGGGGGATGGGCACGACGGCCGTTGTCCTGACCATTGACGGCGCCACGGCCTACCTTGCCCATGCAGGGGACTCCCGCGCCTACCTTGTCCGGCCGGAAGGCATTCGACGGCTGACTCGAGACCATACCTGGGTCGCAGACCAGATGCGCGCGGGCCTGATAACCGAGACCCAGGCCGCCACGAGCCAGTTCAGAAACCTGCTTACCCGGTCCGTCGGCCAGGAAATGCACGTCGATTCGGACTGCATGTCGCGCCGTATCCAGCC
>JAJRTE010000158.1 GCA_024278455.1 Myxococcota bacterium
CATTGGACCGCGCCCTACGCCCCATTGGACCGCGTCCTACGCCCCATTGGACCGCGCCCTACGCCCCATTGGACCGCGCCCTACCCCCCATTGGACCACGCCCTACCCCCCATTGGACCGCGCTGAGCCATGTCAGGCGGTGTACCACGCTTCGCGGGGTTCCGCGATGTGGCCTACCCGTTCGACAACCACTTCTTCCACGCCTCGATGGCCTTGGGATTGTCTCCCGCGTCCGGGGCCGACCAGGGATCGTATCCGAAGTCGTCCCCGCTGCGTGCCTCGAGTGCGCGTAGTGCTTCGTCACGGATCAGGGGCGAGTCCGCATGCTCGAGGATGTCCACCAGGGTGGCCGGGCCGGATGCCCGGTCGAGGGCTGTGAGTCTCAGGCCGAGCGCCAGCCGCATCTCGTAGTCGGTACCTGGCGCCCGTCTCAGGGCGGCTTCGAGCAGGGCCTGGTCCGAGACGGCCTGGAGGCGAGTCTTCTTGGCCTCGATGTCGAGGGTGGACAGGGCGTCGACCAGTTCGGCGGCGGGAGAGGAAGCGGCGGAGACTGCCTGTGCCGTGGTTTCGGACTCCGCGGCGGCGAGGTGGTGTCCGGCATGTTCCACCTGGGTCCAGAACGGGTACCGCGAGAGCCAGGTTCCCATGCCCCACAGCGCGAGAGCGATCACCGCGGTGATCGTCAGGCCGGCAATCACGTTGGCGGTCCGCCGGAACCGTCGCGGGTCGCTCCGGAACACGTAGATTCCCAGGGCGGCGACCAGGAGGATGGCCCCGTAGAAGGTGACCACGGTCGGTCCCGGTGCCGAGTCGGACCAGTAGGAGAGGCCAAGGCCCCCGGCAGCCACGAGGAAACCGGTGGTCCAGCCGATGAGGAGCTGGTAGCGGAGATTGGAGGTGACGAGGGTGGCCAGGATGGCGGGGACCACCAGGAAGACGAACACGAGGAGCACGCCGGCGGTCCGGACGGAGTGGGTGATCACGAGCCCGAAGGACATGTAGAACAGGAAGTCCCACCATCGGACGTTGAGGCCGCTGGCGCGGGCTCTCTCGGGGTCTTCGGAGATGGCCAGGAACTGGTGCCGGAAGACGTAGTGGAACAGCCCGACGAACGCATAGACCACCGCGGCGGCGAGCACTTCGTGCGGTTTGACGTAGAAGAGCACACCGGTGAGAATTTGCGCGATATGCTCTGCCCCGTGGGGTGCTCGAGCCACTATCAGGATTCCGAGCGCGGAAGCCTGGGCATAGACCAGTCCGATGACCGCTTCCTGGGGAATCCGGTCCCTGCGCAGGCGGGTGAGGGCGAACACGGCCGCACCCAGGAAGGTGAACAGGAGCGAGAACAGGTAGGCGCCCTTGCTCAACGGGTCGAACCCGAACAGGAACGCCACGGTGGTCCCCAGTGCGGCCACCTGTGCCAGCGCGAGGTCGACGAAAATGACCTTGCGTCTGAGCACGTGAAGCCCGAGGTAGGAATGGATACCCACCAGGACGAGGCACTCTGCGAACGGCAGCGCCATGATCTCCAGGGGCGTGACCTGCCCGCTCATGTCGATGCTCCGTAGGCTGCGAGCAACCCGTCGATCCAGGTGTCCACCAGCTTGAAGTAGTCTTCCGTTCCCGGGGCGCCTCCCACGTCGAGCGGGACGATGACCGGCGTGGCGCCCACGGCGTCCGCGACGCGATGGATCTTGGTCTCGTCGAAGTAGTTGGCGGCGAGGATCACCGGGACATGGAGCTGCTTCATCAGGTTGATGAGTTTCTCCACGTCTTTTGGGGAAGGCGGTATGGCCGGCTTGGGCTCCACCTCCCCGACGACCCGGAGCCCCAACAACGTCGTAAAGTAGATCCAGTTCTTGTGGTAGGTGACCAACTCCCGGTCACGAAGGGGCAACGCCTTCTTCATCCAGCCGCCGAGGAGATCGATTCCCGGCGTACCCTTGATGGTCCTGCCCTCGAGGAATGGTATCAGCCGTCCGCTCTCCGCGAGGCGGCAGAGCGTCGGTCCGCCCACCAGGTCCACCAGGTCGTCACCGAACAGCCGGCGGTCGATGCGATCCTGGAACGCCTTCAGACGGTCCTCATACTCCTTCCGATGATCCGGGTCTACCTTGGCGAGCCCGACCGTGATGTTGTACGCCACCTGGCGGATGTTGATCGGGCTGACCTGGATGTGCGGGTTGCCGTAGATATGCACGCCTCCTTGCGACCGATCCGCGGTGGAAGGAATCTCCAGCTTCGTGACCCCGTCGGACGCGGACACGTAGCCGACCTGGCCTTCGCGGATACGGGGGTTGGACGCCTTGTCCATCAGGCCCGGCAACCAGAGTTCCAGGTCCATCCCAGTGGTGATGAGCAGGTCGGCCTTGGCCAGCCTTTCGGCAAAGCTCGGCTTCGGCCTCACGAAATGGACATCCTCGTCACCCTTGGCGATGGAAAAGACGTCCACTCGGTCGCCCCCAATCGTCCTGGCGATCCAGCCGTAGGTGCTCGTGGTGGCCACGACTTCGATCTGCCCCCAGGCGGAGAACGGGGCGGCAAACAGGAAGAACAGCGTGGCAATATGTGACAAACGAAGCTTCATCGCTCCTTCCTCCTTAGTAGCGTTCGTGTTTGTGAGGCCCGGCAGCGAACGTGGTCTGCAACATCACGCGTTGGTCGGGAACACCTACCAGCGGCTGGTGATAGATGTACTCGAGCCGGAACCGCACCCAGGGACTCTGCCACCAAGTGACGTAGGGAAGCACCTGCCAGTTCCACCGCGAGAGATCCCCCGGGTCATTGTCCGGGTCGAAATCCTGCACCAGGTCCACGCGCGCCCCGATGGCCCACGAACGGGCCACCTTGCCCTCGAGAGAGCTGTACCCGCCCATCCAGGCGATGGTCCCTCCTTCCACCTCCTTCTGTATCCACAGGTATTCGGTACGCCAGGTGATATGATGGTACTTGGCGCGATTCACGGGCTCCCAGTTGACCGTCAGGTCCGCCCCCGCGACGACCGTCGTGCGCCAGTCCCCGTTCGTCACGTCGCCCTGGTCGTCCACGACCCCGCGCTGGTTGTTGAACCCGTACATGCTGGTCAAACCCAGTTGAAGATAGGTGTCGCGGTTGAGGTCCCAGTAGTTGTTCAACCTGACCAACTCGGCCGGGACACTGAAGAAGTCCCCAGCGAACACGCCCGCGTTCTGTCCGTTGGTCACCTGCACGGTCAGCCCCAGGCTGTCGGCCCACAGGTGGGGCAACTCGGCACGCATGGAAACACCGGTCTGGTTGAGCCCGCCCGGGCCGAAAGGGACGGTCAACATGAGTGGGAAATCGAACTGGTCCAGGCCATGCTTGTGCCACCGATTGACCACGCCGAGCTGTTGCCGGAACTTCCCCGCGGTGACCGAGACACGGGGCAGCACCGAGGTCCAGGTGGCGTATGCCTCGCCGAGTTCCGCCCCCTCCGGACCGAACTCGAGCGCAATCTTGGTGAACGCGAACGGGTCAAGGTTGCTTTGAAGGTGCACCCCTACAGCTCGAGGGAAGAAGCCGGACCGGTCCCCCCCGAGATACTCGGACCCATCTCCCGCAAGAATGTACCGTGCGAACATGTCGCCCACCACGCTCAGCTCCGGGTTGAGAGCCTGCAGCGCGCGCTGCCCTCCCGAAAACGTCTTCAGCCTCACCCCCTCTTCCTCTCCCACGGTGATGGCCTGGGTCGCTTCGAGCTGCAGCAAACTCATCTCCAACGATTCGATACGGGCTTCCAACGCTTCCACACGTGCGCCGCTGTCGTCCTCGAGCGCCTCCTGCCCCGCCGGGACTCCCGCGGCCTCCGCGTTCGTCTCGGCGCCCGGCGCCGACGCCTGGGCGAAAGCAGACTGGCAACACAACATGGCAACCGTCAAACCCGGCCAGATGGCAAGCTGCCTCACAAACCCTGCTCGGTACGTTCTCCTGCTAGACATTTCCTCCTCCGTGTCGATACCCGTACCCCCCCGCACGCGCGGCGGCGCATGGCTACCGTTCAGGCAATTCGATGATCGTCTGCTCTGGGTGTGGACTCAGGACACGAAGGAAACGGGCGGCGATGTGGCTGGGGCGACCGCCAGGAGAGGAACTTGAACCGGATTGCGCTCGATCCGGCTGCTACATCGGAACGGACCTTCCGTCCGGATACCTTCATCGGCCAGGACGATCGGCGTGGATACCGGGGGACTCGAGTTCGACCGCAGAAAGTGTAGATAGGGGCAGTCACTGTCGTGACACTTGCGGTCCGGCCGCCCGTCCCGCTCTTCCCCGGCCAGTTGGACCGGACCGCCGGTCCCCTGCGCGGCGGACGCTGCGCACGCGAGGCCGCCCAGGGTCGTTCCCGGCGCATCGGAATGCTCGACCGCGTGCCTGGACAGGTGCTGGTACGACACGAGGGGGGCGCCGATGAAGGCGACAATGCCCATCAACGCGACAGCGAAAGCGACGGTGCGCCCGAACCCTGGTTTCATGCCTCGCTCCTCTCTTCACGCATTATAGGGACGCACGGAGTTGCGTCAATCCGAATCCACGACGTGGGGGGAGCAGGGAGCGGCAAGCGGGGGGGGCGACACTGCGGGAGAGGATGGCGAAGGCGGGCGTTGGGACGCAGCGCGCCGCACCCCTCGCTCCTCGCACCTGAATGCTACAGCTTGTCGTCGAGTTCCGAAAGGAGGTCGCGAAGCTCTCGAAGGGACATCTTCCGCAACGTTTCTCGGGGCGTCACCACCATCTTGAGCACCCGTTGGCAGGCACGGATCTCTCCGATGAGTTCCCCTTTCTGGAGCCCTTTCTGGAGCCCTTTCTGGAGCCCTTTCTGGAGCCCTTTCTGGAGCCCTTCCTGGAGCCCTTCCTGGAGCCCTTCCTGGAGCCCCTCTCGTCGCCCGATGGCAATGAGTTCCTTGCCGCCAGCCGTCTCTTTCAACGGGGTCAGTTGCAGCATATCTTCTACCTCCTTCAGCCCCATGGTCGCGAACCGTTGCAACACGGCGTATTGCAATAG
>JAJRTE010000159.1 GCA_024278455.1 Myxococcota bacterium
GGCGATCTCGCGGCAGCGGGCAACAAGCTCCCCTGTCAGGCTCCCGAAGGTCTTGGAGTCGGCCTGGTTGCCAGGGTAGGTCCGATGGAAGAGCGGCACGTGGAAGTCCTCCGTGACCAGGGATGATGTCCTCGGGGCGGCCGAGGTACTTCTGCCAGACGATCTTGGGCTTGCCGTTCTATCCGGTACTGAACAAGTCTGTAGCTGCAGGTCATACGACAATCTGCTCGCCCGCCAGCATCCAGCCGTCACATAGCCCTGTCGGTTTTCCCTGGAACCACGACGAGTTGCGCGGATCAACCTACCCGATGGCGCTGCCCATTCCCGCTACGCTGCACCTCGGGGACGGTAAACTCGGGCTATAGGTGGACCTTGTCTTCCACGACACAACGACCTGTTCGTTCTCCATCGACGACGAGGACGAGGACGAGGACGGAACAGGCCTACGCAAGTGCGGGCATGGCAAGAAAGGAACCTGGACGGCTCTGGTCGTAGTCGCCTTGGCCGTGACCCGTGAGGGTCTCCCGGTCCGGAATTGGGTCTTCCCAGGCAACACGGTGGATCTGCTCCTGGGCTGATTTGCTTTTCCGAGTCTTCTTCTTGGAGAGCCTCCTTATGTCCACTCTGTGGAAAGCAGATGTCCTCTCGCGCAATCGTCAAGCCACCTCCATGAACTCGACTGAACAAGGCCGCGGCTAGGGCCTCTCCGGATTCCTCGACAAATCGACCCCAGGGTAAACGCCAAAACGACTGATGGCCGGATTCGAGACCGGTCTGCTGGATTTGCAGCTTCAAAACCCAGAATAATCTCCAAATATGTCTGGAGGGGGCTTTCTTCGGACTTCCAAGACGCCGAAGATGCGTTTACTGCCCATGCTGGACCCTGGTGGCACTCCACGATGGAACTTCGTAAGGTAGCGCGCCGTTCTCCAAGCCATTTCACACCCGCCAGGACCGCTCCAGCACCTCGGGAGACAGGCAAACCCCAGAAGGCCCCGCCATATGCCTTCTTATAAGCGCACTTCCGGGACTGCTTTCATGATTCCTGTCCGCAGCGTGTGCCCATGAACGATGGCTCTCTGTTGGGATGGGCGCACATCTCCCCACAGCACCTGCTGCTCCGCCCACACCGTGCTCGTCGGCGCCCCCGCCCGTTGGTGGTGCTGATGGGGTCGCCACAGCGGCAGTTGAGCAGGCCGGCGAGAGAGTAGTCGGGGTTGCGTTGGCGGCGGGGCCGTGGCCACAGGACTTGAAAGCCAGGGTCTCCTGCCCCCCGGTCAAAGTCCTCGGCCTCGTCGATGGCCCCGTGCTGGCCGTCGTGGATCTCACCCTTGTAGCTCCCATGGATGCCCTTTTCTTTTTCTCGACTGCCAACCCGAAATACCTACAGTGGGGACCCCAGCGCCCCACCCGAACCACTACCGTGCTCCCGTACGAGCACAGTGCACCCGGGGGCGCCCCACGAACTTCTCCGACCCCCAATCTGCAACAAGAGCGATCTCCGGAAGGTCACGATACCCTCATCTGCTCATTCACACTCCTCCGGTTGCAGAAATGCTCCCCCCTTGCACTTCCGGTTGCAAGCTGGAACTCCGGATTACTTCAACCAACTACGGAACCTTGGTTTTCTATGACTCACAAGGGGATCATTCTTTCATGGTACGGGGATCCCGTTTGGACTGGTGGTGAGGCCCGAGACGCGGGCACGGCGGATCGCCAAGACCTGCGAGCGCCTGCGGGGGTGAGCGCGGCTTCTCGTCAGGACGCAACTGCTTCCTCTCTCGGGTGGAGCAACGAGAAGTCTCGAACCACCTGCCACGCGGTGGCAAAGGAGCAACCCGTGCGCTTGGCGACCTCCGCGACGGGGGCGTGGGGCGTGCGCTCGAGCACGGTCCAGACGTCGGCGCGCCAGGTCGGCCCGAGGCGGACGCGGTTGCGATAGCCTGCGTGGCGGTGCGCCACCTCCGCCGGGCTGAGTACGTCGGCCGCGCGGTCGCGCAGCGTACCTGCAGGCACGCGGAGCACGGAGGCAGAGAAGCGCTCGTCCTCCCCGCAGCGCGCGATCTGGAAGTCCGTGCCCACGGGGAGGAGGTCGACGGTGCCGCCATCGTGGAGCTTGCGAAGTCGGGGGAGTCGCCGGTCCTTGCCGAGCCAGGTGGCGACCGCTGACCAGTAGGCGCGGACGCGCTGGGAGGGTTGCTCCGAGACGCAGCGCACGAGGCGGTCGGCGTTCAAGTAGTCGTGGTGGACCCCGAGCCAGGTCGTAAGCACCGAGAGCGTGCGCAGGTCGTGGTCGTCCATGCCCAGCGCGGAGGCGTGGACCAGGGTCTCCTCGATCTTGGCGTCGGGGTTGGGCGCCGCGGCGAAGTTCATCCCGATGCCCACCATGTCCGCGGTGAGGGTCTTGGCGTCGGGGCGCTCGCCCAGCAGGGGTGGTCGACTAAACGCCATGGCCCAACCTCCTTCGCAAGTCATCCAAGGTGGCCTGCACGTGGTCCGGCCACAGCGGGTTGGCATCCTGATCCTTGACCCAGGGCTCGGCGTGCTCGAGCTCGTCGGCGGCGGGAGCCAGCGCCAGGCAATCGCCGAGGTCTGTCCCGCAGTCACAAAGAGCGAAGAGCTTGGTTTTCAAGAGGTCGGCTCGCCCCAGGGTCAGCAGCTTGAGGAGCTGCCCGTCGAAAGCCACCTGAAGACGAAGCTGCCAGCCCTCGGGTAGCACGCCGGCCACCTGCATCGGTCCGTTGTTCAGCCAGTCGTCTGCGAGCGCTACGCCCTTGTCTCGCATGTGGGCAGCGAAGGCCCGGGCGGCGAGGGCCACTTCATCAGGGAGTTCCGGATGGAGGACGTCGACATCCCGCGTCTGGCGGTCCGTGATGCCCAAGAGCCCCAGGGCCGAATCTCCGATGACGACGGCCTCGAACCGGAGGGAGCGTTCCTCCAGCCAGGCGTCGAAGGCTTCGATGGTAGGGCGGGGCAGCATGGCGACTCCTTTGGAGTGGTATCGGTACACCCGATACCACCATTGTAGTCTCGCGCTCGACGGAGATCAAGGCGCTGGACCGCAACTTGCCCGGTGACTTGCCCGGCGACATGCCCGGGGCGGTCTCCGACTCTGGCCCTGACTCTGGCCGCCACGATGGAGACGATAGCGCGGTCGACTGACCCGCCTGGTCGAGCAGGGGGTTGTCCCCGAGCGCTCCGTTGCACGACGCGGGCAACACCCTCGTCGGGGACAACGCAAGCGTCAGAGCCTGGTCAGAGCGCGGAGACCACGACGATTCCCGCCGGTTCGCCCGACCTGTAAAACTCAAATCCGCGACCTGTGAAACTCAGACCACTCCTTATCTGAGGGCGTCCGTGCGTTCTCAGAACCCTCAGAGCCTCAGAACCGCGTCTGAGACCCGCACGGGCGGTCCTGAGCTTTTGACGCCGCTCCCGCCGCCATCCAAGCTCGGCTCCGACCAACCGCGGGAGATGGCGCGCCACGCCCGCGCCGCCCCCCAGTCCATGGACCAGGCGGCGATCCACGCGGCCAGGCGCCGGGGCATGAGCCTTACGATATAGGCGTTGAAGGCGTTGAACCAACCCGCCACGATGCTTCGGCGGCCCTTGAACATGGCCCCCAGGCCCAGGCGAGCCACTTCTTCGCTGGTCATCATCAAC
>JAJRTE010000160.1 GCA_024278455.1 Myxococcota bacterium
CCGCCGAACCGGTCCCGTCGCTCGATCATCACGGCCTGGCCCGCCGGTCGGGGCTCGAGCGTCACCAGCACGCTTCCCCCGCCCGGGTCGGGTGCCAGGGCGAGCTGCGCAGCCGTGCCGCCCTGCTCGCTCGCCAGCTCGATCCCGTCGATAAGCCGGGCGCCGTTCGGCAAGAGGCGCGAGAAAAGCAGCGACGCCGGGTTGCCCTCCTGCCAGCCCAGCGCCAGACCGAGGCCATCCCACGCCATGAGCGGATCGTCCGTGCCCTCGGCCGGAGGCGCGATCGGCTGGTCGATGACCAGCGGTGCGCCCGCCCCGTCGCGGGTCGTCAGCCGCAGCCGGGAGAGCGGCTCCCGGTCGTCGCGGAACACCACCGCCACCCGGTCGCCAGTCCAGGCCGCGGCCGGCCGATAGCTGGGGGATTCGTCCTCCTCGACCGGATCGGCCTGCCAGGGCGGCATCTCCCGGTCGAGCACGAGCTGCATGCCGGCCGCAACCGGGTCGGCGTGGGCCACGAACGCCCGCGGCGGACCCCCGTCGACCGCGAGGGCGATTGCGGGATCGGCCTGGACACCCAGGTCGTCCACGGCTCCCACAGGAGCCGCCTCGCACGAGCGATCACACCCCTCGTCGAGGGTCCCGTCCAGGTCGTTGTCCTGCCCGTCGCACGCCTCGGCCGCCCCGGGGTAGACGGCGGCGCTGCCGTCGTCGGCATCGCCGTCGCACCACCCCGTGCCGTCGCCGTCCGTATCGCCACAGCAACGGGTCAGGTGAAGCCTGATGTAGTGGTCCGGAGCCGGGAAATCCCCGTACTGATCGCGATAAAGCATGGCGAGTTGCGAGCCCGTCCAGACCGTGCTCTGGCGCGACCACTCCATGACCTCGGTCTCGGAATGGATCGTCACGTCTCCGGCAGCGGTTCCATTGCGGGCAATTCGCCGTGAGGCAGCAAACCAGGAGTAGGGAAACACGCCGGCATATGCGAGCCAGGAAACAAGGTACTCCTCGCCCGTCCAGACGGCTGAGGGGTCGATCACCTGTTCCCTGGCCCCGTCGTCGACCCGCTCCTTGGAGCCGATCGGCAAGCCGGCGGCGTCGATCCGCTGGAACTGGATTTCGGTCGGCCTGGTGCGGCCTCCCGGGTTTTCGGACCACACGGCCGCGTATCCGCCGTCCGCAGCAACCAGGCTCGGGTCGTCTGCCCCCTGCCCGACGACCAGGTCGATCACCGACCCGAGCACCGTTCCCTGCAGGTCGGTCCGGACGAACCGCACGCCTCCTCCGCCAGACGCCACTGCCCATGCGTACCCGATCTCATCCGGGCTCGGCGCGATCGATACCTTGAACGCTCCGCTGACTGCCGCACAGGTGATGCAAACCTCGTCGGTCAGCGGCACGGCGTCGCTGCCGACGCGCCGCATGATGACCTGCTCCCCGTCACGCGTCCAGGCCACGACAAAGGCTGCACCGTCCCAGGCGATCGCCGGGTGGTCGTTGTCGAAGCCTCCGGCGCTCAAACTTACCGGACCGGCCTCGACGCTGCCCGACTCGCCGATGAAAGCAAACCTCACCGACGTGGAGGTGACGTCCCCCTCGTCCCAGGCGAGACCATAACCCGATCCGGACCAGGCCAGCACAACGGCATCCGATTGGAGATCCCCAGCAAGCGGGGCCACGTCTACAGGCGATTCCACAGGCTGAGCCGACGGATCGAAGCGTTGGAACCGGATCACTTGCTCGGCGATAGTACCGTCACCACTCCAGTCGCTCCACGCCACGGCCAAGCGGTTGCCGTCCCACACCACACAGCGATCGTACCCCAGGGTCGGTCCGTTCCCTCGTCTGAACACGATCGTCCGGAAGCGCAGCACGCGCCGATCCACGCAGGTTCGCTCGCAGCCTTCGTCGACCGTCCCGTCGGCATCCTCGTCCCGCGCATCACACAGTTCGGGCGGCTCGTCGGCCACGGCTGCGAGCGGAAAAGCCGTCACGGCCAATGCCATTAGCACCCATGTCCGGCTGGCGTTCACCGCACCCTCGCTTCCTCGCGGCTAGTTGCAGGGGGCCTGTACCTCACGCGCATCGCCGTTGCTGGCAACGCCGAGCATGCCCACTCCGGCACCGTTGCGTCCTCCGACCTCGTAAAACCACGCCGTGCCTGCCGCCGGAATCTCGGGATCCGAAGCGGTCGGGTCCGTCAGGCCGGCCAGTAGGCACCTCCCCGCGGGTCCCGCTCCGAGGTCATCGACGTCGCCCCGATAGAGGTCGAACGTGTTGGCGGCGCTCGCAGTGGCTTCTTCCCATTGCAGGGTTTCCAGGTCCACGAACCTCACGGGCGTCAACGACTCCCGCGGTGATACCTCGGTTGGAGCGTAGAGCGTGTTCCCGAAACAGATCTCCTCCCGTTGCAGAATGACCGGCTCTCCGGTCATCTCGACCTCCCTCACGACGAGACCCTCCAGCATGCCCCTGATACCTGGATAGGGCTCCACGGTTACCGGTTCCGACTCCCCGGTTTCGGCCGTGTCGCTCGCGATCGAACAGTCTGGCGAGACGGCCCCGACATCGTCGGTTCGCAGCAAGAAAACGTCGTTGTCATAGGGCAGCCCGACGAAAGACCGACTGAGTCCCGTGAAAATGCATCCGCCCTCCTCGTCGCAGTACGAGTCTTCGACTCGATCGAGATCGAAGTCACCATAAGATCGCTGCCACAGTAGCATGCCGCTGGCCGCATCTGCTGAGATCACCCAGGCTTCTGCCGGCTGGCTTGCGATCGGGTAGAACACACCGGCCGCGACCAAGTTGCCAGCCGCTAGGACGGTCACGTCGTAGAATCCTCCCCTTCGCGTGCTGTTCAGTGGATACTCCTGATGCCATACGATCTGTCCCGCGGCATCCAGACGCAACAGCCACGCTCGTGGTAGGGCGCTGTGCGAAGTTCTCGTCTGCCCGGCCATTACATACTCGCCGTCTCCGGTGAGCGCCACCGCCCGGAAGACATCGTCTCCCTCGATGCGATAGGTCCGCTGCCACTCGATCGCACCCCCTGCATCGATCTTCACGGCCAGCGCATGATTGGTGGAGTCTTCCCCGTAGCTCGTGTCTCCAACGAGAATCGCACCACCATCCGGAGTGACCGCAAGGTCCAACAGGTGCTCCGATTGTCCGGGAATCCCGTAAACAGCCTGCCAAAGCAAGTCTCCCTTCCGGTCGATGCGCAACACCAGGAAATCTGCATGGAACTGGTTGTCACTGTGCCCGCCGACGAAAAACCCATCCGAGTTCGCCGTTCTCACGACCTCGGCCCACTCCTCGTCATCCCCTCCATAGGCCCGAGCCCACACAACCGTCCCTTGGGCGCCGGTTTCGAAGATCCAGGCGTCGCCCAAGCCCGAGCCAAACGAAGCCGCCGATCCCGCCATGATGTACCGACCGGGGCTGACTCTGGCCATGCCGAGTATCCACTCGGCGCTGGGCCCTCCGTAGGCCATGGCCCAGGTAATCCGCCCCCGGGCGTCGATTGAGGCCAGCAGCCCATCGTCGCCCCTACCTACGCGGCTCCCCATGCCAGCGACGATCCACCTGGCGCCGACGCTCATCACAATTGCCGTTCCGCTGTCATCCCCGCCCGCGAGATCGAGACCTTCCACCCATGTCTGCGCCCTGGATGGGCTGGAGGGCGCGAAGAGCGACACAAGCAACGCCACCGCTAGAGCAGCGGCGCGGGTGCTCCCTCGGCCAGACTCTCGCGATCCCACGAGCGCCTGGTCCGAGAAACCGTCGCCGCCCACGGTCACGACCTTGGCATCGGGATCTTGTGTCGCTCAAGGGCTTCTTCGATCAGAGAGTTGTACTGGCTGGCGAAAATGGTGTCACCAACAAAGATGAGATCACTCCAAATCCCATCCCAGCACGCCGCATTCCTCTGAACACTCAAGACGAAGAGGATTCCCGCGTCGCGGGCACCGTTGGCGGGATTCTGGGCGACCATCGCCTCGCGGAGATGCCAGAACGCGGCAGCGATCGGTTTCCCGCCAGCATGGGGAGTCGAGATTTCGGCCGGGTACTTCGCCTCGTTGTCCAGGTCGCGAACGCAGCCGGGACCCCTGAACCCCTGTCCCACGCAGTTCGTACCGAGCGACAGCGCAGCAAATGCGTCAGCAATCTCCTCGTCGAAGGAACGATAGTACGCGCGCCCGCAGTTGGTCTGCACAAGGTCATCGTTCGTCCGCAAGAACAGGTGGCCGAACTCGTGGCGGACTATCGTGGATACTGCTGCGTTCTGGTAAGTGACGCCCCCGCTGCAGTCACCGCCCGCACCAATCAGTATCTCGAATCTGTAAGGGTCGTAGAACGCGTTGCAGTTGAGGTAGTACCACTCGCCCCCCCCATAGGTCTCGCCCTCATGTTCGTGCGGACGACAAAGGGCGGCTGCATCCCGTCGGGCAGGGGATTCCAGGAGGGCAAGATGCTGCGCACCCAGTCGATCGAAGTCTGGAGGTGTACCTGCGTGTTCCCGGATGCCACCAGTCCCGCCGACGCGTCGCCACCAAGTGTGAAGTCGTAGTCGAACGACGCCCCCGTATCCCACTCCTGCGTGAGCCTGTAGAACGAGCAGTCAGGAGTGCCGTCGCCGTTGCAGTCCATCGTGATCGGCCCGGTGTACGCCGTGTCGCTGAACAGCGAGAAGTCCGGCGTCACTAGGTCCGCAACGAGCATGCCCGTCCATACTCAGCATAGGTGGCCACTGAGGAGCCGGGGGCGGCTCCTCAGCGATCTCGGTGCAGGCATCGGGGCCCACGAACGCGAGAGCCGGGAAAACGACCCCAGCGACTAGCGCCAAGCCCAGCGACAACAGTACCCCTCTCGACAGAACATGAAGTGTTTCTGCTCTCTGCAGTTCACTGTACCCCCTCCCCGGCCCGGACGAGCCACAGTTTCCGGCGCAGGACACGAGATTATTTTAGCACGAGCGCCCGGCGTGGGGGGAAGAGCCTCGAATCTCGGCGCGGGGGCTCCACCCCGGAAGGGGTGACACCGGGAGTATGGGGGTCGGGTGTCTCGGAGCGGGTCGAAGGGCGCGGGTGTCCTGCTGGGGCGATGGGGGGTGTTTTGGGGTGAGTCTGGTCATCCGAGCTTCTTGGCCTGGGTGGATGCGTTCTGGCGGTTCGCCGTGGGCCTGCTCCCGGCATCCCGCCTGCTCGTTCAGCCACTGCCTGATGAGCTTGTTAGTGCTCGACCGCAGCCCTCACTCTGTCTAACTGTCTAACTCATCCGGCCGGATGTGGGTGCTGCGCTGCCGTTTGCCGTCTTCCGCCCATGAAAGCTGGTAGACCACGTGTTCTCCCGCCCCCCCGGAACGCGCTCCCCCAGGGCCGGGCGGGCCGAAGGGGTGTGGATCTGGGATGCCGACGGCAAGCGCTACCTGGACGGATCGTCCGGGGCGTGTGTCGTGGGCATCGGGCACGGGGTGCCCGAGATCCGCCAGGCC
>JAJRTE010000161.1 GCA_024278455.1 Myxococcota bacterium
GCCCGTGCCCAGATCGACAAGTACCTCGCCGACCGGTCCGTACTCCAGCGACTGATGGGCGACCGCGCGATTCACGCGGCCACCGTGCTGCTGGTGGGCGCGTCGGATCTCCGGTGGTGGGTCGAACGAGAGATCCCGGCACCGGGCCCTGTTCAGAGCACGTCCTCGTGATCCATGACCAAAGGCAAGCCGCCGGCGTGCTTCGGGGGGCCAATCGTGATCTTGGTCGGGCCGGCGGACGGGCCGTTCGTGCCATCCAACGAGGTTGGCCACCCCTCCCCTCGTCGTTCGCAGGGACCTGCCTCGATGGGACTCATTTGGGACCGCGAATCACGACCACCCTGCCCCGGTCCTGGACCTGGATACGGAATCCGGGGAACGGCGGGAGAAACCGCAGGTCGGGGAGCACTTTCCGCAGGCCCTGCACCTTGTTCAAGGTGACCACTCGTGTGTCAAGGTCGTAGGCGACATCATATCGAGCGTCGCCGAGAGAGATCTGGCGGGGAAAGGCACGGTCGACCAGTCGCCGCAGATGTTGCGGAAGTTCCGGGGGAAGAAAATCTCCCGGCGACAGGAGCGCCAGGTCGCTACCGCTGTCGAGCCCCAGTTCTTCCAGCCGGTCTCGCACCCATGTTTCCAGGTCCGGCACCTCCCCGGGCCACGGGAAGGCGTCGCCGCCCGGGTCGGCCGACACCGTGGGCTGACCTTGGGGCAACGTTGACAGGGTGCCGCCGACAAAGGCCCCGACCCGAGTCGCGAGTGTCCAGGCGGCCAGCCGCTCTTCCGCCTCCTGCCGGGTTTCCTCGAACAGGGAGCCCTCGAGGAACAGCTTCACTACCGCCTCACGGGCCAGTTCGCCCTCCGGAACCTCGTCCCGGGCAGCCAGGACCCGGCGCGCGTGGACCCGCTCCACCCGGGCCACGACACGGCCCTCCTCGACCCTGGCGCCGGCCACGCGATCCCGGCCCAGCCCGGCCTCCACCATCCACGACAAGGGCACCGGCATGGCGCAGGTCACGAACAGGCGACGTTCTCTCCGGCCAACCCCGACCGCGCGAGATGCCAGCACGATGATGGCGTCGGGCCGGACCAGGTTGACCGCGCTGTTCCTGTCCAGGGCCATCTCCGTGCCCCCGTTGCTCCAGGCCACCTGGCGCTTCCGGCGTCGAGCCACGTGCGCCCCCCTGGGGAACGCCTCCAGGATCGTCGCAGCCAGTGCGCGGCGATTGACATGGCACGTGGCGGGCGGCCTGTCCGCCGCCCCGAACGCGCGGCGCAATCTGTGGTTGACCGCCCTCGCCTCGGCCAGGGCGTAGGCGTCGAGCCGATGTTTGCGCGGGTCTCCCTCGCGCAGCGCACGGATGCAGGCCACCGCGTCGCACCCGCTTTCCCTCAGGTCATGCGTGCTTCGCGGATCGGGCGGTCCGCCCTTGAACAGCGGCCGGTCCACGGCCAGGACGCTGGCCAGGTCGAGGATGTCTTCGAAGCCGGCACGCCCCTGGCCGGTCACGAGGATGGCGGCGAGCACCGGATCCAGGGGTAGGCCGAACAGGCGCCTTCCGCGCTCCGTGATACGCCCCCGCTGGTCGAGCGCTCCCAGGGCGCGGAGTTCCTCCCCGGCAGCCTCCACCGCGTACGGTTTGGGCGGGTCGCAGAACGGCAGCGAGGACACGTCGCCGACTCCGCAGGCTGCCGCGGCCAGGACCAGCGGGACCAGGGAACCCCGGTGTATCTCGGGAGGCCTGCGGTCACCCAGGCGGGCATCGCGGCTCCACAGCCGGAAACAGGCGCCCTCGGCGACGCGCCCCGCGCGCCCGGCCCGCTGCTCGGCACTGTCCATCGCAATGGGAACCAGGGTCAGAAAGCCTCTACCGTTGTGGTATTCCGTGCGGCGCTCTAGCCCGGAGTCGATCACGATCCCGATTCCCGGTACCGTGATCGACGTCTCCGCCACGTTCGTCGACAGGATGATGCGCCGGCGATCTCCACGGGTGAACACCCGGGACTGCTGCTCGAGGCTGAGCCCGCCGTGAAGCGCGAAGACTTCGAAATCATGGCTCGACTTCAGGACGGAAAGAGCCTGGGCGATTTCGGCCTTCCCGGGAAGGAAGACCAGCACATCGCCGCCAGAGTCCCGAGCTGCCGCCAGGGCGGAGACCACACGGTCGGCCAGGAATCGGTCGGTGGGCAGCACCGAATCGGTTGGGAAGTACCGTACCGATATGGGGTACTGGCGCCCCTCGCCCCGCACGTGGACGCCATCGATGCGGTTCGCCACCCTGTCCGCGTCCAACGTGGCCGACATCACCACCAGGCCACCTTCCTTCCGTCTCGAAAGCAGCAAGGCGAGGATGAGGTCCGTTTCCAGCCCCCGTTCGTGGAACTCGTCCAGGATGACCGTCTCGAACTCCGGAAGCGCACCGCGACCCAGCATGCGCAGGACAACGCCAGGCGTTGCGAACAGGATTCGTGTCTTCCCGGTGGCGCGATGGTCGTCCCGGACGCTGTAACCGACCTCAGCGCCGAGCCGAGCGTGTTCCAGTTCCGCGACCCGTGCGGCGAGACCGCGGCACGCGACCCGGCGGGGCTCCACGACGAGCACGCGACCCCGCACCGCGCACCACCTGGGAACCTGGGTCGACTTCCCGCTGGCCGTGGGCGCGGATATCACGATCCGGCCGGCCTCGAGACGCCGCTCGACGGCCTCCCGGATGGCGGAAATGGGCAGCTCCGTTGGTTCAACGACAGTCGCAGTGGCGTCGCGCGGGGTGACGTTTGCGGTGGTGTGGGACCGCCTGGTCATACAGGTGCCCGGGGAAGGGTGAACCGGGGCGGGGCCTTGCGAGCCGGCTACATCCGCTCGATGATGGCCTGTCCGAATCCAGAGCAGGACACCTTGGTGACGTCGGTCCGGCCCTCGCCGCGCATCAGCCGCTCGAGGTCGTAGGTCACGTGACCATCCTTGATGGCCTGTCCCATACCCTTGCTGATCAGGTCTGCCGCCTCGTTCCAGCCCATGTGGTTGAGCATCATCACCGCGGACAGGATGAGAGAACCAGGATTGACCTTGTCCATGCCGGTGTACTTGGGCGCCGTACCATGGGTGGCCTCGAACAACGCCACCTCGTCGCCGATGTTGGCACCCGGTCCCAGGCCGAGACCCCCCACCAGCGCGATGGCCGCATCCGACAGGTAGTCCCCGTTCAGGTTGGGAACCGCGAGCACACTGTATTCGCCCGGACGGGTCTGGATCTGCTGGAAGATGGAGTCTGCAATGCGGTCCTTGGCCAGGATCTTCCCCTCCGGCATCTGGCCGTTGTACTTGTCCCACAGGTCCTTCTCGGTGACGAACTTGTCCCCGAATTCATCGGCAACCAGTTCATAGCCATACTTGCAGAAGGAGCCCTCCGTGAACTTCATGATGTTGCCCTTGTGGACGAACGTCACCGAGGGCAGACCCTGTTTGACGGCCCACTGGCAGGCCTTGCGAATCAGGCGCTTGGAACCGAACTCCGAAATGGGCTTGATTCCGATGCCGCTGTCTTCACGAATCTGCCGCCCGGTCATCTCCTTGATCAGGTTGATAACCGCGAGCGCCACGTCGCTGCCGCGCTCGAAATCGTGCCCGGCGTAGACATCCTCGGTGTTCTCGCGGAAGATCACGAAATCGACCTTGTCCGCATACTTGTTCGGGGACGGCACGCCCTCGAAATACCGAATCGGCCGGACGCAGGCATAGAGATCGAGCATCTGCCGGAGCCTCACGTTGATCGACCGGAACCGCTTCGTCACGCCGTCGGTCTTTCCGCACTTGTCGCACGTACCACCGTGGTACTGCTGGTGCGCGCAATAGAGGCAAACGTGGGTCTCTTCCCCGATCGGTGTCGTGAAGGGCCCCTTGATCGCCACCTTCAGGTACTGGATCACGTCGACGGCTTCCTGCGGCAGTTCCGTGCCGTAGCGCTGGAGCGACTCGAGACCAGCATAGACGGGACACCAGACGATGCTCCGCTTCCCGCCGTAAGCCTTCTCGACGGCCGCACCGACGACCGCTTGCATGGCCGGCGTGATGTCCAGCCCGATACCGTCGCCCCTCAGGCAGCCGACGACCGGATGGTCGCCCACCTCGATCTGTCCGTTCTTCACCTGGATCAGGTCACCCTCTGGGATGGTCACATGTTCGAACTTCACCGGACTTCTCCTCCTTGTTGGTTTTCCGGTCTCGTTCCGCCCGAAGCCGGGCCGGACGCCGGTCGATTCCGGGGATCCAGGCGAGTCCCCTGAATCCCATGAGCCCTGCTGGATTGAGGAAGCGTCATTATATCCGTTGTGACCGGGTGCGCAACTGCAAAAGAAACCGCTGTGTCCGCCAAGCGATGCGCGCCGAAGCGCCGCCGGTGTTGACGACTCGAGCGGCATGATATAGTAGGATGTTCGGCGAGGCTTGCGGTTGCCGGACCATTCAAACGGCCCATGGTGCGACGAACCCGGCACCGCGGCGCGAGCGGATGCTTCTGCCGGCCCGGTGGACGGGCGTGCAGCGAAAGGACCACCGGAAACCGCCGTGCTGCTCGACGGAGGCTGGCTCGAGCGGACGATTACGGGAGTCAGGGGACGTTCGATGAACGTCTGGACAGGAGGCAAACTGTGCTCAGCACCATTGAAGCTCGAGAGGTGATCCTGAAGCATGCCACCCCGCTCGGCGTGGAGCGGGTATCGATCCTCGAGGCACTGGGCCGGGTCATCGCCGAGGAGGTTCGCGCGGCGCGGCAGCAACCGCCCTGGGACAACTCGGCCATGGACGGGTTCGCCGTGCGCGCGGCGGACGCGCTGGGGGCCTCCCCCGGGACGCCGGTGCGATTGCGTGTTGCCGGCGAGATCATGGCCGGAACCATGCCGTCTCGAGCCGTCATGCCGGGGCAGGCCGCCCGTATCATGACCGGCGCACCGATGCCTCGAGGGGCCGACGCCGTGGTTCGCGTCGAGGACACGGAGAGCGACGACCCGGAATGGGTACGTATCCTGAAGCCGGTCGAGCCTGGCCGCGACGTCCGCCGGGCGGGGGAGGACCAGGAAGTCGGGGATCTGCTCGTAGGGGCCGGAACCCGGCTTCGTCCCGGGGAGATCGGCGTCATCGCCGGAGCGCCTCGAGCCTTCGTGAGTGTCCGCCGCGTTCCGACCGTTGCGGTGATCGCCACCGGTGACGAACTCGCCGAGCCGGACACGGCGCCCTCCTCGGCCCAGATCGTCAACACGAGTTCCTACTCCATCGCGGCAATGGTTCGTGAGGCCGGTGCGCGAGCCGTGGTGCTGCCCATCGCCCGAGACGACCGCGCCTCCCTCGACGCCGTGTTCGCGGAGGCCCTGCATGCTGACGTGGTCGTGAGCGTTGGCGGTGTGAGTGTCGGAGAGCGGGACCTGGTGAGGGAGAGCCTCGAGGCTTCCGGGGTGACCATGCGTTTCTGGAAGGTGCGCGTCACGCCCGGGAAGCCGTTGGCTTTCGGAACCGCAGGCAGGAAGCTGGTGTTCGGCTTGCCAGGCAATCCGGTGTCCTGTATGGTCTCGTTCGAGTTGTTCGTCAGACCGGCGTTGCTCAAGCTCGCCGGACATGCCCGGATCTTCCGGCGGACCCTCTGCGCAACGATGACCGCCTCGGTCAAGAAACGGAAAGACTACGTGCACTTTCTCCGGGTGCGGCTCGATCGGGAGGGGGACAGGTGGCTGGCCACGCCGATGGGGCAACAGGGGAGTGGTGTCCTCCGGTCCATGGCATGGGCGAACGGCCTCGCCGTGGGACCTCGAGAGATGGACCGACTGGAAGCGGGCATGGAGGTCCAGGTCATCCACCTGGACGACTGCTGGGCCACGGCCGAAGACCGCCCCGTCTAGGTCCGGCACACCGCGCGCCGGCCGGTCGCGCCTGGCATTCGTGGTGTGTCCAGACCCGCCACGGCGTCCTGGTGCCGCATCACGATTCGACCGGGGAGCGGCGCCCTGCCCGAAACAGACGCCAGAGGAACGGTGTTCGATCGACATGCCGGTTGTGGCGGGCCGATAGGCGCCAGGTACCGGAAAGATGGATCCAAGGTATGGGTTCGGGTTCGAGTGGCACCGCGCCGGGAATGCGGAGTATAATGCAGGCTCACGGTACGCCGGAAGCACCGGGACCCTACCGCGGTTCCGGAATGCGACCGTTCGCGCATCATCGCCGGGGAGACAGGCAACATGTGTGGTTTGACGGGCGTCGTCACAACAGCTTTCGCCAACGGCCCAACCCTGAACATTGCCGAACTGGATGCGCTGTTCGACGGTATCGGTGCCCTGTCTCTCGGGGAGGACGCGGGCAACCTGGACGATGTGGAAGAGCGGGTCGAGGAGTTGTTTCTCTTCCAGAACTTCCTCGAGGCCCTTCGGACGCCCCGGTGGTCAAGGGTTGCGGGAAGGGGCGCGCGTGTTCTCGGCACATGCGCCCGTCGGTATGAGAAAGCTCGAGACGCCGCGGTGCACGTCGGCGACCAGGAGCGGCTGGCAGCAGCCGCCATCCGGTGCCGGGATCTCGCCTGGCGGCTGGAGCGGGATTTCCTGCCGAACCTGGAGAAGGTCCGCCAACTTGCCGAGTCGGGGAAGCCGGTCTCGAGACGCCATGCGTTCCTGTTGTGGCAGTTGAACACGCTCCTCAACGGAATCGACAGGCTCGAGGTGCGCGGCAGGGATTCCGCGGGTCTCGCGGTGCACCTGTTCTTTCCCGGCCCCGAGGCCCTGTCGGCGTTCGTCGCCCGCCCGGACATCGTTCCCCTGATCGACCCCCGGGAACGTGCCGGCGCGCTCGCCTCTGGTGTCGTGCGCCGCGCCGTCTCGACCGGGGAGCAGCCCGATTGCCTCCTGTTCGTCTACAAAGTCGCCAACGAGATCGGCGAGATGGGGGAGAACGTCTCCCGGTTGCGCGCACAGATCCAGGCGGACGCCCTGTTTCACGCAGCGCTCGAGGTGGATGGCGTGCGGGGCCAGCCGTTCGGCCACACTCGCTGGGCTTCCAACGGTATCATCAGCGAGGCCAACTGTCATCCCCTGGACAATGCTCGCCTGGGTATCGACGGTGCGGCCTTCGCACCGCCCCACACCATCCTCGCCGCGTTGAACGGCGACATCGACAACTACCAGGAAATCAAGGAGGAGTTGGCCGCCGCCGGACGCCGGATTCCCGCGAACGTCACAACGGATGCCAAGGTCATTCCCCTCAAGATCGACCATAACCTCGCGCTCGGCATGACCTTCGAGGAGGCCTTCCGGCGCGCGGTCGCGGCATTCCAGGGGTCCATGGCCATCGTCGTGCAAACCTCGCTCCGCCCCGGAAAGACCTTTCTTGCACTGCGCGGAAGCGGCCAGTCCATCTACATCGGCGTGACCCGGCATGGGTTCCTGTACGCCTCCGAACTCTACGGCGTGGTAGAAGAGACCCAGCGGTTCATCAAGATGGACGGAGAGAAGGAACGAACCCCGGGAGACGCCACGTCCACCGGGCAGATCGCCATCCTCGACGCCGGGTGGCAGGACGGCGCCAGCCCTTCCGCCGACCTCGTTTGCTACGACGGAACCCCGATCCCGCCCAGCGACCGGACCACGCATACGGCCGAAATCACGACTCGAGACATCGACCGCGCCGGCTACCCCCACTTCATGCTCAAGGAAATCTCCGAATCCGTGGCCAGCGTGCGCAAGACCATTCGCGGCAAGTTCTTCGCGAACCAGCAGCAGGTCCGGTTCCCCTTACTTGACGAAATCATGCCCCCCGGGCTGCTCGAGAGGCTCCAGGGAGGCGATATCCACCGGATCTTGTGCGTGGGGCAGGGCACGGCGGCAGTGGCCGCCCAGGGCATCGCCGAACTCATGCGCCACGTGCTCCGGGATGCCGCCATCGAGGTATCGGCGACAAAAGCCACGGAACTGTCCGGCTTCCGGATGCGGCCTCTCATGGACGACACCCTGGTCATCGCCGTGTCCCAGTCCGGAACCACCACGGACACCAACCGGACCGTGGACGTGGTGAAGGGCCGGGGAGCCGCGGTGCTCGCTATCGTCAACCGCCGCAACTCCGACCTGGTGTTCAAGGCGGACGCCGTGTTCTACACCAGCGACGGCCGGGACGTGGAGATGTCGGTGGCGTCGACCAAGGCGTTCTATGCCCAGGTATCCGCCGGCTACCTCCTGGCCCTGGCCTTCGCCGACCGGCTGGGACTCGTTGGCGATGACGCCATTCGCAACGACCTTCGCACGCTGGAGCGGCTGCCCTCGCTCATCTCGCAGGTACTGGACAACGCCGAATCCATCGAGGCCCTGGCCGAACGGTGGGCGGTTCGGAAGCGTTACTGGGCGGTTGTGGGCAACGGTTCGGGGCGCGTGGCCGCCAGTGAAATTCGGATAAAGTTGTCCGAATTGTGCTACAAGGCCATCGCGTTCGACATCACGGAGGACAAGAAGCACATCGACTTGTCCAGCGAGCCACTGGTGATCGTCTGCGCCGTGGGCCTGACCCCCTCCAATCTCAGGGACGTGGTCAAGGAGGTGGCGATCTTCAAGGCACACAAGGCCTGCCCGCTGGTGATCGCCGAGGCCGGTCAGGAGCAGTTCGAGCCCTACGCGGCCGGGGTGATGTACGTGCCTCGAGGCGCCGGTCGTCTCGCGTTCGTCCTTGCCACCGTGGCCGGGCACCTGTGGGGCTACTACGCGGCTCGAGCGCTCGACGACCAGGCCGGAATGCTCCGCAGGCTCCGCGCCAGCTCCGTGGCGGTGTACGAGAGATTGGACGGCCATCGGGGTGGTGTGGCCCGGGAGGTACTGGCCGCAGCGCTCCGCGCCGAGGTCGGGCGGGAGATTTCGAGGCTGCAAAGCTGGCTCATGACCGGGAGGCTCGACTCGGGCTTGACGGCAGCCACCGCCATCCGGCTGCTCACCATGACGCAGGCGGTGACCGGCCGGGTGCCGCTGGACGACGTGGTGCACCATTTCGGAGGAACCGGGCCCGTGGGGAGTTCCGAGCTGTTCACCGCCTATATCGAGGCGTTGACCGGGGCGATCAACGACCTCACGCGCCCCATCGATGCCATCAAGCACCAGGCCAAGACCGTCACCGTGGGCATAAGCAGGGCAGCGCAACCTGCCGGGGTTCTGTTCGAGGCGTTGGCCGAGGCCGGCGTGCCGGCCGATGCGTTGCTGCCGAGCCACGTGGAAGTTCTCGAAGCGCTATCCCCACTGGTCTCGTCGGTTTCCGGCAGCATCCGCTACCGGCTCGAAGGGCTGACCGAAGTGGGCGAGCCGGGTCCGGACACCCACATCCGCGTGCTGGAAAAGACCGGCTTGGCCCTGGACATCCCGTCTCGAGCCGCTGGAGGCACGCCGCTGGTGGGGACGAAGTGGCTCAGCGCGACCCAGCGATGGGTCTTCGCCGGGGTCGGCTCCTCGGATGGCCGCCACATCGTCCTGTTTCCGCTCTTCGATGGGTCCGGCCTCTCCGGCATGCTGCTGCTACACGTGCGTTTTCGCCAGGCCGCGCCGGCTCGAGACCGGGTGAGGGCGCTGCGCGCGTACCGGAACCGCTACGAATGGCTCGTCGGATCGGTGACGGAGTTGAACATCCCCTGGGATGACAAGCTGCTCGAGCGCATCCCCATCGAATTGATGTTCGAGGGGTCGGCGGATGCGATTGCGAAACACGTGAGGGGAGCGCCGGGACAGGAGAGCGCCGAGGTTGTATAGGGGTGAGGAGGAGGTCCC
>JAJRTE010000162.1 GCA_024278455.1 Myxococcota bacterium
CTAAGAGGGTTTTCGGCATCCGGAGACATCCTCGATAACCCCGGCAAACGATAGATACACGCCGTCACAAGGGCACAAGTCGACCATCCCGAAAATACGAGGGAATTCCCTCGGTGTCGTTCTAGAGCTCCGAAACCCGAGTTGGTGGGCGAGCCTGGCTCGGGAAAGACGTTTCTTTTGCGCGAGCTTGCTCGAGAGGGCCATGGCCTGTTTGTGGTCAGCGATGATCGCGGCGAGATCGCCGAAGCGATGCGGTCCCAGGGGCCTCCGGCCGTGTTCATCGACGATGCGCATGCGAGGATGGGGGTTGATCCCAACTCTGCTGCAGTTTCGAGCGGAGAGTGGGTTGGAATTCTCGATCCTTGCGACCTGCTGGCCAGGGGCGGAGGCCCAAGTAACGGAGGCGCTCCAGCTTCCGGCGAACAAGGTCCGGAGTCTGGAACGGCTGGAGAGGGATCAGATCATTGAAGTCGTTAAGGGGTGCGGCATCGTGGGGCCGCTCGAGCTTCTGAGAGAACTCGCGGATCAGGCCGAGGGTCTTCCTGGGCTCGCGACGACCTTGGCGTACTTGTGCCTTCAGGGGGACGTGAAGACGGTCGTCTCGGGGGAAGCCCTGAACCGGTCCATGCTAGTCAATCTTGAGGATCTGATAGGGCGTCGAGCGCGAGCCATCCTGGGCGGGCTGTCGGTGGGGGGCGATGCGGGGATGCGGATGCAGGACGTGGCGGCCGCCCTAGGACTCCCGACTGTGGACGTACAAAGGGCGGTTGTGGACCTCGCCGCCGCCGGAGTCGTGGCGGAGGTGGGCGCCGACCGGCTCTCCGTCCGTCCACCGGCCCTCCGCCACGCTTTGGTCCGGGATACGTTTTTTGCCGGGGCGACATCGCTCCGCTTGGAGCCACTCATCGCCGCGGCCCCGGACCGAGGCCAAGTTGCTGCCACCCTCGTCGGGGCACGACACCGAGGGGCGTCGATCCCGGCCCAGCAACTTGAAGAGGTGCTCGAATCGGCCGGATCTTCGGAGGCATGGGCCGCCTATGCCTGGTTAGGGCGCGAGGAGACTCGCACGGTCTTGGAACGGCACCCAGAACTCCTCCTGCAGGTGGCTCAGCCGGCCCTTAGGCATGCGCCAGACCTGACCATCCCTCGTCTGCTCGAACGCGCGGTTGCGGACACGAGATCCCTGTCTTCGACCCCCGAGCATCCGCTTCGCCTGATCGACGACTGGGTCAAGAGCGCCTTGCCGGGAACCGGAGAGGCTGTTGCACGGAGGAGGATCTTGTGCGGGCAAGTCGCGGATTGGGCTCGCGCGGGGCATGCCCCCGAGGTGGCTCTGCAAGCTCTGTGTTCGGTGCTCTCCATCGGATTTTCGCGGACGACCACCGACCCTGGGCTCGGAAACACTGTGACGTTTCACCAAGGGCTCCTCGACCCTGAGGAACTGGAAGCAATAGCGAGCTTATGGTCGGACGTGTTGGAAACAATCCGCGCGACCGGGGTGCCCGACTGGCGCCGGGTGCTCCAGTGCGTGGAGCAGTGGGTCTATCCGGGGCGAGTTCCCGTGTCCATCCCTGACGAAGTCTACGAGGTGTTTCGGCGCCGGGCGAGCGGGATGCTGGACGACCTTGCCCGTTTGGCTGCGGAGCGGCCAGGAGTTCTGAGGCGCCTTCGGGAGATGGCCGAGGACATCGGTCACGAGCTGGAGTTGGAGACCGTAGACGATTTCGCGATCCTCTATCCGCAACAAGACCTTGAAAACTGGAGGGAGGCAGAGGAGAGACAGGCAGCCGCGGTCTGTGAGTTGGCACGGGAATGGGTGCGGCGGACGCCCCGGGAAGTCGTCCCGCGCCTAGAAGAGGTCGAGGCGGAGGCGGCAGCGGCAGGGATAACCTGGCCCCGCTGGACACCGCTCCTCTGTGCTGAGATCGCCAACCGCGTGGACCGACCGGAGGAGTGGGCCAGAGTTGCAATCGACGCGGGGCTTGCCGCGGATCTCGTCTCGCCTTTCATGGCGAGGGCAGTGCAGGTCGGTACCCCAAACTGGATTGCGATCGCCATGGAAATTTTGGGAAATCCTGGCTTGCGGCGTATTGGAATCGAGGTTGCACTGACCGAACCCGCCGCCCCCGAGGAGTTGATCGGAGCGGCCCTCGGTGTGCCGGATGGGTTGGCTGACGCTGCACAGTTCCTCGCCCAACAAGGGCGCATCCCTGAAGGAGGCCTCAGGAGGTTGCTCACGCACCCCGATCCCAAGGTCGCAGGCGCGACGGCAGTTGGTGTCTGGTGTGGCAAACCGAAGGGGGAGGTGCCGGAATCCATTGCAGCCGAGTGGAGAATCGCCGTTGTGGCCTTGGACGAGGATGAGTACTGGCTGAGGGAGATTCTCCCCTGTGACCCCTCTTTAGCTCGCGATTGGCTCCTCGCACACGTGCAACGGAACCCGTTCAGGTTCATAGAAATTTCTCCATCGGTCAGGGCTGCCGTAGATGCACTGAGTACGGGCCATCGGCGTGACGTCCTGCGGGCACTGCCTGAGGACTTTCGAAACGATCAGTTGGTTGCTGCACTTGTGGGAGACGACCTCGATCTGTTTCGCGAGCTGCTGGCCAGCGGGAGATCCAACCGGGCTCGGTTGTCCCCGTTGCTTGGCCGCCCCGATGAACGTTGGGCGGACAAAGCGGTTGTCGCCCTGGACTCCGGGGCAAGCCCAGAGGAGGTCGTGGCGGCCTCGTACGGCACGGGATACTCGTGGATCGGCAACATTTCCGACATGTGGAAGGAATGGGGGTCCGCCTTTGAGCCCCTATTAGAGCACCCAGACCCTCGCATCCGGCAGGTGGCCGAGATCGGAAAGAAACGTGCTGAGGCCGAGCGCCAAAGGGCACTTGCCAGAGAGAGGGCCGAGAAGGTGCGGGGGCTTTGGTAATGGATACACCGCCGATGGTTTCATCTTTCCGGGGCCAAAAAGGGCCGCCCCACGCACAGGGACGAGGCCGCAGGCCTGGCACTCTTTTCTGACAATTCCTCCGGGAGGGTTCGATGGTCATCCAGCAGTACTCGGTGAACCAGCATCCGATCCAGACCCTGCTCAGCTTCATCCAGTCCGGCGAGATCGCCATTCCGGAGATCCAGCGACCCTTCGTGTGGAACGCCACCAAGGTTCGTGACTTCCTGGACTCCCTCTTTCGCGGGTACCCCGTGGGGTACCTGATCGCCTGGCGCAAC
>JAJRTE010000163.1 GCA_024278455.1 Myxococcota bacterium
AAACGGGCTGGCCCCCTGGAGACCAGGGTCTGCCGGATCAGCCTGGGGACTCGAGCGGCGCAGAGTCGGTCGAATCGCTCCTCCGGATCGGTGCGGGACAGGGCATCGAGGTCGAAGGGCGCCCACCTCTCCGGCGGATCGGGCAAGGGAGGCACATCGGGGTGGCCGAACACCACGTGCACCTGTTCATCCGGCTGTCCAGACACCGAGGCGAGAAACCGGCGGAGCGCTTGCTCGAGCGTGCGCCCCTTCCTGTCACGGTCTCCCGAGGCGATGGTGGCCGACGCCGCGACGAAACGCACATCTTTCGGGTCCACATCGAATGCGGTCAGCACGCGCCGGAGGAGGAGGGAGAGTTCCGCCGCCTGGGACCCGAGGTAGGTGTGTGCCTCGTCGATCACCACGTACTTGAGCATTCCCCTGGACTTCTCGAGGATGGGATGATCGGCGGGACGAACCAGCATGTACTCGAGCATGGTCGCGTTGGTGAGCAGGATGGGAGGGGGGGAGTCCCGCAGGGACTTCCGGTCCTGAACCTCCTCGGGGTGATGGCGTGTCATGGAAGCCGGCAAAGAACGCGGTGTATTGCCGTTGTAGAGGCAGAACCGGATCTTGCCCCCGAACCCCCGGGTCCAGGCGGCCAGCCTGTCCCTTTGGCTGTTGATCAGCGCGTTGAGCGGGTAGAGAAACAGGGCCTGCACCCCCACCTGGGTGCGCGGCCGGGACCGGATCTGCCTGGACAGGTCGTTCAGAATCGGTATGAGGAAGCATTCGGTCTTGCCGCTTCCGGTTCCCGCGGAAACCGCCACCGACCGGGGCTCGGGCGACATGAGATGACTCCAGGCCTCGATCTGGTGGCTGTAGGGGTGAATGTCGCGCCCCAGACGTTCCGACCGAAACTCTTGGGGAGGATTATCCAGGTTCGAGACCAGGTCAGGCTCCAGTTCCCCTCGTGCAACCAGGGTTTCCAACGTCTCATCAGCCTTGAGGTAGCCAAACTTCGCCTCGAAAACCGGATCGGAGATCAGCGCGTGCTCCTCTCCGGGGGACCGTTCGTAGACCGACGCCAGGTGCGCACGCAGGCCGTCGTCGCGGATGTGGAGGTAGCTGATCAAGGCTCGCCCATACCGGGTCCTCACACTCTCCAGGAGAGACTCCAGTCGCCCGGGAACGCCCGCTCGTTTCGTAGAAGCCAGTCCTGCGACAGTCACTTCATCCTCTCCTTGGTATCAGGTTGTCCGGAAGATCGGCGAGATTGCGCCCCCGAGCCATTCTCTCCATTCCGGTTCTTGCGTGATCGCGAACGGCGCCGCACGACCGCGATGTCGGATTGCTGGAACCAGTTCTTGTGTCCTCGCGCCGGCTCCGGACAGGGATTGCCATCCCGATAGGCGGGCGCGGGCGGTTTCCCGGGACCACGGGGAGGGTCGGACCAAGCCTCCTGGAGGAGCAAGACGAGCGAGAACCGGTAGACCACCTGGAAGTACTCGAGGTCGAACTCCTTTGCTTCCCGAAGGAAGTAGACCACCGGCCTGGGGAGGATCTCGCCCCGAAAGGCGGAAGCCGCCGCGGCCGCCGGGGCAAGAAGCACGGGGTGCACGAAGCAGGGCGTCCTCTCTTCTTCACGCGCAAACGGGGTCCTTTTCGACCCCAGAACGTCTGTACGGGCCAGTTCCGCGCAGGTCTGGAACACGCTGCGGGGCCAGACCGGCCAGTCGTCTTCCGCGTGGCGCCGGAGAAGGTCCGAGATGGCGTGCTGGAGCTGTTCCTGTACGATGGGTGCGCCGGCAGTGCTTGCTGCCAACACGACCTCGTTTGCTCGAGGACGGGTGGTGCTCACCCCCCGGCGGTCCAACCACCGAAAGAAGGCCAGGTCCACATGGTCCAGCACCTTTGCGACTCGAGTGATCGGGTAGTCCAGGGTGCGTTGGATCAGGAGTTCTCGACTCGAGGATGGCATGTCGAGCACCTCGTACTGCTTCCTCGATTCCCGGTAGTAGCATTCGAAAGCGTTCTCCCACGCCCACAGTGGAACCAGTTCCCACAAGAACGGAAACCGCTCCATGACGTCGAGGCCGGTCTCGAACCGATCCCGATCACCGGCACGGAGCACCAGCATGGCCGCCACCTGCGGCATTCGGCTCGCGCAACGAAGCACATCGAACGTGGCCGCGGGGATGTCTCGAGCCACCTCGAGATACTGGTCCACGAGCGCCCAGTCGGGATGGAACGGGTCTCGAGCGAGCGGAGACAGTGCCTCGACCAGCCGGTCCCACCGCTTGTCCGCGTGCATGACCTCCAGCGCTCGGACGAGCTGCCGATCGGGCGGCAAGGGTGTCCTCTCTGGTGTTTCGTCGCCGGGTCGGACCGTCCAGGTCAGTGCTCTTCCCCGGTGCCACTCGCCCTCCCGCACGGTGATGAGCCAGGTGCCGGGCCGCCTGGAATCGGGGGTGAACGCCCAGCGATGAAACCCCTCGGCGTCCAGGTAGGCCCTGGGAAGCACATCCTTCTGGAGAATGTCGTCCATGGGTCTCGCCTCGATGAAGACATCATCCGGGTCGTCGAGACCCGGTACCTTCAGGACCACACATCCGTTCTCCTCATCCCGCTCGAGGGTCCAGTCATACCGCTTGACCTGCAGGCGTACCGGAGGCCTGCGGCCGCCGGCCTTGAACAGGTTCAGGCTCACGGGCTGATCGAACGTCTCGGTCATCGCGACCAGACGTTCCACGGCCGGCAGCATGTGGCGAAGCTGCACCTCGAGGAGCCCGTCCTGACCGTTCTGCACCGGCCGGAGAGGGGCCGTCATGCTGAAGGGCCGGCCTGCTCCCGAGTGGATGGACGCCTCGACCCGGAACTGCGCGCGTCTCTCCGGAGTGACCACGCGAGCGCGACACCGATCTAGCGTGGAGAGGTGCGTCGTGCGGCCCGGCGCGAGTGGTTCCCCCGCCGGCCCTTCGAATCCACCCATCTCCAGGGGCACCGGGAAAGACGTGTCGATGGTGCCTCCGTCAATGAAACACAGACGAATCTGGATGCTCGAGGCGTTCGCGGTCCCGGGTGGAACCAGGATGGCAAATCCATCGGCGTTCGGCGTCACCGTCGCCCCGGTCCCCCTGTCGTCCAGGAGGCCCACCCGCTCCAGGTACCGGCTACGAAGCACGATCCTCCCGCCCTGGTCCCCGCGGCCCACATCCAGGTCCCAGGTCAGGTCTCGAGGAACCACCATCAACGTTCCCTCGTGGACGACACTCTCCTCCAGCAGGTGCCTGTACCGGATCTTCCCGAAAACCTCTCGTCGTCCCGACCACCATCTCCCGGCATGGTCCCGGACCCTGAGTTCAGACTCGTCGACCCGGAGCACGGCACCGTCCGCCGTGAACCGGTACACGTCCGGCATGCCACACCAGATCGCCCGTCGCATGTCAGGGAGCGTCATCCTCCGCCCCGAGACGTGATACTCGGCCGACTCTTCCTCGTCGCTCGAGGTGACGACCTTCACCACTGAATCCCCGCAACGGAGCAGGGCCGCGCCCCGGACGAGCAGCAGCGAGCGGTCCGAAAAGCGGGAGGTTCCAAACGGCTCGACCTTCCCCTCCCCGGCAGGGTCCGGGACGACCTCCCAGCCGGGAGGCTGTAGCACGAGGAGTTCCCGGGCACGGGACCGGCAACTCCCCGTGGCGATCAACTCCCATTTCTTACCATCCTCGCCCTCCGGACGAAACACCCACGGCACGTCCGGAAGGGCGGCGGCCCCGTCGAATCCAGCGGCTGAGCCAAGCACCGTGCCGGCCCCGACCACCTCGAGCTGGATGTCGCCGAGCGCCGGTTCACCCTGGAGGACGAAGCCGTCGTGTCCTAGACGGTCAAGGGTCCAGTAGGGGTCGTCGTCCCCCTGAAACCGCAGGAGTCGTCCCGAAACGCCGGCCTCTCCGCGTTCCGTGGCATACATGCGGAGGTGCAGGCGCCGGGGCGCCGACTGGCTCGAGATGGAAAGGAGCGCATCGAGCACGTTCGCTGGAATCTGCCGGGGCGCGACCAGGCGCCGAGCGATCGCCCATCCCCCTGACCCCCGGTAGAGCGAGGTCACGACCCGAACACGCGAGCGCGCCCCCCGTGCCACTTCTCCGGCAGTCTGAACCAGTCCTCTCAGGAAGGCCCTGTCCGTGTCCTCCTCGAGGAGGATCGGCATGCGATCTCGCCACCTCCGGTCGTGGACGTCGAGCCACGCCACCGGATCGTCCTCGTCGTCGAGCTGATACTTCCGCCTCAAG
>JAJRTE010000164.1 GCA_024278455.1 Myxococcota bacterium
CACGCCTCCTCGTCAGGGAAGAACCTGTCGAACTCCGACAGGTCGGTCGGGTAGTCCACGCCAGCCCGCAGGCAAGCGGCTTCGATTGATGCCATGGACCACAATATATAGCGTACGGTTGACCGAAGGTAATATCCCCTTCAGGACTATCAGGACTGCCGAACGACAACTTGACATTGTATATACATCAGGCGATCTTCATTGCATGAATGTCGAGTATGTCTTCCAGGGAATCGTCTTCCAATGGGACAGCGAGAAAGACGCCGCCAACCTCGTCAAGCATGGCGTCTCCTTTGAAACAGCATGCCAGGCCAGCCACTCAGACTGAGAGAACAGACTATGAAGACCAATGACCTGAAGCGACGCCTTCAGAAAAACCGCAACATGATCCAGATCAGCATGCGCATGCCGGAGGACGTCATCGAGGACCTCAAGCGCGTGGCACCCCTCTTGGGCTTCTCCGGATACCAACCCTTGATCCGGGCCTACATCGGACAGGGCCTGCGCGAGGACCTCGAGAAACTCGACGCCTCTCCCTCCATTCAATCATTCGTCGAGAAGCTCCGTCAACGCGGGGTCGATCAGACCACCATCAACGATGCCCTCGCTGAGGCAGGCTAACTAACACATAGGGCTCAGGGATCCCCGACACTCCTGAAACCGGGCTCATCAACCACATCAACCACATCGTCTTCAGGGTAGCGACATGAGGAGGTGGCTGTCCCCTTCGCGCACACGTTGCCAAAGTGTGCCATTCCGCATAGGACACGGGGGAATGGTCGTTCCTGTCTCTGTTTGAGGTAGAGATTCTGCAGGATCCGGGCCCCGGCTTCTCCGACCGGAGCGCGAGTTGGGACGGGCTGGAGGTGAGCTGGTCGTCGCGTCGGTATGGGGGCCTCGGCGGCGAGGGGTGGCCGAGGCGGGGGAGATGGGGCATCGTAGGGATTTGTTGGCGTTGGCTAGAAACCACGAATCCCGAAAGGTGTCCCGTGAGTCAGAGACTCTCTCCCCCGCAGGCTCCAAAGTACCTGGAACGCCTCTACCCGTCCACTCAGAAGGGCGTCACGCTGATCGCCGAGGACGTGACCGACCTTGAGACGCACCGCCAACGTCTGAGCGATCCCGACGGCTACCGTCCGCGCTGCTGTCCGGCGCGTCTGCGCCTGGGCGCTCGCGTCCTGACCCAGGTGTTGGCGGCCAGCGGCTCGGCAGCCTTGGAGGCCAGCGCTAAACGCGTCGGGCTTCTGGGCACGCGCTGGGAGGTCGTCGTGGCCCTTGGCGGTGCGCTCTGGTCCGTGGCCGAGCTCCTGCATCGCCTCGCACCGGGGCTTCGTCTCATGTAGTCCTGGCCCAATCTCCATGCTCGCCGAGACGGCGACGGGGGCCTCGAAAATCCCCCCACTTGTGGCCGCCCCCTTTTCCGAGCGTTGGATCGTCGGCAGCCGAGAGCTGCATGCCACCAACGCAAGGAGACACAGAGCATGGATTGCGACGACCGACGCCAGATCGCGCTGTGGCGCGTGGCCGTCCTGGGACCGCTGGTCAGTGCCCGCTTGGAGCACGGGCAGCGGTGCGCCCTGTTCGCCGAAGCCGCGGCCCGTACCCACCAGCGGCCCGACGGCCGCTGGGTGCAGCTGTCGGCCCGCACCATCGAGGCCTGGTACTACGCCTACCGCAAGGGCGGCCTGCAGGCCCTGATGCCGAAGCGGCGCCGCGACCGCGGGGCCTCCCGGGCCATCGCACCGCAGGTGGCCGAGCTGATCGTGCGCGCCAAGAAGGAGAAACCCCGGCGCTCGATCCGCCGCCTCATCCGCATGCTCGAACGTGCCGGGGTTCCCCCGCGGACAGCTGAGCCGCTCCGCCGTGCACCGCCTGCTGAAGGCCAAGGGTCTGTCGGCCCGCCCCGTACGAGGAGCGGCCGCCGAGCGGCGCTCCTTCCTCGCCGAGCACGCCGGTGATCTGTGGGTAGGCGACGAACGAGTTCGTTTCGACGTCATGCACGGACCGATGGTCCTGACTCCTGACGGCACAGTCCGCAAGAGCTACCTGATCTCGCAGATGGACAACGCCACGCGTTTCGTGCTGCACAGCTACTTCGCTCTGAGCGAGAGCGCCGCGGCGCATGAGTACGGCCTCAAGCAGGCCCTGCTGAAGTACGGCCGCCCGCGGACCTACTACGTCGATCTCGGCGCTGCCTACATCGCCGACTCCTTGCGGGAGATCAGCGCCGAGTTGGGCATCCGCCTGCGGCACACCCAGCCCCGGGATTGTGAAGCCAAGGGGGGTGATCGAAAGGTGGCACGGGATCTGGCGCGCCGAGATCGGCGACGAGTTGCCCGAAGCGCCCATGCCCCTGGACGAGCTCAACAGTTTCCACTGGGCTTGGCTCGGCAGCGAGTACCATCGACGCGTCCACGAGACCACGGGCCGCCAGCCTTTGGCGCACTGGCTCGCCGAAGCCGAGCAGCTGCGCCCGTTGCCGGCCGGCAAGGACCTCGACGAGGTCTTCCTGCATCGTCTCAAGCGCCAGGTCCGCAAGGACGGCACGGTGCGCTTCCTCGGCGACTTCTACGAGGTCCGACCCGAGCTGGTCGGCCAGCGCGTGGAGCTGCGCTTCGACCCGTACGATCCCCACACGGCACCACCCAAGGTCTTCGTCGACGACGTCTTCGTCTGCGACAGCGTGCCCCTCGACCGCCTCAACAACAGCGCGCGCCGGAGACGACGCCAGCTGGGCACGCCCGACCCGGCCTCGCCGCCTTCGGGCCTCGACCCGTTGCGGCAAATCGCCACCGAGCACTACCGGCGCACCCGCCGGCCCGGCAACCCCGACACCCACGACGCGGAGAAGTGACCATGTACCGAAAGCGCTTCGGCCTGACCGGACATCCCCTGCCCAAGGACGCCTGCGGCCGGACCTTCTGTGCCGACCTGCCCGGCTACCAGCGCCTGACCGCGACCTTCCAGCAACTGCTCGACGAGCGCGGGCTGGCCGTGCTCACCGGGGACGCCGGCACCGGCAAGACCGCCGCCATGCGCAACCTCTGCCACCGGTTGCCCAGCCCCGATCATCGCCTCCTCTACCTGTGCGACACCGCCGTGTCGCCTCTCGACCTCTACCGCACCCTCGCCCAGGAGCTCGGCCTGACCCCCTCGCATCGTCGCGGCCAGCTGTGGACGGACATCAAGAAGGCCTTGCTGCACCTGGTCGACGAACGCGGCACCCTGCCCGTCGTCGTCGTCGACGAGGCTCACCACCTGTCCGACCGCTTCCTGGTCGACCTGTCCGGCTTCCTCAACTTCGCCTTCGACAGCCGCGACCTCATGGCCGTGTGGCTCGTCGGCCTGTCGCCCCTGAGGCGCACCCTGCGCCTGCACCAGCACGCCGCCCTGGCCACACGGGTGGCGGCCCACGTCCATCTGGAGCCCTTGCTCCGTGAGGACTTCGCCACCCTCGTCGACCATGGCCTGAAGGCCGCCGGCGCCTCGACCAACCTGCTGGCCGACCCGGCCTGGGAGATGCTGTTTCGCGCCAGCGGCGGCCTGCCGCGCGTCGGCGCCCAGCTGCTGCGCGCCGCCCTGCGCGAAGCCCACCAGCGCGACCAGAACTTCGTCGACGAACACACCATGGAGCGCGCCCTGGAGCACATGGCCTTCGCCGTGGAGGCCGTGGCATGAGCGACCAGGACACGCTCCCCGTCGTCCGGGCGTCACAGCTGCAAGACGAGGATCCCCAGCGCCGCTGGCTGGTCGACACCCTCTGGGCACGCGCCGGCGTCGGCCTGATTGCGGGCCGCCCCAAACTCGGCAAGTCCTGGTTGGGCCTCGACGTGGCCGTCTCCGTCGCCTCCGGCACGCCGTGCCTGGACACCTTCGACGTGCCTGAGCCAGGCGCCGCCCTGCTGTACATGGCCGAGGACGCCGACGCCGATGTCAAGGCACGCCTGCGCGGCCTGTGCCGGCATCGTGGCCTTGACCTGGAGGCCTTGCCCGTCTACCTGATCACGGTGCCCACCTTGCGGCTCGACCGGGACCGCGACCAGCGCCGTCTCTACCACACCGTGGCCCAGCGGCGCCCCCGCCTCCTGCTGCTGGACCCCTTCGTCCGCCTCCACCAGATCAACGAGTTATGTGACGCGTCACATAACTCGTTTAATGTGACCAACCCCGTTATGTGACCTTGCCCACAGATACCTGAATATGCGGGAGGTATCTTGAGGGGTGTTGGTGGGGAGTGGGGTCAGGCGTCAGGTCACATAACGGCGGTGCCCTGGGGCACTGTGCTCTCCCATGAGCAACCTCAGCGATGCGACGATAGGCAAGTTTTTCACGCGCAAGGCGTTCCGCGCTCGGTTGCGTGCCTGCATGCTCGCCCCGTACTGGGACGGCCTGGTGAGCTGGATGACGCAGCGCGGTCACCCGCAACGCGAGACGTACCATACGATCCGCCATGGGCTGCGGCTGGCGGAGTTCGCCGCTCAAGAGGAAGGGATTGCGGATCCCGCGCTACTGTCCGAGCCGCTTGCGGCTCGCTACGAGGCGACGCGGGCAGGATATCGGCGCACCCAACGCGAGATCCGGCTGTGCCTGCGGCGCCTCCTGACGTTTCTTCGCGAGCAAGGCATCGTCCCCGCGGCTCAGCTGCCGGCGGTGCAGCCCTGCCCGCCGGTATCGACCGAGTATCTGCGCCACCTGGCGGAGCACCGGGGGATCGGGGCCAAGCGCATCGCCCTCCATCGACTGCACGTGGTGCCGTTCCTGCAAGCGCTCGACCTGTCCGAGGAGGGTGACTGCGCTGGTGCCGTCGATGCGGCTGTCGTATCCGCCTTCGTCACCACGCACGCCGAGCGGTTGAGCCGGCACCAGCGCAAGTCGATGTGCGCGGCCTAGCGCTCGTTCCTCCGCTTCCTGCATCTGCGCGGCTACGTGGAGCGGGATCTGTCCGCAGTCGTACCGGTCATTCCAACCTTCAAACTCGATCGACTCCCACCGGTAATCCAGCCGGAGGCGATCGACAAGATCCTCGGGGCGGTGGATCGCTCCACGGTCGTCGGCCGCCGCGACTACGCCATGCTGCTCGTCCTGGCGACCTACGGCCTGCGCGCCGGCCAACTCTGCGATTTGCGCCTGGAGGACTTTGACTGGCGCCAGGAGACGCTGCGCATCCGGGGCGTCAAGGGTGGAGAAGACGTGCTGTTGCCCCTGCGCCCGGCGGTCGGAGAGGCGGTCGTCGCCTACCTGCGGAACGGGCGGCCGTCGGTGGCCACGTCGCGCGCCGTCTTTCTTCGTGTGCGTGCCCCGCTGGGCCCGCTCGGGGGCAACCTCACCAACCTCATCAAACCCTATGCGCGCCTGGCCGGCTTAACTCAGGTGCCCCTGGGTGCACACGCCTGGCGGCACGGCTGCGCCAGCCGCATGCTCGCCAGCGGTCAGTCCCTCAAGACCATCCGCGACACCCTGGGCCATCGCAGTATCGAGACCACATTCATCTACACCAAGGCCGACGTCGAGCAGCTGCGGGAAGCGGCGCTGGACTGGCCGACGACGCCGGCATGACCGTGGCCTACGTGAGCTTCCTGGCCGCGCGACTGACCGACTTTGTGGCGTTGCGCCGCAGTGTGGGTTTCGTGTACACCACCCAGGTCTACGTCCTGCGCCAGTTTGACCGCGTCGTGCAGCAGGAGATGACGCAGCCCGGACCCGTGACCCGGGCAGTGGTGGAGGCGTACCTGACGAGCCTCGTTGGACTACGCCCGCTGACGCGCCGTGTGCGGCTGTCGATCATCCGTCAGTTTCTCCTCTACCTGTGGCGCTTCGAGCCGCAGACCTACGTGCCCGAGCGTTCCTTGCTGCCGAAAGGCGCCGGTCCGCGACCGCCCCACATTTACACCGACAAGGAGATCCAGGCGTTGATGTGCCAAGCCCTCCGCTACCCCACGCGCTACCCGGGTCGCCGGTGGGGCCTCTATCACGCGCTCATCGGTTTCCTTTACGCCACGGGCCTGCGCATCAGTGAAGCCCTGGCGCTGACGCTGGCAGACCTGGACTTCGAACAGCGCCTCGTCCACATCCGAAAGACCAAGTTCCACAAGTCTCGCCTCGTCCCCTTGGCGTCCAGCAGCTGCCACGCCCTGCAGCAGTACCTCGTGGAACGCGCGGCGCGGGGACACCCGACGACGCCTTCGGCAACCGTCTTCGTCAGCGGCTTAGGGGGGCCGCTTCCCTACAGCACAGCACTCCACGCATTCCAGCGGATCGTCCGCCTGGCGGGCTTGCGTGGACCGGCGGGTAGTCGCGCACCGCGGCTGCACGATATCCGCCACACCGCTGCTGTGCGGCGTCTCTACCTGTGGTACTGCGAAGGCAAGGACGTCAACGCGCTGCTGCCAGTGCTGATGACGTACCTCGGACACTCGGCGGTCCGTTGCACGGAGACCTACTTGACCGCCACTGCCGAGCTGCTGGAGCAGGCCAGTGTCCGCTTCCAGGCGCACTTCCCGCTCGATCCTCACCGCGGCGCTACGGCTCCATGACCAACGCAGACATGCCCAGTCTGGGCCACTTCGTGCAGACCTTTTTCGGGGACCACCTGACGCGCCAGCGTAACCTCAGGCCCAACACGGTCCTCAACTACCGCGACGCCATCAAGCTCTTTCTGGCCTTCTCGGCGGACCACCATGGGAAGGACGTGACACAACTCGGATTCACCGATGTCGGTGCCGACACGATCCTGGCTTTCCTGAGCCACCTGGAGACGACCCGCAACTGCTGCGTGCGTACCCGCAACGCACGTCTGGCCGCCTTGCACACCTTCTACCGCTACGTTGCCGCCCGGGAACCCCGGGTCCTCGCCCTGTGCCAGCAGGTTGCCATGATCCCGGTCAAGAAGGCACGGGAGACGCCGGCCGCCTACCTCGGCAAGGGAGACAAGGAGCGCCTCTGCCCGGTGCGGGCCAGCACCGCCAAACTTGTGCGCCAGTACCTCCGCGAGCGGGGCTTGGAAGAAGTCCACGATGCACCGCTGCTGGTGGGTATGAACCATCACCCCCTGACGCGCCACGGCATCCTGCGCGCCGTCCAGCGACGCGTGCGAACCGCAGCCGCCACACTGCCTTCTCTGGCGGCCAAGCGCGTCGGTGCACACACCTTTCGTCATGCCGCCGCCATCCACCTGCTGCGGGCCGGCAACGCTCTGCCCGTCGTGCGCAGCTGGCTGGGCCACGTCAGCGTGGTGACGACGGACCATTACACGCGCATCGACCTCGAAATGAAGCGGCGCGCCCTGGAGGCCACCGAGCCAGTGCCCAGTCCACGGCAGGGCTCGTGGCAGCGCAACCCCGACCTGCTCCAGTGGCTTGAGGCGCTCTGATTATGTGACCTGGCGCGCGTCGCCTGCGACCGGCGAACCACACCCCGGTCACATAACGGGGTTGGTCACATTAAACGAGAACGACGCCGGCGAGGTCTCAACCATCCTCGCCTACCTGCGACAGCTGCAGCGCGCCTTCGACGTCGCCGTCGTCGTCGTCCACCACTGCCGCAAGAACAGCCGCCCTGGAGGCGCCGGCGTCAATCTACGCGGAAGTACCGACTTCCATGCCTGGTCCGACTCAAGCCTCTATCTCCACCCCCACAACGACATCGTCGTCCTCACCCCCGAGCATCGCACCGCCCCAGCACCGGGCGTCGTCCACCTGCGGCTCCACGCTGGCCCGCGGGCCAACGACACCCACTTTCAGGTCGTCGACCCACCGGACGCCACCGGCGAGGCCAACGCGACCCTCGAGGCCGACGTGCTCACGGCGCTGACCCGCAAGCCACTCTCCCGAAACCAACTGCGCGCCACACTCCGCGTCCGCAACCAGCGCCTCGGAACCGCCCTCCACCGCCTCCTGCAAGCCGGCCGCATCATCCGAAAGGACGACAACACCTGGGCCATTCCCATTCCCGCCCCTACACCACAACGGGAACGGAACCAGCGGCCTGACGAGCAGCTATCCCTCATCCACACCACATGATCCTCAACGCCACTCATCCTCCCCACTTCCCCATCGATACGCGGGATCATCCACCGGGGATTACGCGAGCTGGAACACCAAGGACAAAACCGACGCTGGTCCGTCGCGCTCACCAAGATCCGCCAAGGCCACATCGACGCGATTGGGGTGCGTAATCCAACTGTCAACTCGGTGCTCGTTGGCAGAATCGGACTCGGCAACAGGTTTGGCACAACCGCATTGCCTCTGAAGCCTGGCATTCCGCCGCTACCTGGACAACCTCTGTAAAGAATCCGACGCTGCCAGAGAGGAAAAGCACCCTCACGAACGGGATTTGCCCTCCCTCCTCTCCCTCTGCTCCTGCCCTTCGGCTCTGGCACTCATCCCACCGTATAACGCACGAATGAGCCGCGACCAGGCTCGCTATTGGCTACGAGCTCCTAATCAGCCCAGCGAATCCCTGTCCAACATACCGGAAACACCGATGGAGTCGTCGGCTCCATTCGATGTTAGCCATCCAGAGATTCGTCCATGCCGTTGCTGGACACTCTGTTATCGAGACTACCCGTGGGGGCTCTCCTGGTCTTCTCCGCGATCCATGACCTTGAGAAACGCCTCGATCTCACTTCGGAAGAGCATGGAAACTGGATCCAGGCTGTCGATCAAATTGCGCATCATGCTCCAATCGAGCATGAACGGGTAGTTGTGACGAGCCAGATGCCTGAATCCAAGAAATGGCCTCAGCTTCTCACCGAGTTCACCACTGATGACCGCTGGACGATTGTCCCTCGAAGTCGCCATCTGACTCAGCAGTTGCCGATGCCAGTCTGCGGACGAAGGCACCGACTTGTCGATCCGCTTGGCGACCGCCTGGAAGATGGCCTCTATCCCTTGGTAGTATGACTGAAGAACAGTACTCAGAGCCGCACGTCCAACCAGGTCCGGTCCTTCTTCTGACCGAATCTGAAGAAGATCCTTGTACTCGTCTCGTAGGCGGTCGAGTTGCTCAAGCTCTCGCTCGATCAGGACACGAGTCGACCTATCCAACACGGACAAGTCTCGCCTCTCGCTCGATGAACGAGGTCAGGTCTGGATCAACATCTAGGTCAATCAGGTCTGCTGACCGAGTCAGTTCCATCAAGAGATCGCCCTGGAGCTTGAAGAAGCTTTCTGGAGGACACCCTCGCACAGCAAAGTCAATGTCTGACTCAGGACGAATCCGGTCCTCCGCGACCGACCCCAGCACGTAGACCTCCTTACACCCACCTCTCGTAAGGATACTGACGCCACGAGCGATATCGTCCTTGATGTCCTGTGGCATTCTCTGTACCCCATGCTGCTCCATTGTCTCACGCTCTCCGAAATGGGATTCTCACTACGGCACCGCCGACACTCAAATATAGAGGATCTCCCCAACGGTCCCATGGATGGCTAACACTCTATATTAGGACTCCCCTCCATAAACCTTGTCTGTGGTAAACTTGTATTGTTTATTGGGGTTGATCAGGTTGATCAGGCCGGTGATCAGAAGATGACCGGCATAAGTGCTGACGGGGGTATCCATCTAACCGGACCTGCTCTCCCGCAACCTGAGGATGGCTCTCGTCGGCTCCTCCGAACGCGGTGAAGATCCCGCCACACCCGCGTCAAGCCGGCCGATGCCTTGTTCAGATAGCTCGTGGCCCCCGTTGCCGGACTAAGAGGGAGACTTCCGTGCGCAGTGCCATCAGTCAGGGCCGCCAGAGGCATGTGCAGGCGACAGTCCTCCGTCAGTCCGCTTAGATGGATACCCCCAAGTGCTGAATTATCCAAAGCCCTGATCGCTGTATCCGTTCCACATGAAGGGAAAATAAAAGAAACTGCTCTTGTCCTTGTAGGTAATAAGATTGCGGGGATCGTAGCGCTGGCCCTCGAACGAGACATAAGGGTTGACATAGTTTGTTGTTTGAAAGTCGATGCCCACGACAAGGCCGTCTCTCCGGTTGTCGCCGGCCATGATAAGGGATGGGAGGAGGCAAACGATGGTCAATGCAAAAACGGTTTTCCTCATGGGATTTTCCTTTTCTTAGTTGATGTCAAGAAACAGACGATGCCTTCCCGGCGTTTGTCGTTCCCGGTCACACAGGCCACCACCCGTCCGGCGATATCCGATACGCAGTTGAACATCGGATGTGGCCTCCAAGGTGTAGGGTATGATCGTGGCGGGATTGAAGGGGTTGTGAGTAGTTGGCGCCCAGTTCAAGTCGTGTATGGTTAGGCAGGATAAAGGGGCATTGGGTGGTGGGTCAAGGCGCATCCAAGGGGAGTCGGGGCTTTCATCTGGGCTCTGGGGGTGGTCTCGTGGCCGCGATGGGCCTGAGGGGCGGCGTTGTGGATCGCGAGCGGGGAGATCGGGCCTCTGGCAGGCAGCGTGAGCTTCACAGCGTGGGTATCAGGCACAGCGGTTCCCTGACAACCGCCTGTCAGGGTCGAGACGGGCCGTCAGGCGGCGTAGTTGAACTCGGGCTGGGGATGCGCGGGCGGGCCGGAGCGATCGGCGGTGTAGGGGGTCAGGGCACGCCGCCGGCGGCGACCAGGACGTCGCAGTCGAGGTGATGCGCGGTCAGGACGGTGGACATGGCGGCCTACCAGGTCGTGCTGACGGGGTAGCGTCGCACCGCGGCGTCGGGGGTCAGGAGCGTGGCGTCGGTGTTCAGCGCCGCGGCGACCAGCAGTCGGTCAAAGGGGTCTCGGTGATGGTCAGGCAGCTCGCCGGCGCGATAGATGTCGTCGCGGCCGATGGCCCGGCCCTCCAGCGACCAGGTGGCGACCTGGGCCTCGATCCAGCGACGGGGAGGATCCGGCAGGCCGAGCTTGCCGGCCTGCCACTTCAGGGTGATCTCCAGGGTGGACGCGTCGCTGAGGAGGAGACGCTCGGCGTCGTCGATGGCCGCCCTCGCCCGGTCCGACAGCCGCTCTGGCTCGGCGCAGAGCCAGATGAAGGTGCAGGTGTCCAGCAGACAGGTCACAGGCCCCAGTCCTCCAGCTCGTCCTCGGAGAGCGGTTGGAAGGCGTCGTCGTCGTAGCGCACGGGCGACGAGGTGAGCGTGCCGACGCGCGGCCGGCGCGACACCTGCGCATCGACGGCGGTCAGGCGGGCGACGGGTACCGTCGCGTTGAGGATCAGGATCTCCTCTCCCGCCTGGACCTCTTTGAGGAGACGGGACAGATGGGTCTTGGCCTGGTGCGTTGTGACCGTCTTCAAGATGGCATGCCTCCCCGTGGCATCACGACCTGGACAATAGGACTTAGTCTTGACTAAGTCAATACGGCGGCCTCCGAGCGGCGGCCTCCGAGCGGCGGCCTCCGAAGGCCCTCGCCCGGACCGCGGGCACCGGCACCGCCGGGTCCGCCCACGATCTCCGCCTCCTCGGGTCGCCGAGACGCCTCACGCGGTGCGCACGCAGCGAAAGCCCAGATTGAAGCTTCCGTGGGCGTCGCGGTAGGCCGCCACCATGCAGGCTTCTTGCTTGGTCCAGGCGCCGCCGCGCACCACGTGGCACTTGGTGACCGTCTCGTAGATGAAGGGCTCGCGCATGCCCAGGTAGATCATGGGCTCGCCGCCGGGATAGGGCTCGAAGAGGGAGGTCGTGATCTCCTTGACGTTGCCCGTCAGGTCGAGGAGGCCCTCGGGGGTGGCGCCTTCGGGGAAGGCGCCCACCGGCGTGGTGCCGCCGTAGTGGTAGTCGTAATTGGCCAGCTCGGGGCGAATGGGGTCGTCGCCCCAGGCGTAGGTGCGGCCCTCCACGCCGCGGGCGGCGCGCTCCCATTCCTGCTCGGTGGGCAGCCGCTTGCCGTGGTGGGCGGCATAGGCGGCGGCTCCTTCGAGGGTGACGTAGACCACCGGGTAGGCCTCGCGTCCGGGCACGCAGTCGTAGCGGCCGGGGCCCAGACGCCGGATGCCGCAGTGCTCGGGGATGCGCATCCAGGTCGAGTAGTGGCGGTCGTGGTCGCCGGCGTTGAGGAAGGCGGTGTACTGGGCCACGGTCACCGGCAGGCGGTCGATCCAGAAGGCCTCCAGGGACACCTCGTGGGCCGGGCTGCGCGCCGCGTCGGTGGGGTCGGGGCCCACGGTGAGGGTGCAGGCCGGCAGGAGGACCATGTCGTCGGCCTGGGGGTCGGTCGTGGCGGGTGCGGGTGGCCCGGTCTGCGGAGCGGCCCCTTCGGGTGCGGGCGACCGGGGCGCCGCGTTTGCCCCCGCAGGGGTCGGCGGTCCGGAGATCGGGGCGACGCCTTCGGACGCCGGTGGCCCAGATGCAGGGGCCGCCACCACCGGCGCCCCGGGGTGGCGCGTGGCCCGGGATACCGCGGGAGCGGGGTGCACGGCCGCGGGCCGCTCCAGCTCGGCGTCCAGCACGGTGCCGGCCGTCAGGTCGCTGAACACGACCCGGCCCCAGGTCTCCGGGTTGTGGAGGTCGCCGGTGGCGGTGGATTGCCACACCCAGTCCTCGCAGGGGGCGTCGGGGACCTTCGCCGGCGTCAGGCCGTCATAGGCGTGCAGGTACTGGACGCGGCTGAAGTTGACCCGCCAGGTATCGCCCCGCTCGACGGGCAGCTTGACCCGCGGGTTGCGCTCGCGCAGCGCCGCCAGGGGCCAGGCCACCTCCACCGTCCA
>JAJRTE010000165.1 GCA_024278455.1 Myxococcota bacterium
GGGGGCATGCGGGTAGGGAATTGTGTGTGTGGCGGTACGGGGCGGGGCCGACGGGGCGTGTGGGGGTGGGTTTGAAACCCGCCCCTACGGCCCCCGTGTTATTTTATCGGTCGATATCGGGGATCGATGGCCGGGCAATCCGGTTTCTGGGATCGTGTCCCCGTGCGGTCGTGGCACACGTGGAACGGGAGGGAACACCATGGCAGGGCAACGTGGATCTCGTGGGAAACAGGCCTGGCAACCGATCTTGTGTCTGTTGCCGGCGTTGACAATGGCCCTGCTGGCCGGGGCATGCGAGCCGGACACCGGGGACGTCACGCCGACACGGGCGCCGTCCCTGCCGACACCGACGCCGGGCGGGCCGACCGAAGTCCCGGCCACGGGGACACCCGTTCCCGCAACTCCGACCCTGCTGGGTTACCCGACACCGACTCCACACCTCGCCGGCCCGACAGGGACGCCAGGCGGATCGAGTCCGGCGGAGACCCCCGGGGTGACACCGGGCACCACGGCGACACCGCCCACGCCCGTTGTGGAGCCGACACCAGGTGACGAACCCGCGCGATACCGGGCGGTCGTGCGCACCACGGAGAACGGGGTGATCCACGTGGTCGCCGCCGACCTGGGCAGCGTGGCCTTCGGGCAGGCCTACTTCTTTGCCCGGCACTACCTGTGCACCCTCGCAGACCAGGTGGTCCGCGTGCGGAGCGAACGGGCACGATACTTCGGCGAAGGGTCGGACGGGAAGTACCTGGACAGCGATTTCGGCTATCTGGCCCTCAACGTGTATGCCCACGCCGAACAAGCCGTCCCCGAACAGACGCCCGAGGTCCGGGCATTGCTGGAAGGGTTCGCCGCGGGATACAACAGGTATCTCGCCGACACGCCGCCCGGGGACTGGCCGGCCGACTGTGCCGGCGCCGAATGGGTTAGGCCGGTCACGGCGACAGACCTGCTCGCCTACTACATGAGCATGACCTTGCTGGCCTCCGGAGACGCTTTGATTCCAGGCATCGCTCGAGCCCAGCCGCCGGGCGCCCCCCCGGTGGGCGACCCGCCGTCGATGCGGTCCATGGCCCTGTCGCACATCGGCAGCAACGGGTGGGCACTGGGACGGGACCGCACCACGACCGGCCGCGGCATGCTGGTGGCGAACCCCCACTTTCCCTGGGAGGGGCAGCTCAAGTTCTTCGAGAACCACCTGACCGTTCCAGGGGTGATCGACGTGTACGGCGCATCCTTGATCGGGTCGCCCCTGGTCAACATCGGGTTCAACGCGCGCGTGGCCTGGACACACACCTTCTCATGGGCATCCCGGGGGACGCTCTACCGGTTGAAGCTCAATCCCGCCGACCCCACGGCCTACCGCTATGGCAACGGGTACCGGAAGATGACCGCGACCACGTTCCAGGTGGAAGTGCGTCAGCCCGACGGCAGCCTCGAGACCGTCTCCAGGACCCTGTACCGCACCCACTACGGCCCGATGGTGAGCACCGAGGAACTCGGGTGGACGGGCGTCTCCGCGCTGACGTTCCGGGACGCCAACGAGAACAACACCGCCATGATCGCCCAGTTCCTGGCCATGAACACCGCCCAGGATCTCGAGGCGTTCGCCAGGTCCCTGGAGACCATCCACGGACTGCCATGGGCCCACACCATGGCCGTCGACGCCGAAGGGAACACCTACTACGTGGACGCGTCGGCGGTGCCCAACCTGAGCGAAGCGACCCTCGACGCGTGGCAGGCCGCCCTCGAGGACGACCCGTTGACCCAGTTCGCATGGGAACTCGGCATGCCGCTCCTCGACGGGTCCGATCCGGCCAACGAATGGGTGGACGACCCTCGAGCCGGACGGCCCGGCCTGATCCCGGTGGCCGACGCGCCGCAACTCCGGCGCACCGACTTCGTGTTCAATTCCAACGATAACCACTGGCTGACCAATCCCGCCGAACCCCTCGAGGGCTTCTCGCCCCTCTACGGCCCCGAGCGGACGCCGCGATCGTCACGCACCCGCATGAACCTGACGCTTTTGACGGAAACCGGAGACCACGCCGCGTCCGGCACCGACTTTCGGTTCTCCCTCGAGGAACTCCTGGACATGTACTACACCAACCGGGCCATGCTCGCCGACCTCCTCCGGGCCGACGTGGCCGAGCGCTGCCAGGGAACCACGGTCGTGCCCTACGACGGCGAGCGGGTGAACATAGCCTTCATCTGCGACACCATCTCCGACTGGAATGGACGTGCCGACCTGGACGCTGTCGGAGAGGTTGCCTGGCGGGAGTTCATCGGCACATTCGAACCTGCCGACCGGGTCGACGCCGGCCCCCTGTTCGCCGTGCCGTTCGACCCGGATGACCCCATCGCGACCCCGAACACGCTGGCCCCTCCGCCCGAAGACGGACCCGACCCCGTCCTCCAGGCCCTCGCCGCCGCGGTCTCGAGACTCGAAACCGCAGGACTGGCGCCCGATACCACGCTGCGCTCCTGCCAGTACACGCTCAAGGGCTCAGAGCGAATCCCCCTTCACGGGGCACAAGATTTCGAAGGAGGATTCCAGGTCGTCTACTACTCGAACAGCATCAACGCCACCCTGCTGCCGGCCATGTCGCGCGGGGAGGTTATCTATGCCGATACGGACCTCACCGACCAGGGGTACCTCGTCAACTACGGCACCAGCTTCATGCTCGTCCTCTCGTTCGATGACACCGGGCCTCGAGGCAAGGCCCTGCTCTCCTACTCCCAGTCCAACGACCCGGCCTCTCCCTATTTTGCGGACCAAACCCCCCTGTTCGCCGAGAAGCAATGGCGAGACGTGCGGTTCACCGAGGAGGAGATCGCCGCCTCCCCGGTCCTGGATGTCGTCGAGTTGACCGGGCCGGAGTAGCACCTGGTTCGGCGTCGAAGGTCGGTACGTGACGGTGGGGGAGCAGTGGGCGTCCGGCGCGTTCGGCTCATACCGGTCGAACCATGCCGGCGTTCTGTCCAGACGGTTTCGATGAGTCCGCGGCCTGGCGAATCGCGTCGACCAATCGGCGGACTGATGTCAGTTTCGTGCGACACACGTGGCGCGCCGTCTCAGCGGCCCGGTTGCGCCCACGCGGGCAGGGCGCCCAGATCGATCCCCCACACCAGGGGCAGCCAGAGGAGGGCGAAAGCAAGGATGAGGAGCGTGCCAACGAGGTTCATCCACACGCCCGCTCGAGCCATCTTGGCGATGCTGAGCTGTCCGCTCCCGAAGACGACTGCGTTGGGGGGCGTGGCGACCGGGAGCATGAAGGCGTAGGAGGCGGCCACGCAGGCGCCCACCATGAGGCCGAAGGGGTGGACCGCCATGGCCACCGCGGTACTCCCCATGATTGGCACCAGGAGAGACGCGGTGGCGGTGTTGGAGGTGAGTTCGGTGAGGAAGATGGTGAACAAGACGACGGCAGCCATCACCAGCCCGATCTGGTGAAGACCCATCGACGCCAGGTGGGCCCCGAGCCAAGCCGCCAGGCCCACCTTGTCAATCCCGGACGCCAGGGCGAGGCCTCCCCCGAACAGCACGACGACTCCCCAAGGGATCGTCACCGCGGTCTCCCAGTCCAACAGGAACGTGCCCCGTTTCGTGCCGGACGGGACGAGAAACAGGGCGACGCCGCCGGCGATGGCGATGGTCGCGTCGGCAACCATGCTCGTGTGCACGAATCCGCGCACGATCCAGCCGGCGGCCACTGCGAGAAAGACCACCAGCACGCGCTTTTCGGCGGTTCTGATGGGGCCGAGCCGTTTCAACTCCGCCTCCACCAGGGCTTTCCCGCCTGGAATGGCCTCGATTTCCGGGGGATGGAGCACTCGAGTCAGCATGAACCAGGTGATGGCGAGAAAGGTCGCCGACAGGGGAAGCCCGAACAGCATCCACCGTGCGAAGCCGATCGAGCGGCCGAACTGCTGCTCCACCACCCCGGCCATCACCGCGTTGGGCGGCGTCCCGATGAGCGTTCCCACCCCGCCGATGGACGCTCCGTAGGCGACGCCGAGCATCAGGGCCACCGCGAAGTTGGACCCGGACGCTCCGGTGTCCAGCCGGGCTCCATCGCCTCGAGACTGCGCGTCCGCGACCTGGGAGATGACGGCGAGGCCCACCGGGAGCATCATCATCGCGGTGGCCGTGTTGCTCACCCACATGGACAGGAATGCCGTTGCGGTCATGAACCCCAGGATGATTCGACGCGGGCTGGTCCCCATAATGGCGATGATGTGCAGCGCGATTCGCCGGTGCAGCCCCCACCGTTCGATCGTCTTCGCCAGGAAGAACCCGCCGATGAACAGGTAGATCAGGTGGTGGCCGTAAGGCCTCGTCGCGTCGGCTGATTTCATGATGCCGAGCGCCGGGAACAGCACGATGGGGAGCAGAGACGTGGCCGGAATCGGGATCGCCTCCGTCACCCACCAGGTGGCCATCAGCGCGACGACGGCGGCCATGCGAACCCCGTCGACGGTCAGCCGCCCGGGCAGCGGGGCAAACGACGATACCACCAAAAGCACCCCGAATGCCACGGGACCGGCGACCAGCCCGACCCTTCGCGTCCTGTTCACCATGCCACTCCTTCCGATGGGACTTCGATGCTACCGCGCCGTTCGACCAGAACCCCCGCGCGCCGGTCATCGCCGGACGGGAAGCGGCGAGAGATGGCGACAGCTCGATAGTCGCAGCAAGCGCGAGGGAGTGCAAGGCGATTGCTGCCGCCGTGCTTCGAGCCGTCCTCCGGGAGTGTTGCGTGGGCGCCGTACCGGTCGTGAAATGCTGTTGGTGAGATAGTGCTCCGGCGTGAGGCACAAGCTGTCATCAAATGCAACTATTGACATTTCATCTGATTGAGTGGTAGGTAAGTTCAGGCGGTCGCATGTCGCGGCCGCGCATTCGCCGTCGACAAGAGAGGTTTTCATGAAACACATCAGTTTGTTGTTGCTGCCGACACTTATTGGCGCCGCGACGATGGGCATCGCCGAATGCGAAACCGGGTCCGAGCACGAGGGAATGGTTCGGGTGGAAGCCGGGACGTTCCTGATGGGGATTTGCAACGAGAAGACAAATCCGCCGTGCCGTCCCGGAGACCCGGGGTACAATTCCTACGACTACCCCGATGTCGCCTACGAGGACGAGGTGCCTTTGCACGAGGTATACCTGGACGCCTACGACATCGACGCCTACGAAGTGACGGTGGCCGCGTACCGGGCCTGCGTCGAAGCCGGTGCGTGCGAGGCGCCGGGGGATTGGGAGGGGTGCAACTGGGGCCGCTCCGGGTACGAAAACCACCCGGTCAACTGTGTCGGTTGGGCCGATGCCGACACCTATTGCCGGTATGCCGGCAAGCGGCTTCCCACCGAGGCCGAATGGGAGAAGGCGTCTCGAGGCACGCAGGGGCAGAAGTATCCCTGGGGGAACGCCCCGGCGACTTGCGAACTCGCCAACTTCATCGACAGCTACGATTCGGGGACCTACTGCGTGGGGGAGACCACCCCGGTGGGGGCTTATCCGGCTGGCGTATCTCCTTATGGGGCCTACGACATGGCGGGCAACGTGTGGGAGTGGGTCGCGGACAAGTACGGGTTCAACTACTACCAGGTGTCCCCGGAGGCCAATCCGCAGGGCCCGGCGAACGGTCTCTATCGGGTCATTCGGGGAGGCTCCTGGGACGACTACCCGTCCTACGTCCGCTCCGCCAACCGCGACAGTTTCGAGCCGGACAGCCGCCCGAAGGGATTCGGATTCCGCTGCGCCGTGACCGTGGCCGACTAGGTATCCGGATCGCGGTCCTCTCCGCGGCCGGTGCCGGTCCCGTGCGATCCGGCGGTTCCGCTCTCCGGATTCTCACTCACATTCCCCGCGGCATCCTTTCCTCCATTTGTCGTCGGTCGGCTTGGCAAGGGGCTGGACGGCGGTGGTATTCTTGTGGCAGGAAGAGGAGCATGGAGCGTCGCGGCGTTCCAGCACGACGTGACGTTTCCTCATTGGATGAGTCGAGATGGTTGACCACAGATCGATGGACAGTCGCAGGGTGTCGGCATGCCCTGGGGGGTTGAACCAATCGTCTGGACGGCCATGGCTTTGAAAATTCAACGATTTCGCCGGCGGAAGCACGCGCGGGACCTGTCCTTCGACGAACTTCGCCGGAGGTGCATGGACGGGTCCGGGCAGGCCTGCAAGGTCTTCGTGGCGCGCTTCACGCCCCTGGTGTGGCGCACGGTCGTCATGCAGATGCCTGGTGCGTCGCTGCAGGACCAGGAAGAAGCGGTGGCGAACACCTTCTCGAGGCTGCTTGCAAACCGCGCGGAACTTCTCGGGAAGTACAACCGGGCGCTGGGGTTGTCGCCCGAATCCTACATTCGCAGGCAAGCCGTGTACCAGGCCAGGAACCGGCGGCGGAGCCTTAACACGGTCGCCAGGCGTGTCGAGGAACCATTCGAGATCCTGGAGGATGGTTCGCCGGGACAGGACACTTGCCCGGACCCGCGACTAGACCCCGAAGGGCTGCTGATCGAGCGCCAGGAGCTGGACCGGTTGATCCGCGCCCTCGAGGCCAGGCTTCCGCCGGAAGTGATCGTGACCTTTCACTATCTCTACGAGAACGGCATGACCCCGGTGGAGGTCGCGAAGATCCTCGGCTGCTCTCCGGACATGATCTATGTCCGCAGGAAGCGCATCGTGGCCGCGATGAAGGAGATCATGGCGGAGCGCAACAAGAGGGGAGGGCCATGAATCCGACCGAGCGTGTCGCCCGGGGCGTCGTGGCCGGCGTCGCGGCCTTTTTCGCAGGCTGCCTCGCGGTGGCAATCCAGGCCTGTCGTCACGACGATACGGGACCCAGGCAGGTCAGCGTGCACTTCATCGGTCCGGTCAAGCTCTACGAGCCCCGGGAGGGGAGGAGCACGGAACCCGAATGGGCCGAGGTGTCTTCTACCGGACGCTCACCGCTACCCCGCTATCTCACCGGGCAGAAGCTCGGCCTTCTCTTCGACCCTCTTCCGAAGCAGGGGCGCCAATGCGACCCGTTCGCCGCCGGCACGCTCGAGCTTGCCCTCGAGTCGCCCGGGGGAAACACGGACGTGTCGGTCACCATACCACTGGAACCTCCCTATCTCGAGCAGGCCGGGTCGAGCTACCGTCTCTTCCCGGTGCCGCAGGCCATTCCGGCGCGACCCGAGGATGCGTTCGTCTCCATGCGTCTGCCCGAGGAGCCCGGTCTGTGGCACCTGTGTCTTGTGTGGCGTTGTGGACGAACGGAGCGCGGCGCCCGGCGGGATCGCTTTCCGTTCGTGGTCGGCCGGAGGGCTGATGAGAGTGCCTGCGATCCCTCCATCTGGATGCGCCTGGACACGGTCGATGATCGTCCTCCTCGAGACCAGCTCGAGGTGTTTCGGGCCATCCTGGACGAGCCGCTGTGCCTCGTCGATCGGCTGTGGGTCACCAAGTACTATGTCCAGACCTTGAGATCGGCAGGCGACTATCCGCATGCCGAGTCGATGGCACTGACCTGGGCGAACCTGGCCCAGAGAGCGGGATTCCCTTCCGAGGCGGTCCTTGCCTTGAACGCAGCCCATGAGGCGGCTCGCGACCGGGGGAATCTCCTCCAGGCGCTTTCCTACCTCGATCGTTCCCTGGCGCTGGCCAGGTCGTTGGACTACCAGGTCCGCTATCCCGAAGAGTATTTCAGCCGCGCGTGGACGCTGAACAAGCTGGGCAGACTGCTGCCGGCTCTCGAGATGGCGGTTGAGGCGGAAGACCAGGCCCGGCGCGTGGGGAAGCGGTACTTTCGGCTCGAGGCCGTACGTCTGAAGCTGTCGTTGTTGCAAGCCCTCGGTCACCACAGGCTGGTCCAACGTTACCTGGAAGAAGTCCTTGCCGAACTTCGGGAGGACGAGTCGGCCACGCTGTACAACAACATGGGGTGGCTGATTCTCAGGGGCGTGGAAGCCGGCGTGCCGCTCGACAATGACAGGCGGGAAGCGCTGGACCTGGCCCAGGCCCTCTTCGAGAAATCGTTGCGAGGAGGGAAGCAATCGGATCCCTACCGTGCGGGGACTGTCGCCAACCTGGCCTACGTGGCCTTGCTCGAGGGAGACCTCGAGGCGGCGCGTCGTTTGCTGTCACGTGCCGAGCAGTTGCCGGCCCCATCGGACCCCGAACTCCATCTCTTCCTGGCCCGGGTGAACGCGGAGCTGGCTCTGGCCGGCGGAGATTCCCTCGATGCGTTGCAGCGTTTCGGTGCTCTCGAGCGGGAGGCCGAGGAGCACGGCCTGGTGAAGTATGCCGCGGAAGCGGCCCATGGGCAGGGCGAGGCGCTGCGCGCCAGAGGAGCGCTCGAGGACGCGATTCAAGCGTTCGACCGCGCACTTCGATGGGTCGAGGCCAACGACGCCATTCCGTCCCCGCTCCACGAAGCGACGCTCCTGGCCGACAGGGCCGCCTGGGAGGCTCGAGCCATCCTGACACGCCTGGACCTGCACCGTGACTTGGAGGCGCTCGACCAGGTGGAGCGCTGCGCCTGGGCACGATGGCGTTCCCAGGGGAGAGCCGCGCGACGCGACCGTCTCACCGCTCGGGAAACAGCCGAACTACGAAAACTGGAAGACACGCGCCAGGCCCTGGACCAGGAGATTGTTGCTCTCCGCAGGGTTCCGTCGCCCGGCTCCTCCCGAGTGCTGCGCGCCAAGGAGGAGAGACGGGAGGCGACCTGGGCGAGGATCGAAACGATCCTGGGAGACGCGCAGCGGGATGTTCCGCCCTTCCTCGAGATTTCCCGGTTGCGTGAAGTCCTGCCGGACAACGGAGTCCTGGTGCGTCCGGCCATCTTCCCCGGCGAACTCGTCGTCTGGACGGTGTCCCGGGAGGCCGTTTCCGTGCGTCGCGTGCCCATCGCCCGGGCCGCGCTGGAGACCTTGGCGTTCGAGTGGATCGAGGCTTGCCGGCGAGACGCCGAATCCTCCGCCGGTGCGAGGTTGAGCCGGATGCTGCTCGAGGACCTTGCCGACGCGTCGGCAGTCGTCGTGGTGGCGGACGGCGTGCTCCGGGCCATACCCTGGAGCGCGTTGCCGGTGGGCGATCGTCCTCTCGTCCAACAGCACGACCTGCTGGTCGTCCCGAGTCTTTTCTGGACCCCGCCTTCCCCGGGGAAGCTCGAGGGGACGTCGCTGATTGTGGTCGATCCGAATCACGACCTGGCCGGCGCCGCTGGAGAAGGAGGCCGGTTGCAGGCCATTCTCCCGTCCCCACACCTGCTGGCCCGGTCGGGCGCGACGAAAGAGGCCGTCCTGACCGCCATGACAGACGCTTCCCTGTTCCATTTCGCCGGGCACGCGGTCATCGACGAGGAGCGCCCTTTCCTCTCCTTTCTCGGGCTTGCTCGAGGAGAGCGGTTGACCAAGATGGACATCCGCGGGCTCCGGCTCCCCGGTCCCCTCGTCTTTCTCAACGCCTGCGGCGCAGGACAGGTCTCACGGGAAGGTGGGGGCGCGTTGGGCATCGCGGATGGTTTCGTGGCATCCGGCGCTCGAGCCGTGGTTGCCACGCTATGGGATGTGTCTGACTTGGAGAGTGCAAAGGTCTCCCCGCTGTTCTATCGACACCTCGAGGCTGACGACGCACCTCCGTTCGTGGCGTTGGGCAGGGTGCAACGCGACCTGATAGCAGGACGGGGCGGGGAAAGTTGCGCCAGGCGCTCGGTATGGGCGGGCTACCTGGCGCTCGGTGCCCCGTGAGCGAGGGCGGCGGGGGATGATGGGCGAAGGGCTGGCCGTTCTCCGTTGCCCTTCAGGGGGCCGAACGGGTCGCTGAAGAAAAAAAAGAGTGGCGCTATTCGGCTTTCAGCAGGTGAACGGCATATACAAAAGTAGGAAGATCCGTTGCTGGCGCCGTGCGGCGCGGAGGAGGACCGGCAGTGGACGGCAGGCCCGACGAGAGTCGCCGAACACGGCGTGGCCGCTGCCGGCCCATCCAGGGCCTTCGGAACAGCTTCAGGAGAGATGAGGTCGTTGTGGACGAGCAACACGGAGCGCATGATAGCGGGGACGTGGACGATCTGCTCGAGGAACTGGCTCGAGCGCGAAGTCTGCAGCGGGAGGCGGATTCCGACTGTCCTTCCCGCGAATTGCTCGAGAGACTGCGCGCCCATTCTCTGTCTGCCCGCGACGAAGCGGTGGTGGTTCGGCACCTGGCCGATTGCGCCGTGTGCCGTGACCACCTGGCATGTCTCGACGTCGAGGTTCCGGGCCTGCCTCACATTGCACAGCGGCAGGTCTTCCGCCTTTTCAGACCGCGAACGCCCGGATGGGCGTGGCTCCCGGTCCCGGTGATGGCCGCCGTCGCTGCCTTGCTGTTGACCACGTTCAACCCTTTTTCGTTCGTGGAAGAGGATCTCCCTGGCTATGTCTTGGGGTTCGAGGGGTACGCCAGGGAAACGCGAGGAGAGACGCTGCACGGATTCGAACTGCCGGTCTACGGTCCAGGCAGCGACCTCGTGCTCCTGGCGCGGCCGAAGCAAGGAGAGGCGTCGACATCTCCCACCGTCGTCGCCTACATCGAGGGACCAGCCGGCGTGTTCGAGCGCTTCCCGGTCGATCCCGTGGTGACCATCACCGACACCGGGCTCATCGAGTTGCGGGTTCGCGCGGGCGAACTCCTCGGGGACCACTACGGGCGGCACAAGATCCGGTTGCTCCTGCTCCCCCATGGCACCCGGCCACCCGAACGGTTGAACGGCAGCTTTTACGCGGAGTCGGCCCGGTTGCTCGAGGGAGAACTGGACTACCGAGCAGCCCGGTAGGCTTGCGAAAAGGAGGTGTTCCATGAACGGGAAACAGGCAGTGGCCGAGTGCATGGTCTTCTGCTGTGTTCTGCTGGGCGCCGGTCCTCCAGCCCTCGCGGCGCCTCCGCTCTTTTCGGTGCCGGAAGGCTGTGACGATCGGGTCGTGGTCGCCTACTACGCCGACTGCGCGTGCCGTGTGGACGACGGGGAGCTGGAAGATGTCGAGGTGGAGGTTGGCAAGAGCGCATCGAGGAACGCCGTGGCGAAAAATGCCCCTCTCGAACCCCCTGCCGGGGACTTCGAGTCCTGCGCCGGCCTGGTGATGCCGGACGGCCTCGTGGCGGAACGGCTCCACAGTTGCGAAACCATCGCCCAGGTGCAGGCCTTGTTCCTCGGTGACAAGGGGGACGGTCTTGCCGAAATCCTCCAGGATGCCCTCGTAGTCACGCGCGCCGACGGCGGGAAGCTCACCACGGAGGATTTACGCAGCCTCGAGAAGGCCGGGCTCGACGAGTTCGAGCCGGTATGTTCCATCACGTTCATGGGCGATACGTCCGCCTCGCTCACCGGCATGGACTGGTGGCAACTGGTCGAGACCGGCGCGTCGGACGCCGTTCACCATGTGCAGGAGAAACTGTCGCACGAATCGGCTGACACGCCGCCCAGGATCGCGGTCATCGATTCAGGGGTCGATCCCATCGTGGGGCAAGGGCTGCTCCAGGAGGGATGGGCATTCCCCGCGTGCAGCAAGGAACAGTGCTGGCTGATCGACGAGCAGGGGCATGGCACCTCCGTGGCCTACCTGGCCCTCGAGCAGGCAGGTTCGCTGGCCGACATCGTGTCGATTCGGGTGTTAGACGACAAGGGGGTGGGCAGCCAGAAGGATCTGGCAATCGGTATCCTGAAAGCGGTGGAACTGGGCGCCGACATCCTCAACCTGAGCCTGGCGTGGCCGGCGGACGTGACCCGCGATGACGACGGGTTCCCGGGGTACGTGGCGTTCGCCTTCGCCGCTGCAACCTCCGCGGGCGTCAAGTCCTTCGTGGCCGCGGGCAACCGGTGTACTTTCGACCCCGAGGGGTCTTGCGGGCGATTCCAACCGGCAGTGGCGCCTGAGGTCTTGGGAGAATACCCGCTGGACATCGTTGCCGTGAGCGGTGTGACGCCTTGGGGGACGCCGAGTTCGCAGGCTGTCGGCGGCGACGAGGTGGATGTGTGGGCGCCCTCCGAGTTCATCTGCTCCAGGACGTCGCCCGGTCCCACGGTCGAGGAGAGCTGGCACCGGATGAGCGGCACCTCCTTCGCCGTGCCTCAAGTGAGTGGCAGCCTCGCCCTCCTCCAGGCCTGGCGCGCCACCACGGAACTGTCTTTTTCCGACGATGAATTGGTGAAAGCCCTCCTGAACAGTGGCGAAAAGAACGTAACACAGCCGAACCTGCTGGACTTGTGCGCGGCGTTCAAGGCGTTGGGTAACCCGATCCCCGAATGTGAGGCCTGGGCAGGCAGAGCCGCGCCCCAGGATGAGAGCTGCTTCGAAACAGAAGCGAACGAGGGTATGGAGATCAAAGACAACGGCTTGGCGGATGACTTCGTTCATCCGGATCTCTCGGGCCAGGGCTTCTGGTGCGAACAACAAGAGATCCACGCTCAGCCCGACAATCCACCGTGCACGTCATGCGACTATTGCCGGCGGGAGACCGGGGACGCGGACCTCACCCTCGAGTTGAACCTGCGACAGGTCTGCGTCTCCTTCCCCCACCTCTACCTTCGGCTCACGTTCGAGGACCAGCAGTATGTCTACCTCGACCTGGGTCCAGGCGACTTCGACGGCCACCCGGTGCGCCACGTGTCGGTCACCTTCCCTGAAGGAAACTGGCCGGAGGTCGAGGAAGTATGGTTGATGGTGGGCAACGAGAACCACTGGGCTGGCGCCCCCCTCCTCGACATCGGCGTGGTGAATGACAGCGAGCGTCAGGTCACGCGATGTGACTGACAGCCGTCGGTGCGACACCTACCATCGTACCCCCTTCCAGGGCGCTCTCATCGGAAATCATCTCCCGGAAACTCCACATTCGAAACAAAAACCTCCGTCCATTCGGTTTTCGGCATGCCGCCCGACTATTCCTCAGTAGAAGGGCGAAATGAGTCGTTTCATGCCCTGCTGAAAAACCACCAACAGTCGTGAGAAAAGGAGGTTCTATCATGTTGAGACTGCGTGCGATTCCATTTGTCGCCTTGATGCTTGGCAGCAGCCTGGCTTTCGGGCAGGACAAGCAGACGGAGAAGGACGACCGCAGGTGCGGCGAGCCGATCGTCGGAGAAGTGATCGCCGCGAAGACCCACTCATACGATACTATGTACGAGTACTACATCGACACGGCGCAGCCCATCGATCTCGACAGCGACTGCTATCGCTGGTGGGATGACGATGTGGAGTCCGCCTTCTGGGCCCCTTATTTCTCCGGCTGCCGGCTCCTCTCCGCCACGCTGACCATGAAGTTCGGTGACGTGGACTTCTACGACCAGGACGCATTCCATGCCGAGCTGTACGTGGTGCAGTTCGGCCCCGGCTCCCTTGACGTCCTCAAGGGCTACAACAATTCGTGGGAAGGGATGTCCTGGGACGTGAAGGATCGGATCCCCACCAATGAGGACGTCATGGACATCGCATTCGCCGTGAACGTCGACGCTGCACACGACTACCCTCACTGGGCCGTCTACCTGGACACCGCCCTGCTGAACACCCATTGGGGTTGCTACTACGTCGTCGAGGAAATGGCGGACATGAAGAAATAGCGCCCCCAGTGCGCAGATGGCCGCCTGCTCGCGTCGGGACCGGCTACCAACAGACCACTACCCACGCATCCAGATCCCAGGTCTTGACCAACGTCGAGAAGCCCACGACACGCTGAACGCCACACACCTGCTCCGCCTCCGCCTCCCCCTGCCTCGCGCTATCCACGGATACCACGTGAAACCGCCTCGCTCGATGCCACGAACGGCCCGGAGCGAACGCGGTACGGCATTCCGTCACATTCCCGGTTTCTTGTGCTCAAGGACCTTGGTCACAGGCAGCACAATCCCCAAAATGATCGCCAGGCGAAATGACGTTTCCCAATCGACCGCGCCTGCTTCATGAAAAACGAGGTTCCACAGGTACGTGACAACTGACGTGACGACAAGGACCAACAGAAATAGACCAATGAAATCGATGAGCAATCTCTTGATGTTCATTCTTTTCTCTCCCGTGGCTCCTTTCACACGTCTGACTGGAGGGCTGGAGTGACATCTAGCCCGAACGCCGTACCCCGATGATTTCGCTCGGGACGAACTCCTAGTTCAGGGATATGCTATCTGTTAGTACCACGTGTCGTCAAGAAGAAAGCGCCTTCCGCGAGAGCGTTGCCCCACTTCCGGCTCCGATCCTTCCGCAAGCAGGCTCGCCCACGACCGGCGGCGCGCGTCGTTCGCGGTGCCGGTTCGTGTTGACAGTCGGGACCGACTGCCAGACCATGCTGATTGGGCGTTCTCACCAACCGCGACCACCTGGAGCCATCGATGCGACATGTCGAGCTTTCACTTCTCTTGGTGACAGCCTGGGCAATGGGGGTGCCTGCCGGTGCTCGGGCCGGCGGCGAAGTTGCTTGCCCGGATGTGGCTGGCGCCGAGCCCGCCCCGAACGAGTCGTTGCTGCCTCCGCAGCTTCCCTGGGAGGGCAACCGCCGCTCCCCGGCGGTGTCGCCGGACGATCTCTGGGCCACCCCGTTCGAGCGGTCGGGCTTTGTCGAATCCCCTTCGTATGACGAAACCGTGAGCTGGCTGCGTGCGCTGGCCGGCGCGGCGCCGGAACTCGAAGTGGTAACGCTGGGCAAGAGCGCCCGGGGCCGGGATATCGTCGCCGTGGTGGCGTCTCGCGACCGCGCCTTCACACCCGGTGCCATGGTCCGGAGCGGCAAGCCGTTGTTGTTTGCGCACGCTGGGATCCATGCCGGGGAGATTGCCGGGAAGGACGCCGGGATGATGCTTCTGCGCGACCTGGCGTTTGGGAAAAAGCGCCGTCTGCTACGCCACGCCAGCTTTCTGTTCGTCCCGATACTCAACGTGGACGGGCACGAGCGGCGGTCGCGGTGCAACCGCATCAACCAGCGCGGCCCGGCTGTCATGGGCTGGCGAACCAACGGGCGCAATCTCAACCTCAACCGGGACTTCAGCAAGCTCGAGACGCCGGAAGTGCGTGCCGTGGTCCGTGCCTTGCGCGCATGGCGGCCCGACCTCTACCTGGACATCCACGTGACCGACGGAATCGACTACCAGTATGACATCACGTTCGGCTTCACCGGTCCCCACGCATCGTCCCCCGCCATCTCCGGGTGGTTGACCGAAAACCTCGTACCCGCGTTCACCGCAGACCTCGAGGCCGAGAATCACATCCCCGGCCCGCTCGTGTTCGCCGCGAACGGGAGGGACCATGCCGGGGGGACCCTCGAGTGGACGGCGCCGCCGCGGTTTTCTCACGGCTACGGCGACGCGGCCCACGTCCCCACCGTGCTCGTCGAGACCCACTCGCTCAAGCCGTTCCCGCAACGGGTGTTCGGAACCTACGTGCTGCTGGAGAGTGCGTTGAGGTTGCTGGGGAGATCGAGCGAGGGTCTGCGTGCGGCAGTCGCTCTTGACCGCGCGCGTCGGCCCGGTGAGGTCGTCCTGGCCTGGGAACCCTCCAAGGAGCCGCCGGAGCAGGTGTCTTTCAAGGCCGTCGCCTTCGAGAATGTCCCGTCCGAGACCTCCGGCGGCACGTGGACACGCTGGCTGGGCGAGCCGATCATGGCGACCGTTCCTCGTATCCGGTTCGACCGTCCTTCGATCAAGGTGACGACCCCGCTCGGATACTGGATCCCGCCCGATTGGCCCGAGGTCATCGACGCCCTGGCCGCGCACGGTGTCCGGATGGAACGGCTGGACGCGCCTCGAGACGTGCGGGTGCAGATGTACCGACTGACCGACCCAAGGTTTGCGTCATCGCCGACCGAAGGCCATCTGAGGGTGAACGCGACCGCCACGATCGAGAGGCGGCTCGAGCGGATGCCCGCGGGATCGGTCTGGGTTCCGACCGACCAGCCGCTGTGCGAGCTGATTGTCATGCTTCTCGAGCCGGCGGCGCCGGACTCGTTTTTCCAGTGGGGCTATTTCCTGGAGATATTCGAGCGGACCGAGTATTTCGAAGCCTACGTGCTCGAGCCGCTGGCCGCCGGAATGATCGCGGAAGACCCCACTCTCGCAGATGCCTTCCGGCGTGCGGTGGCCGAAGACGAGGAACTGGCGAAGGATCCTCGAGCCCGGCTGGACTGGTTCTACCGCCGTTCTCCTTACGTGGACGAGCGTTGGATGCTCTATCCCGTGGCCCGCGTACCTCGCCGCGGCGTGCCGGAGTCATCCAATGCTGGACCGTCCGCCCGGTAGATGTCCGGCTCGATGTAGACGCTTCGAGCGATGGGACAGGCCTTCCGGAGCGACTGTTCGATGTCGTCGATGGTCCGGGTCACGCCGGCGAAGCAGCTTCGCCGACGAGCAGGCTCTTCGTCTCCGCGGCGAGCACCACGGCGATGGTGCCGAGCGGCGGGTCGATGGCGATGCTCCCGGCCTCCATGCGTTCCTCCTGACAAGCGTGGAGCGTTACGGGTCGTCACCCGGGAGGCCCGCCCCTCGCCGGAACGGCTCTCAGAATGGCAAGCTGTCGCCGTTGTTGTAGTACTTGCCGCCGCGTCGACCGAACCCGATCCCCACACCCGCGGTGAACATCAGCCCACCCAGCCCGTAGTCCCTGGGATCGACCCACTCGGCGGTCTCGTCCGTGAACATGGGGTAGCCCACCGTGATTTCGGGGAAGAGTTCGAAACCCATCGGGATCGGAATCCGGATACCGGCGGACAGCGCGCCGGCGACCGCGAACAGCTTTTCCGTTTCCCCCTGCACGGTGCCGTCATCCAGCGTTTCAAACTGCCGTATCGCCAGTCGGCGGATCAACATCTTGGGGGCGACGACGAATTCTGGTCCGCCGTAGCGCGGCTGGTAGCCGAAGATCAAAGGACAGGTCCCCTCGAGGGTGGTAACGTTGTGTATCCCGTCGGGCATCTTGTAGAACATGACCCCGTACGACGGAGCCACGGCCACGTTGAACTGGGGAGAAGCGACGAGCCGTTGCTTGACGTCGCCCACAAGACCGCTCGAGCCGCCCCGCAGCCCGATGTCAACCAACTCATGCACGCCGTAGCGGACCTCCGCCTCGGTCCCGAACGCGACCGCGGATTTGTCATCCATCACCTGGGTGAACACCTCCGGGCGAACCTGGACCTGGGTGAATCCCGGCTTGACCGTGGTCGCGGACTGGAACGTCCCGATCGGTGCACAACTCGATCCCAATGAGGGCACGACGGTGAGCAACATAAGATACAGTGTGCGCGCTTGTCGAGAATTCACGAGTCACCTCCACACCACGATGTCTAATCAATGCACCGGAGCCAACGGACCGGTGCAGGAGTTCACGGAAAACGTCGCCACCGGCGGTCTCGCTTTCGTGCTCTCCGAGCGGATCGTCATGCACCCGTTACGCCGAGCGCGCGGACGTGCTGCGTGCTTGCGGTCCGGACCGATTCCGTGCCCAGGAGCGGTCAACGACCTGATTGAGCGATAGCACAATGGGGATTGGGAATCAAGACGGCAATTCTCGTTGTGACGGGAACCCGCGCGACGGGCGTCGTGGCCGGTTGATTCCCGCGTTCGTTGTTGGTATGGTGACGATATCGTCGCTGTACTCGGCGTCAGGGGGAAGCACGATCGATGAGAACCGTTTTCATAGGCGGTGGCAAGGGGTGCCGGGATGTCCTCGAGTTGATCTTGCGAGGGCGGCTGGGCGTGCTGAACATCGAACCCATGGTGGTCGTGGACATCGACCCGGAAGCGCCCGGTGTGCGCCTCGCTCGAGACACCGGCATCCCCGTGCTCGACACGATACCGGGTGCGCTGGCGTTGCCTCGAGTGGAACTGGTGGTGGAACTCACCGGCAAACAGGCCGTGCTCGACGAGATCTACCGCCATCTCCCCCAGGGCGTCCGGGTGATGGACCACGTGCTGGCTCGAGTCTTCTGGGACCTCGACGACGCGGTGCAACACCTGGCAGACGAACTCGAGGAGAAGACCCGGCTCGAGGCCCAGCTCGAGGAGGAGCGTGCCCGGCTGCAGGAGATCCTTGACACGGTTCCCGACATGGTGATGGTCCTGGACGAGAACATGCGCATCGTCAGGGTCAACCAGAGGTTCGAGGAGGAGACGGGAGTCCCCCGCTCCCGGGCCAAGGGCATGTACTGCTACGAGGCGATATGTGGCTTGCCGGGATTGGAAGCGTGCAAAGAAGATGAGTGCCCCTATCTCAAGGTGCTGCGAACGGGGGAGTCCGTGAACCTGGTCCGCAGCGATTTCGGCGACGGGTGTCTCGATGGCTACTACCAGGTGACGGCCACCCCTATTCTCGACGAAGAGGGTCATGTCGTTCGGGTCGTGGAGACGTCTCGAGAGATCACCGAATTGGTCGTGCTCAAGCGGGAGACCGAGGAGTCGGCGCGGCGCTTCGAACAGATCCTGGATACCGTGCACGCCATTATCACCATCAAGGACACCGATGGACGGTACCAACTCGTCAATCCCTATGCCGCCGAGGTGTTCGAGTCCAGGCGCGAGGACATGGTGGGACGGACGGACGCCGAGCTGTTTCCCCCCCCTGTGGCCCAGGTGCTCGCTCGATCAGACAGCGCGGCCGCGTCTATCGGGGAAAGGGACGTCCAGCGGATGGAACTGCACCTGGACACCGGCGTTCGCGTGCTCGTGGGCGAGACGTTCCCCCTGTACGACTACAAGGGAGACCGCGTGGGCACCTGCATGGTGGCTCGAGACGACACGCGCCGGGAGGAACTCCAGAAGGAATTACTCAACTCCGAGCGGCTCGCGGCGGTCGGCAAGCTCGCCGCCGGTGTCGCACATGAATTGAACAACCCGTTGACCGGTATCCTTACTTTCGTCGAAGACCTCCTCTTCGACGCCGACGAGGGGGATCCCAGGAAAGAGGACTACGAGGTCATCCTGAACGAAACCATTCGCTGCCGGCGCATCGTGCGCGACCTGTTGGACTACTCGAGGCAGAAAGCCCCCGAACGCAAGCTCATGAACATCAACCAGGTCATCGAGCGGACGGTGAACATGGTGGCGCACCAGGCATCGTTCCACCATGTCTCGTTCGACCTCCGCCTCGGCGACCGGCTCCCTGACGTGCACATCGATCCCAGCCAGATACAGCAGGCGATTCTCAACCTGGTGATAAACGCTCGAGACGCCATTTCCGATGCCGGAGAAGTCAGGGTTTCCAGCCGTGAGGATCGTGAACGTGGCGCGGTCGTCGTGGAGGTGTCGGACACGGGGTGCGGTATCCCGCCAGGACGTCTCAGGAAGATATTCAAGCCCTTCTATTCGACCAAGGGCGACCAGGGCAACGGCCTGGGACTCCCGGCCGTGGAGAGTATCGTGACCCAGCACGGAGGCACGATGAAGGTGGAGAGCAAGGTGGGAGAGGGGTCCACGTTCCGATTCTCCCTGCCCGTCCCAGGCAAATGACCGGCCTGGATCGCGGCGCCGTTTGCTCGAGGCAATGACAGCGAACGCCCGGGCCGTTCCGCCGGGCACCCCCGGTCCGAAGTGCCTCACACGCAGTGTGTGAAGTGCCGGCTTCCGGGGCTGGTATCGAAGGAGTGAGGACATGACCCGTCCGAACGCGGCAAACTCCGCTCAGTCTCCCACGGGATCCAGGATCCTCGTCATCGACGACGAGGAGATCATTCACAAGAGCCTGCGCAGGATCCTCGAGCGGCATGGACACGTCGTCGAAAGCGCCATGCGGGCCCAGGATGGCCTGGAAAAGCTGCGCAAGACCCGCTTCGACCTCGTACTCACAGACCTGATGATGCCGGAGATGAACGGCATACAGTTGATCGAGACCATGAACAAAGAGGGAATCCTCGTCCCCGCTATCATGATAACCGGATACCCCACCATCCGAACCGCCGTCGAGGCGCTCCGGCTCGGCGCCGTGGACTACCTCGCCAAGCCCTTCACTCGAGATGAACTGCTCGGGCCGGTCAACCGAACGCTTCGCCGGCGCGACGGCGGCAACGAGCGCACGATGGGAGAGCATATCGCCCCCGCCGAAATGGGCGATAGCGACGGATACGACACACCGGTCATCGACATCGTGCCAGGCGAAACCGTCTTCCTGCCGGAGCACGCCTGGGCGACTTATGCACAGAACGGGACGTTCGAGGTCGGGATCGAGCCCTCTTTCCTGGGGACCCTCGATCCCGTCGTCGCCGTCGAATTGCCCGCGGAGGGCGACCTGGTGGAACAGGGATACGTCTTCGCACGGCTGCGGACCACCACCGGGGAGACCCACGGGGTCTTCGTCCCCCTGAGTGGCCAGGTGGTCGGCGTGAACACCGCTCCGGCTCGCGACCCGGCTTCGATCGATCCCCATACCTGGCTGGTTCGCGTCCTTCCGACCCGGCTTGCGCAGGAACTCCCCCTGCTGAAGCGGCGAGCGGCGAGCGGCGAGCGGTGAGCGGTGAGCGGTGAGCGGTGAGCGGTGAGCGGTGAGCGGTGAGTGGTGAGTGGTGAGCGGCGAGTGGTGAGCGGTGAGCGGTGAGCGGTGAGCGGTGAGCGGTGAGCGGTGAGTGGTGAGTGGTGAGCGGTGAGCGGTGAGCGGTGAGCGGTGAGCGGTGAGCGGTGAGCGGTGAGCGGTGAGCGGCGAGCGGCGAGCGGTGAGCGGCCGCTGTGCCGGGGGGGCAGGCGTTGACGTTCTGTTGCCGGGGTGTTACGATTCTCCAGTAGCGTAACATGCGGAGCCGCCATGGGGAGCAACAGGGTCGCACGCTTCAGTGTCTCGATGCCGTCGGCGCTCGCCGAGCAGCTCGACGCCATGGTCGTCGACCGTGGCCTGGCCAACCGGTCGCAGGCGATTGCCGAGATGGTGAGGAACGAACTGGTCGAGCATGGTGCCCGCATGGGCAGCGAGGAGATTGCCGGCACCATCACCCTGGTCTACAACCACCGCCGGCCGAACCTCCAGGCGCGACTGACCCGAGTCCAGCACGATCACCATGAGTGGATCATCTCCACGCTGCACGTCCACCTGGATCACGAGAACTGCCTCGAGGTGCTGGTAGTGCGCGGTCCGGCGGACGCCATCCGGGCCTTGTCGGACAGCCTGGTTTCGGCCAAGGGGGTCAAGCACGGGCGACTCGCGGTGACGACGACCGGGAGGGCGTTTCCGGGCTGACCGCATCCGCATGGCAGGCGAGGGCGTCTCGAAAGCTTTCGCGAGGAGGCTGGTTGTGCACATTCCTGACGGATTCCTGAGTCCTGCGACGGCGTTGGTGACCGGGGGCCTGGCAGCGGCCGGCCTCGGGTATGCGCTGAGACGCGCCCGGAAGACACTGCCCTCGAGCGCCACCCCGCTCCTGGGACTGGGGGCGGCGTTCGTGTTCGCCGCCCAGATGCTGAACTTCCCGGTGGCAGGAGGCACGTCGGGTCACCTCATCGGCGGTGTCCTCGTGGCAGTGCTCCTGGGGCCCATGGCCGCGGTCGTCGTGATGAGCGCGGTGCTGATGCTGCAATGCTTCCTCTTCGCTGACGGTGGGGTCACCGCGCTCGGCGCGAACCTTTTCAACATGGCGATCGTGGCGCCGGGGGTGGGGTACGCGGTCTATCGTGGGGTCCGGCGCCTGTTCGGGGGGCTCCGCGGCCGGTTGTTCGCCACCGCATTCGCCGCCTGGCTGTCCACCGTGGTGGCGTCGGTCGCCTGTGCCGGCGAGCTGGCGCTGTCCGGTATCGTACCGTGGCGCCTGGTATTGCCTGCCATGGCCGGCGTGCACATGCTCATCGGCGTCGGGGAGGCCTTGATCACCACGTTGGTGGTGGCCGCGGTGGTGCGCGTCCGCCCGGACCTCTTCGACCCGGACGTCGAGCGGGAACGTGCGCCTCGAGCCGGCGACGTGGCGGTCTACGGTCTGCTGGTCAGCGCGGGCCTCGCCGTGTTCGTCGCGCCGTTCGCCAGCGGCTGGCCCGACGGCCTTGAGAAGGTCGCGGGAGTGTTGGGGTTCGATCACCATGCCATGACCGCTCCGCTCGTGGGTGCGCCCCTGCCGGGCTACGGCGTTCCCGGCATCGACTCCGGGACCCTGGCGACCATCGTCGCGGGTCTGGCCGGCACCCTGGCCGCTTTCCTCGCCTCGTACGCCTTGGCCCGTGTGCTTGCGCCCCGTGAGCGGGCAGTGGAAACGGGCGAGTAGGAGGCAGGCGTGCCGAGGGAGACGTTGGATCGATTCGCGCGCATGGACAGCCCGGTCCACCGGCTTCCGGCAGGGGTCAAGTTCGGGGTCGCCTTCGGGTTCGTGGTCCTCACCCTCCTGGTGCCCAGGCATGCCTGGTGGGTCTACGCGGTGGAGAGCCTGTTGCTGGTGGCCGTCGCGGTGGTGAGTCGGATCCCGCCCTGGTTTCTCCTCCGCAGGATCCTGTGGCTCGAGCCGGTGTTGATGGGTGTGGCCTTGCTGGCCCTCTGGCAACCCGGCGGGCCCGGGCTCTTCGCAGCGTTGGTCGCACGGAGCACCTTGTGCCTGGCAGGAATGATGCTCGCCGCCGCCACGACGCCGTTCTCCGACACCCTCCGCCTGCTGGAGCGGTTGCATGTGCCTCGCATGTTGATGACGACCCTCGCGCTGACTTTTCGCTACCAGTACCTGCTCCTCGACGAGTCGGACCGGATGCGGCGAGCCAGGCGGAGTCGAACGTTCCACGCCCGGCGCGGCGTCGAGTGGCGCATGTTGTCCACGGTGGTCGCCCACCTGTTCCTGCGGTCCATCGACCGTGCAGCGCGCATACACGCCGCCATGTGCGCCAGGGGGTGGCGGCCGTGAACGCGCTCGAGGTTGATCATCTTTCCTACCACTACCGGGACGGTAGGGCAGCCCTGGCCGATGTCTCCTTCGAGGTGCGGGAGGGAGAACGGGTCGCTCTCGTCGGTCCAAACGGGGCCGGGAAATCCACGTTGTTGCTCCATCTCAACGGGCTTTTGCCCGAGCGGGCGGCTCGAGAGCCCCACGTCACCGTGTTCGGCATGCCGGTCTCGGAGTCCAACCTGCTCGAGGTGCGTGCCAGGGTCGGGTTGCTGTTCCAGGACCCGGATGACCAGCTCTTCTGTCCCACTGTATTCGACGATGTCGCGTTCGGCCCGCAGCAGCAAGGACTGTCGGTGCACCAAGTGCGCGAGAGGGTGACGGAGGCTCTTCGCGACGTGGGGCTCGAGGGGTTCGAGCAGCGGATGCCGCACCACCTGAGCCGTGGCGAAAAGCGGCGGGTCTGCCTCGCTGGTGTGTTGGCGTGTCGTCCCGGCTTGCTCGTCCTCGACGAACCGACGTCCGACCTGGACCCTCGAGGCCGGCGGGAGCTGATCGCGTTGCTTCGCAGCCTCCCGGTTACCCAGCTCATCGCTACCCATGACCTCGAGCTGGTCGTCGAGCTGTGCCCGGCCTTGATCCTGATGGACCGCGGGCGCGTGATCCGGCAAGGTCCATCCATCGAGCTGCTTTCCGACGAGGGCCTCATGCTCGCCCACGGTCTCGAATCCCCGCACATCCTGCACCACCTGGATGGACGGGACAGGTGAACGCGGGTGCAATCGTACGGGGGCGTGCGTGGAGGCGAGGTCCCGACCACCCGGCTGATATGGGACCGCCGGCAGGCGTGAGCGCGAGAGCACGTCTGGCAAGGGTGACGTGGCGTCTTGCTGCACCGACAAGCGCACTCGGCACCCGTCGTTCCATCGCATGAACAAGCGCATGTCCCCATGCACAGTCCCCTGTTTTGCCCACGATCTGCTATAGTACTCCCCGGCACGCGGGAGCGCAGGCAAGGTAGACGCGGCGTCTCGCCGCGTCACACCCCCTTGAAGTCCTCGGAGCGCAGTCCGTGCCGCTTCAGCAGTCGATGGAGGCTTCCGCGTTCGAGTCCGGCGTGTTCGGCGGCTCTGGTCACGTGGCCCTCGAATCTCTCCATAATAGCGGTCAGGTAGGCGTAGGTGGCATGGTCTCGCGCCAGGTCCATGGCTTCCTTGTAGGTGAGGTCGGCGAGCAACTGCCCGGGGACCGCGGCGCCGGGTGCGCCGCTGACCTCGGCCGGAAGGTCCTCGAGTCGCACGACGGGCTCGGTGGCGAGCACGCAACTCCGTTCGATGGCGTTGGAAAGCTCCCGGACGTTTCCCGGCCAGGTATGTCTCGTGAGAGCGGCCATGGCATCGGGGGAGAATCCGGTCAACGTTCTCCGCATGCGCGTGGCGTGGCGGCGGAGGAAGTGTTCCGCGAGGAGCGGGATGTCCTCCTTCCGTTCTCTTAGTGGTGGGAGGTGGATGGGGAACACGTTCAAGCGGTAGAACAGGTCCTCCCGGAACCTCCCTGACACAACCTCCTCCTTGAGGTCCTTCAGGGTGGCTGCCACGACACGGCAGTCCACGGTGTGTGCCCGGGTGCCCCCCACCGGCCGCACCTCTCTTTCCTGGAGGACTCGAGTCAACTTCACCTGGGCCGCAGGGGGGAGTTCGCCGATTTCATCCAAGAAGAGCGTCCCCCGGTCGGCTTCCGTGAACAGGCCCTTGCGCGCGGTGCCGGCGCCTGTGAACGCGCCCTTGACGTGGCCGAACAGCTCGCTCTCCACGAGTTCCTCGGGGAGCGCCCCGCAGTTGACCGGGACGAACGCCGCGTCCCGGCGGCCACTCCGGTCGTGGATCGCCCTGGCCACCAGCTCCTTGCCGGTTCCGCTCTCCCCGGTGAGCAATACCGTGATGTCCAGGTTTGCCGCCTGGTCGATTCGGTGGTACACCTCGAGCATGGGGGGACTGTCCCCCACGAGCCGGTCGTCGCCGCCCAGGACTTCGAGCCGTTTCTCCAGCTTCGCCGCACGGTCGCGGAGGCGCTTGCGCTCGACGGCTCGAGCTACCTTCAGACGGATATCGTTGGGCTGGAAAGGCTTGCGGATGTAGTCGTAGGCGCCCTCGCGGATGGCCTCGACGGCTTTCTCCACCGATGCGTAGGCTGTGATGAGGATGACCTCGGTTCCCTGGGCTTGTGCTTTCACCGCCCGGAGCACGTCGAAACCGCCCGCGCCGGGCATGCGAATGTCTGTCAGCACCACGTCGAACTGTTCCGAAGCGACGGCGACGAGTGCCTGGGTTCCGCTCGAGCAGGTCTTGACCGAGTAGTCCTCCGAGAGGATGCGGTCAAGGAGCGTGACCATGCTCGGTTTGTCGTCCACTACCAGGACTCGAGGTCTCAGGGTTGCCAAATCAGTCACTCCATGTCCATGCCACCGTCGTGGCCCTTCTTGTCGGCCCCGCTGACGATTTCGCCGCAGTGAAGCATGGACGCGCCATAGTAGGGGTTCATGACCGTCGCGCCCTTCTGGACCCATGATCCCTTGGACATGGAGCAATAGACCACGTTCAACCCCGCGGGATGGCTCATCGTCACCCACATGGCGACGGGTTTCGACAGGTCCTTGAACGCTTCTCGAGCCGACGTCAGGTCGGTGGCCGACTTGAGAGTCTTTGCTGCCGCCTGGATCTGCCCCGGGAGCTTCTGGTAGTGGGCGGCGTGCTCTCCGGTCACACTCGCTGCGTCCAGTTTTGTGGCCAGCGTCGCGATGCGCTTCGCGGCACCGGGGACGCCTGCCAGGCTGTCGGATGCCAAGGCCTGGTGAATCCTGGCATACTCGGTGTAGAGCGGTTTCATCTGCTTGTCGAACGCTTCCGTGCCCCCGAGGGCCGTGCTCGAGACGAGCAGTGTAGCTGCGATCAGGAACAGGGTGCGTAAGGCCGTGGATGTTGTTCTCATGTCGTGTCTCCTGTCCTTCGGGGTTCCTGGTTTCGGGTTTCTGGTTTCGGGTTTCTGGTTTCGGGTTCCTGGTTCCTGGTTCCTGGTTTCGGGTTCCTGGTTCCTGGTTCCTCTCTTCTCACTCCTCACTCCTCATGCGAGTCGGATTCTCCATCATGGTGCGGAGGAGCATCCTGCTGGGTGTGCTCCTCGTGCCCGACGGCATTGCCGGCGTGCTCGTGGTCTTCCCCGGCACTGCTCCCATGGGTATGGCCTTCGGTCGCCCAGGGAGCCATGCCGGGATGCACGAACTCCCCGCCCTGGTAGCCGGTCAGGCCCATGCCCCCGGCCACGAGCAACGAGGCCGGGACAAGGTAGCGCGGGTGAGCGCGCGCCGTCCCGCGCAGGGCCCAGCCTGCCCAGACCGCGACGAGCGCCGACAGGACAGTCGCCAACAGGGCGGCGTTCTTGTGGCCTTGAAGGATGTCCGACGGCCCCGCTTCTTCAATGGCATGGCTCTCGGAGAGCAACCCGGTGGTCGCGGCGGGGACGGCCACGACAGCCGTTGCAACGAGTAGCCACAGGGCCACGATCTGGGGTCCCGGTTTTCGAACCGCCACGCCGTAGATGGCCATCAGGGCCGCCCCCAGCGCAAGTGTGAGGGGAAAATGGAGCAACAGGTGGTGAAGATAGGGCATGCCGAATTCTCCTTGCCGCGCAGGACTGTCAGTGCTGTCCCGACACCAGCTCCCGGTGGCTGATACGTTTCCAGATAAGGTAGACCGCGGGGATGATCACCAGGGTGAGAACCGTGGATGAGACCAGCCCTCCCACCATGGGGGCCGCGATACGTTTCATGATTCGGGTGCCGGTCTCGGTGCCGAACATGACCGGTAGGAGGCCGATGGTCGTGGTGGCCACGGTCATCAGCTTGGGTCGCACTCGGTCGACCGCCCCTTCGATAATGACCTCCTTGAGGTCGGCAAGAGACCGGAGGCGGCCTTCGGTGAGCCGGCTGTCGAAGGCGCCGTCCAGGTAGACCAGCATGACCACCCCGGTTTCGGCCGCGAGACCGGACAGGGCGATGAAGCCCACCGTCGCGGCGACCGACAGGTTGTAGCCGGCCAGGTACATGAGCCAGACGCCACCGACCAGTGCGAAAGGAAGCGTGACCATCACGATCAAGCTCTCCGTGACGTTCCTGAAGTGGATGAACAGGAGGAGGAAGATGATGGTGACGGTGAGAGGAACGACCACGACGAGCCGCTTGTTTGCGCGCTCCATGTACTCGTACTGTCCCGACCACGCGATGGACACCCCGGGCGGTAGCGACACCTGCTCGGCGACGATCTTTTTCGCCTGCTCCACGAACCCTCCCACGTCCGATGTCTTGAGATCCACGTAGATCCAGGCGGTCCTGCGCGCGTTCTCGCTCTTGATCGCCGGCGCGCCCTTGGTGATCGAGATGTCGGCCACACTGGCGAGGGGGACGGCGTGGCCCATGGGCGTCGGCACCGCCACCCGCCTGAGTGACTCGAGGTCGGAGCGGAGTTCGCGGGGATAGCGGATGTTGATCGGGTACCGCTCGAGCCCCTCCACCGTCCAGTCCACGTTCATGCCGCCGATGGCGCTTCGGATGACATCCTGGACATCGGCGACGGTGAGACCGAATCGGGCAGCGTCCTGGCGGCGGACCTGGATATCGACGAAGTTCCCTCCCACGACGCGCTCCGAGTAGGCCGAAAGCGTGTCTGGCATCTCGCGCACGAGCGCTTCGATACGTTCGCCCACCTTGGAAAGCACCTCGAGGTCGGGGCCCATCAGCTTGATGCCCACGGGGGTCTTTATCCCGGTGGCGAGCATGTCGATCCGCGTCTTGATGGGCATGGTCCAGGCATTGGTTACGCCGGGAAACTGGACCATGGCGTCCAGTTCTTTGATGATGTCCTCGATGGTCTTGCCCTCGGGCCACGTATCCTCCGGCGTGAGGATGATGGTCGTCTCGATCATCGAGAGCGGGGCCGGGTCCGTGGCCGTTTCCGCCCGGCCGATCTTGCCTAGGACGTGTGCCACCTGTGGGTGCAGGGCGATGATCTTGTCGGTCTGCTGCAGGAGTTCCTTCGCCTTGGTGATGCTGATCCCCGGCGGCGTCGTGGGCATATAGAGCAGATCACCCTCGTTGAGCGGCGGCATGAACTCGGACCCGAGCTTCGAGTAGGGGTAGTAGGACACCGCGGCGAGCATGAGGGCGATCGCGATGGTGGTGACAGGGAACTTGAGCACGGTGTGGATGAGCGGTTTGTACACCCAGATGAAGAACCGGCTGATGGGGTTCTTCGCCTCGGTGGGTATCCGTCCTCTCACGAAGTAGTACATCAGGACTGGAATGATCGTGATGGCGAGGATCGAGGAAGCGCCCATGGCGAAGGTCTTGGTGTAGGCAAGGGGGGAGAACAGCCGCCCTTCCTGCTGCTGTAGCGTGAACACCGGCAGGAAGCTGATCGTGACGATCACCAGGGAGAAGAAGAGGGCCGGTCCCACCTCCTTGGCAGACCTGATGACGAGTTCGGTCTGGGTCAACCCGTGGTCCCGCTCCTTGTGCTTGTGCAGGTTCTCCACCATGACCACGGAAGCATCCACCATCACACCGATGGCGATGGCGATCCCTCCGAGGCTCATGATGTTCGCATTGACCCCCATGGCGCGCATGACGATGAAACTCGCCAGGATGCCCACAGGGAGGGTGAAAAGGGCCACGAACGCCGAACGGAAGTGCAGCAGGAACAGGATGATGACCAGGGCGACCACGATCATCTCTTCGGTGAGCTTGTTCTTGAGCGTGTCGATCGCCTTGAGGATCAGCGTGGATCGGTCGTAGGAGGTGTGGACCTCCACCCCTTCGGGAAGACCGGACTCGAGTTCCTTCAGTCGCTCCTTGACACGCCGGATGACCTCGAGAGCGTTCTCTCCGAAACGGATGATGACGATGCCGCTGACCACCTCCCCCTCACCGTTCATCTCCATGACACCCCGGCGAATCTCGGGGCCGATCTGGATGTTCGCAACCTGGGACAACAGCACGGGGGTGTGGGTCTCCTTGTCCACGGCGAGCGGGATGACCTCCAGGTCGTCGATGGACTGAATGTACCCCTTGCCCCGGACCATGAACTCGGTCTCGCCCATCTCGAGAAGCCGCCCGCCCACGTCTATGTTCGAGCGTTTCACCGCCTGGTTGACCTGTTTCAACGTCAGGCCGTAGGCCCGCAACTTCTCCGGATCGACCTCGATCTGGTACTGCTTGACATAGCCTCCCCCACTGGCCACTTCCGCGACCCCAGGAAGGCTCATCAATTCGTACCGGAGGTACCAGTCCTGGATCGAGCGCAACTGGGCCAGGTCATGCCGGTCCGATGTAAGGGAGTAGATGTAGACCCATCCTACGCCGGTCGCGTCCGGGCCGAGCTGCGGCGTGATGCCCTTGGGAAGTCGGCCCTGCACGAAGTTGAGGTACTCGAGGACCCTGGAACGCGCCCAGTAGAGATCGGTACCATCCTCGAAGATGATGTACACCATGGAGAAGCCGAAGAAGGAGTAGCCGCGGACCGTCGTGGCATAGGGAACCGAGAGCATGGCCGTGGTGAGCGGATAGGTCACCTGGTCCTCCACCACCTGGGGCGCCTGCCCGGGGTACTCCGTGTAGATGATGACCTGCACGTCGGAGAGGTCGGGGATGGCATCCACCGGCGTGGTCAGCATGGACCACACACCGATCGCGATGACTATCGCGGTCAGGATGATGACGAAAAACCGGTTCTTGACACTTTTTTCGATGATCCAGTCTATCATGACCGTTCCTCGAGGCTGCCGGATCCTCTCGCCTGGTTCGCCCCGGAGAGAGGTGCCCGCCCCTGATAGTTGTCCTGGCCTTCCTACCGATGTCTCTCCACGAGATTCATGCCGCAGATGGGGCACGTGCCCGGGCCGTCCTGCACCACGGACGGGTGCATGGAACAGGTCCAGTAGCTGGTCTGCTCCGGTGCCTGGAGCGCTTTGCCCTGCCCGGCGCTCCCCTGTGACACCTGTTTCTGCTTCGCCTCCAGGCGGGCCTCGAGCAGCTTGGCGACGGCTTCCTGGAGCTGGCTCTCGGAATCGAGGAGGAACTGCCCGGATGTCACCACCCGTTCTCCCTCCTCGAGCCCGGAAAGGACTTCGGTCCGGTGGTCGGTGCCCATGAGCCCGGTGACGATCTCGCGCGCTTCGTAGCGGCCCATACCCTTGGCCACGAACACGAGTTGCCGTTCACCGGTGTCGAGGATCGCCTCGGTCGGAAGAATGAGGACGTCCTCCCGCTTCTGTGCTTCGATGCGGACCGTGGCGAACATGCCCGGCTTGAGCGCGATGCCGGGGTTGGGGAACTCGAGGCGGACGGTCAGTGTGCGGCTGCGCTTGTTGAGCGTCGGATAGACGTAGGCGACCTGTCCCTCCCAGCGCCTGCCGCGCTGAAACGAGAGTTCCATGGTGGCGGTCTGGCCCTCGCGGACCCAGGGCGCGTCGAACTCGTAGACTTCGGCGTTCACCCAGATCTTCCGGAGGTTGCCGATCCGGTAGAGATCTGCTCCGGCCACGACTCGAGCCCCTTGCACGATGTTCTTGTGCAGCACGTAGCCGGAGCGGGGCGCGGTCACGACCACGTTCCTGTGGGCATTCCCGTCGGCCAGGATGCGTTCGAGATGATACCGGGGAATGTCCCACAGTTGCAGCCGTCTCGCCGCGGACCTGGCCAGTTCGCTGCCCTTGCCCGCCGTGTTGACGGCGAGCAAGTATTCCTCCTGCGCCGAGACCAGTTCGGGAGAGTAGATGCTGAAGAGCTTGTCGCCCTTGTCGACGTGCTGCCCTGTCTCGTCGACCCAGATCCGCTCCACCCAGCCGGAAAAGCGGAGGTTGACCACGGAAATCTCGTTCTCGGCGACGTCCACCTCCCCGATCGTGCGGATGTTCCTGGAGAGAGCGCCACGCTCCACCGCAGCGATCCGCACGCCCATGTTCTGGACGACCACCGGATCGATACGGACTACTCCCGCCTTGGACGCCGGACCGTCATCCTCGTATACCGGCACAAGGTCCATGCCCATGGGCGATTTCCCCGGCTTGTCCGAAATGTAGGTGGGATCCATCGGGGCCACCCAGTACTTGATTTTGCCGGAACGGGACGCGTCACCGGGTTTCGAGCCACCGGCCCCAGTCGCCGCGGCGTTCCCAGCGGAGGCTTGCCCGGCAGCTTCCCCCGCAACGGGTGACTCCTTCACGACCAGGTCCATTCCGCAGATCGGGCAGGTCCCAGGCGCCTCCTCGATGATCGTCGGGTGCATCGGGCAGGTGTAGAAGGTCTCAGCGGCCAACGCAGGGTGGCTCAGCGCGATCCGGGCTAGAGCGCTCGCGCCACTCCCGGGCTCCCGCAGGCCCTCCATGACCATGGGCACGATTGCCACTCCTGCCAGAACCAGCACGACCAACCCAACGCCCGCTCCGATGAGCCTGGAGCGGCCCCGGCGTCGATGTCCTTGTCCGTTTGGCAGATTGTCAGGCTGACGTTCGTTCTTCATGCTGTCACTCTCCTCGTGCACCTCGAGACGCCGGTATGTCGCCGGTAAGCGTCTCGATCCGCACTCGTTGAATCAGGGTCTCCACCACGGCGACGCTGACCGCGCGCTCGAATTCGAGCAACTGCAGCTCGGCCTGGTAGAGAGAAGCGAAGTCCGCACGATCCACCTTGTAGGCCGCGAACGTGGCTTCGAGGGTCGTCGTGGCATCCGGAATGAGCCTGGAAGAATAGAAAGCGGCCTTGCCAGCAGCACGCTCCCACGCGGCGAGCGACGAAGCCAGTTCCGCGTCGATTCGATCGATGGCGGCCAGCCGCGCCTGTTCTATGGCACGGGCCCTCTCGAGCTGCTCCCCCTGGCGGGCCTTCGAACGCCCCGTGTAGTCGAAGGGCAGGGGCACGGCCACGCCGACCGAGAAGAAATCGGTTCCCGGATCGGTCGCGGCCTGGGCACGTATCCGGTAGCCCGCCCAGACAGTGAAGTCCGGCAGCCGCTCGTACCGCGCGAGTTCCGCGGCGCTTCGCCGTGCGTCGGCCTGGGCCGCCATCTGCCGCAGCCACGGACGATGTGCCAGGGCTTGAGCCTGGAGCCTCTCAAGGGAGGCGGACGCGGGGATGTGGGAGATGTGCGCCGGCGTCGCGATGGGCGTGGTCACGTCCCGGTGGAGCGCGGCATTGATAGTCGCCGTCAGGGCCGACTCGCGTTCCGCAAAATCTCCCAGATCGTCGGTAAGCCGGCCGCGCAGCACCTCGAGGCGTAGGAGATCGTGCTGCCCCACCCGCCCCACCTCGTACTTCGCCCTGACAGACTCGATCAGCATGTTCACGAGGTCGATGTGCCTGGCCGTGATGTCGCGGAGCTGCCGGGTGAGAGCCAGTGCCCAATAGGCTCGCTGGACGGCGCCCCGCACTTGGAGCCGTTTCTCCTCCAACTCCCATTTCCCGGCTTCGATGTCTCCGGCCACAACGGTGACACGGCGCGCGTTCTTGCCCGGAAGCGGCACTGCCTGCTGCAGCTTGACCTGGAGACCGGACATGGGCGAATCCCCAAGTGCCCACGTGTCCCAGGGGACGTTGCTGTATTCTACCGACAATACCGGGTCGGCGAACACGCGAACCGCTTCCGACCGGCGCTCGAGGGCCGCCACTTGCGCTGCAAGGGCCTCCACGTCCGGGTTCGCCAGCACAGCGATCTCCGCCAGTTCGACCGGATCGTCCGCCAGCCGCTCCTCGGCGCCGTCCCCGGCACGCTCCGACGCGTCCCCAGGGCCACCGTCTTGGGCGTCATCCTGGGCCCGCGCCGGAAACACCCCCAACGGACCAAGGGGAATCAGAACCAGCACTGTCAGCATCAGCAGCAGACGATGTCTCGACATGCTCTCTCCTGGGGTACCATTTCGTTCCATGGACGTTCCTTTCCGCGGCGCACCCTGCGCAGCCGCCGGTCGCAAGCGACCTGCGACACGGGTCACCGTCGGTGCGGCAGTACTCAAGATATGTGCCACGAGGTGGAATGGCACGCACAACGCTCGAAGTTGTAGCGTACCCCCTCGATTCCGGCAATGCCAGGCTGTTTTTCATCGTGTTCCGCAGGGCAGAGGCGCCGCCGGCGGGGACGACGGACCCCGTGGACTCGGACAGTGTAACCTGCATGGTTACAGTTGAGGCGGGTTTCCCCAGTACGGCAGTGGAGGCCGGCCGAAGAGGGGCGGAAATGCGGGAGAAAGACGGTGTAACCAGCGGGGTTACAGTGGTGTCTTGCTCTTCCGGACAGCGGCGGAGTGCCGACAGCCCTCCATCGAGACGCCTACCCCAAAACGTTCACGACTCGCCGTTCGCTGCTCGCCTCTCGCGCATGGCTGCGCGCAGCAAATGGTACCGTGGACTCGGGAAGCGGAATGCCGGGAGGGTGACGCGGCGTCACGGCCCCGTGACGCCGCCCGGATCGGGGCCAGAGTCACCGGCGCGCGTGCGCTCATGGGCTGCCTGGACGACCTGGCCGTTCGCCTCGTACATCCGGGCCAGCCGGCGGTGGACAGCGGCGTTCCCGGTGATGTCGAAGACATGGATGCTGTAGCCGACGTTGGCGTACATGGGGATGTCGTCGAGCCAACGGTAGTAGTCGTGGTCCCTTTTCAGCGTGGCTTGCCGGTTGACCACGCTGATGGCCAGCAACTCCCGTTTCTGGTCCAGGGGCATGAGCGCGCCGGGAAAGGGCGAATCCGGGAGCCCCTGGTAGGTGATGCCGGCAGCCTCCGGGAGGTGTCCTCCGAAGTAGGAGAGATAGACGTGGTCCACCTGCTCCGTTTCCATGAACGTGCGCAGTTCGGGCAGGGCCTGGCCCCAGTCCACGTTGGAGTCGGAGAGGTATTTCCAGCCATTGTCCGGACCGCCCGCGAGCTGGTTGAAATAGGGGATGTAGTCAGGGTGGTACCGGAACGACTCGAATCCCAGCCAGGCCAGCAGGCACGCCACGGTGGTCACGGCGACCCAACGGCGTGCCCGCTCGAGCCGTGCGACCTCAAGGCCGGCCGAGCCAAGGATGCATGCGAGCGGAAGGCAGGGGAGCATGTACCTGAAGCCGACATCGATTCGCGCGTATGTGATGATGGCGAACCAGGACAAGGCCGGTGCCCACAGCCACTCGAGACGCCTGCCCTGGAGGCGATCGTGCCGGTGGCGCAGGGCCAGGGCGGTGCCTGCGACCACGAGGAGCAAGGAGGGGAGGGGGGTCTTGAGTCCGGCCGCGACGAGGAAGTAGGACCACCATCCTCCTGCCCGGTATTCGCCGAGGAAGTAGCTCATACGGGGGACACGGGTATGTCCGGTCATGCCGAGCAGTGCGCCGGCGATGAGGTCGGCGTTCTGGAACCCGAAGCCGGCCCAGGCGCCGAACGCCGCGAGGGGGAGAAACGCCAGGGCTGGTAGGATGCCACGTCTTCCCTGCTCGAGGACGAGGAGTCCCATGCAGAGCGGAACCAGGAAGATTCCGGGGTACTTGGTGGCGAACGTGAGCCCGCACAACAGGCCGGCTAGGACGAGGTACGCTGCGGACCTGTTCTCGGCGTATCGCCACGCGGTGTAGAGCGTGGCCAGGCACATCACCATCAACGGGACGTCGGAGCCGGCCACGGCACAGTGGGCGATGATGTTCGGATCGAGCGAAAACAGGGCCAGGGCGATGACGCCTGCCCGTTCGCCTGCGACACGTGCCGCCCACGACGCGACGATGAGGCATCCGAGCAGCCCCCACAGGATGCCGGGCAGCCTGGCCAGAAACAGGAGGACCTCCGGGGGGACCGCCCGGGTGAAGAAGAACAGCCTCCCGAATGTCTGCAAGTGGCGGTCAGGGTGGGGATCTTCCAGGATCGTCCGCACCGCGGGGATGCCGGGGGAGAAGTCAAGGTCGAGGGGGAGGAGGGGAAGTGCTGAGATTGCCTTGGGGATGGGGGCGTGGTCACGCCCCAAGGGCATCTCCCCGGTCTTGAGCAGCAGGTAGCCGGCAGCCGTGTCGAAGAGTTCGTCCGGGGTCGCGGACGTGGATTTGGCCACCAAGGCCACGCGGAAGACCATCTGGGCCATCAATACAACGGCCAGCCATCTCCAGCCCTGGGTCTCGAACCAGGATATGAGCGAACGCGCTCTTCCCACGACGCCCTCACCATGGCGAAGCTCGGCCGGCAATCACGGCCCGAAGTATGACGCGCGCACGACTCGAGGTTGGAATGCGAGCATGAAACTGCGTGTACCCGGTGCCCAACCCGCACGGTACCTGGCAGGGACCGTGTAGTCGCCGAATGTCCGCTCGGTCTCGATTTCACCGCCGTAGACATACCTTCCCCAGACGTCCGGGGAGTAGGGATTGCCCCAGCGCAAAAGCTGGAACGCCTCGAGCCGTCCATCCGGAGCCACGGTGAGCACGAGGCTCGCCGCGTCATCCTGGACCGGGATTCGGACCGCGACCCGCCGGTCGTCCACGGCATCCCACCGGGCGCCGAATTGGGGCAGCAGCACCGCAGGGCACCAGAGCGCATCGACGAGTAGGCGGTCGGCAGCCCACTTGACCAGGTCCGGGGTGCTCTCCTCGTGCAGAACCGGGATGGTCCGGTGAAGCCACACCTGGGCGTGGGCGAAGTCGTCGAGGTGCCCCTCGACCCACCGCCTGCCTGCCTGCTTCGCGCCCGTGGTCGCCCGCCACACGAACCCGTGGGGAGGGACCAGGAGTTCCGAACCCACGAAGGGAAGCCATTTCGAGCCAAGCTGGAAAGCGCCGGCGACGTCCAGCCGTGCCGCCCGGGGCAGGGCGGCTCCCTCGCGAATGGCATGGCGAAGGTAGCGTTCCGCCGCGTCCGGCAGGTCCCACACCATGTCCCGGTGAAACGGGCGCTCCGGGGTCTGGGCCCGTGCCCGCTTCTCGAGTTCGAGCCAGCACCGGTTGACCTCGGCCTCGGCCTGCCTGCGGGTGGTCCTCAACTCGTGCCCGAGCGCCGCGACGGACAGGCCCGCCGCCCATGCGATCCAGCCTCTTGTCGCCATGTCATGCCTCGTCTTGTCGGGGCGGCCGCGGTCCCACGCGGTCGTCCCGGTTGTGTCTTCGAGCGGTCCGTGCACCTCTCCCTACCGCGCCTGCTTTCCTTGTTGCCTGGCGATCTTGGCCCAGGTGTCCCGCAGCGTGACGATCCGGTTGAACACGAGATGACCCGGCCTCGAGTCGTGGCGGTCGGTGCAGAAGTACCCCAGCCGTTCGAACTGGTAGCGGGTCTCCGGGGGGGCGTCCGCCATGCCTGGCTCCACCTTGCACCCGGTGAGAACCTCGAGGGAGTCGGGGTTGATGAAGGTGCGGAAGTCGGTCTTCTTGTGTCCGGCTGGGTCTGGGACCGTGAAGAGCCGGTCGTAGAGCCGGACCTCGGCCTCCAGCGCGTGCGCGGCCGACACCCAGTGGATGACGCCCTTGACTTTGCGTCCGTCCGCCGGGTTGCTTCCCAAGGTGGAGGGGTCGTGCGTGCACCGGAGTTCCACGATTTCTCCCGTCCCTGCGTGCTTCACCACCTCTTCGCACTTGATGACGAAAGCGTGACGCAGCCGCACCTCGCGCCCCGGTGCGAGCCGGCGGAACTTTCGGGGAGGATCCTCCATGAAGTCGTCACGTTCGATGTAGACGACGCGGGAGAACGGCATGGTCCGCGTACCGAACGAGGGGTCCTTTGGGTGGACAGGGGCCTCGACCTGCACCACCTGGTCTTCCGGGAAATCGGTGATGACCACCCGGAGCGGGCGGAGCACCCCCGTGGCTCGAGGCGCGTGCTTGTCTAGGGCCTCGCGAACAGCATGCTCGAGCAGTGCGATATCGACACGATTGTCCGCCTTGGAGACACCCACGCGGTCGCAGAAGTTTCGTATCGCGGCGGGGGGGACGCCTCGCCGCCGGAGACCCTGCAAGGTCGGCAATCGCGGGTCGTCCCACCCTTTCACGTGGCCTTCCTCCACGAGCTGCTTGAGCTTGCGCTTGCTCGTGATGGTGTAGGTGAGGTCGAGCCGGGCGAACTCGATCTGCTGGGGGTGGCACGGGACCGGCAACTGGTCGAGCACCCAGTCGTACAAGGGGCGATGATCCTCGAACTCGAGCGTGCACAGGGAATGGGTGATGCCTTCGATCGCGTCGGAAAGGCAGTGGGTGTAGTCGTACATGGGGTAGATGCACCAGGCATCACCGGTCCGCGGGTGCGGCTTCTTGCGTATCCGGTACAGGATGGGGTCACGCATGTTCATGTTGGGGGACTGCATGTCTATCCTGGCGCGGAGCACGTGTTCTCCCTCGTCGAACTCGCCGGCTCGCATGCGTTCGAAAAGATCGAGATTCTCCTCCACCGTGCGGTTGCGGTACGGGCTCTCCTTGCCGGGTGTGTAGAAGTCACCACGGTAGTGCTTGATCTCCTCCCCGGAGAGGCTGTCCACGTAGGCCTTGCCTGTCTCGATGAGCTGGATGGCGTATTCGTGAAGCTGATCGAAGTAGTCGGAGGCGTGGTAGAGGCGATCTCCCCAGTCGAACCCCAGCCATGCCACGTCGGCCTCGATGGCCTCGATGTATTCCACCTCCTCGGTGTCCGGATTGGTGTCGTCGAACCGGAGGTTGCACGTACCGCCGAACTCCTCGGCCATGCCGAAATTGAGGCAGATCGACTTGGCGTGGCCGATGTGGAGGTAACCGTTGGGTTCCGGGGGGAACCGTGTTGCCACCCGGCCGCCGTTCTTGCCGGCGCGTAAATCCTGCCGAATGATGTCCCGAATGAAGTGGGACGGCCCGGTCGCTTCCGTGCCGCCATGCTTGTCGTTGTCGCTGCCCATGTCGTCGTTCTCGTGCTCGAGGTGAATGGTTGATGGCCGGCCGGGCCATGCGGGCGGTTTCCGGATCTTCGCCTGCTCGGCGCCAGCCTCGTGCCTGGGTCAGCATTGTGCACCGAACCGGGGCCTGGCCGCAAGTATTGCGTCGAGGTCCGGGGTGATTGCGTTGTCGGGAAGGAAGGGGGAGAGGCTTCCGGCAGGTCGCGCTTCGAAATCCGCGCCGCGGTCACAAGCGGAAATCGGGGCAGGACGGTCACGGCGTCCGCCGCGGAATCTTCCCTACGGGGAGGTCGTGTCGGCGATGAGATCCACCTCCCGGGCGAGGAGATTGCCTACCGCGTAGTTGCCGACGTCGAAGCCGTTGCCGCTGGAGAGGCATTGCATGCCGATGGTATGGGTCCCCACCGGGATACCCGTGTAGACCCGGCTGCGGTGCCACATGCCATGGTGCCCGGTGCCGGTGGAGATCTTGTTGAATGCCCCCTCCTCGTCGTTGCTGGTGAAGGGGAGACCGGCGTAGCTGCCGGCCCAGAGCCCATCGATGGTGGGCCGGCAAGTGAGCCAGTAGCCGGTGGGCACGTCGTGCGTATCGGTATGAAGGTAGATCTCCAGGCTGCCCGTGGTCACGTCGGCCTGGGTACGGAAATTGGCCAGATCGTACCACCTGGAGTCCACGCCGTCAGCAATCTCCCAGCCGTTGCCATAGGCGTCCAGGGACTGGGCCGACTGGTAGAGGGTTTCGTCGAGTTCTCGAGCAATGATGACCGAGGCCCCGTCGGTGACGCCGATGTTCAGGGTGCCCGAGTCGTTGTAGCACCGGATGGAGAAGGTGTGGGTTCCGGCGGGGATGTCCTGGTAGGTCCTGGTGTGGTGCCACATGATCCAGCCGTTGTAAGTAGACTCGAGCCCGGCGTACCAGAAGGTATTGCCGTAGCCTGGATTGGAAGGAATCGGCGCTCCGTCCATCCACTCGAGGCAGCCTGCATGGCCGCCGGTGCCGATGGGCAGGCTGATGGTGATCTCCAGGGTTTCACCGGTAGTGTCCATGACCAGGTCGGTCCCCGGGACCTTGACCATCCCACTGGTCACGCCGATGGATGACCCCTGGAGGGAGACCGTCTGGGCCACGCGGTCAGGTTCATGGTACTCCCTCGTGATGACGATCGCGGACGAGGTGCCCCGCCCGACGGTCAGCGAGCCGGCGTCGGTGATGCACTGGACGGCGACGGTGTGAGGACCCTCCGGGATGTCGTAGTAGATGCGGGTCCGGGTCCACATGCGTGGCTGGCTTCCGTTGTTGTAGCCGGTGTAGTCCAACCCTTCGATCCAGATGTAGTCTTCGGAGTACCCCTCGAACGATCCGGCCCAGGCCCCGTCGATGGTGGGACGGCAGGCCGAGTGGCTGCCGCCTACCAGGGGGATGCTCATCTCGATCTCGAGGGGGTCGCCCTTGGTGATCACAACGAACTCGGACCCCACGATGTCGGTCCAGCCCTGGTCCGTGGCCACCGTGGCGGTGCCCTTCCATCGGTGCTGGTAGACCGGCATGCTCCCGCAGCTTCCGTTGAGGCAGGTGGGCCCTTCGCCGCCTTCGCCGCAGACGACGAAGCAGCCGCCGCAGTTCTCCGGGTCGTTGTCGAAGTCGATCGCCTGGTCGGATTCATCGACTCGACCGTCGCAGTCGTTGTCCGCGCCGTCACATATCTCCTGCCCGAACGGGTTGATCTCGGCGTTCGAATCGTCGCAATCCAGTCCGCCGCAGCCGGTGGGCTGGAACCCGTCGTTGTCGTCGTCCACGTCGTCCACGACCCCGTCGCAGTTGTCGTCGAAGTCGTTGCAGATCTCGGGCTGGCCGGGATGCACCTCGAACTCGAGGTCGTTGCAGTCTTCGTTGTTGGACACCCAGCGGTCGGATGGCGGCGAACAGGCCTCGAGGGGCGTGTCATCGCCACCGTAGCCGTCCTGGTCGGCGTCGTAGTAGTATGCCGTTTTGGCTCCTTCGTCGATGGTCGTGTCGCAGTCGTTGTCCCTGCTGTCACAGAGTTCGTCCGCACCTGGATAGGTGGTGGTATCCGCGTCGTTGCAGTCATCGGGCTCCAGGGCGTATCCGGCGGGCAGCGTGCAGCCCTGGATGGTGGCGTAGGTCTGACCGTAGCCGTCGCCGTCGTTATCGAGGTAGAAGGTCGACTTGGCCCCTTCATCGGCAGTGCCGTCGCAGTCGTTGTCGAGCCCGTCGCACAACTCCTCGGCGTCCGGGTGTACGGCCGGTTCCATGTCGTCGCAGTCGGTGTGGTCCGCCACGTATCCGTCGGGGGCCGCGCAGGCTTCGGTGGTGACGGTCGCGTCGCCGTAGCCGTCGCTGTCGGCGTCCTGGTAGTAGGTGGTTTTCACGGCCTCGTCGACGGAGGCATCGCAATCATCGTCCACGCCGTTGCAGGACTCGTCCGCGTCCGGATGGACCGATGGCTCGAGGTCGTCGCAGTCTCCGCCGGTAGTCACGAACAGGGAGGAAGGCGGGGCGCAGCCGGTGGTGGACCCCGCCTCACGGCCATAGCCGTCGCCGTCCGCGTCCAGGTAGTAGGTGGTGAGCACGCCTTCATCGACCTGGCCGTCGCAGTTGTCGTCCTGGTCGTTGCACACTTCTTCTGCATCCGGGTGGATGGCTGCATCGGTGTCGTTGCAATCGTCCCCGTTGGTCGTGTAGCCCTCCGGTTGCTCACATCCCATCAGGGCGTCGTTGGAGCGGCCATAGCCGTCGCCGTCGCCGTCGAGGTAGAATGGCGTCTCGCCCGACTCGTCGACAGCGCCATCACAGTTGTTATCCTTGCCGTCGCAGGTTTCGGGGGCGTCCGGGTAGATGGACGGGTCGTTGTCGTCGCAGTCGCCGGTGTGGGCGCCGTAGCCGTCTGGCGCGGTACAGCCCTGGATGGTAGGCGCCTCGAGGCCCCAGTCGTCGCCGTCCCCGTCGGCGTAGAAGGTGGACAGGACCTCCTCGTCGGTGGTGCCGTCGCAATCGTTGTCCAGGTCGTCACAGATTTCGATGGCGCCCGGGTAGGTGATGTCGTTGCCATCGTCGCAATCTCCGGGTTGGAGTACGTAGCCCTCGAGCGGATCGCAGGATTCGACGGTGTCGTCCCCGGTTCCGAACCCATCTCCGTCGGCGTCGGCGTAGTAGTTCTTCAGAGCGCCCTCGTCGATGGTGCCGTTGCAGTTGTCGTCAGCGTCATTGCACCGTTCGTCCGCCGCGGGGTTGACCATGGGGTCTGTGTCGTTGCAGTCCGCGGCGTTGGCCACGTGCCCTTCCGGGGTGTCGCAGGCCTCGGCGGGGGAGGCCGGATCGCCGAATCCGTCGCCGTCGCTGTCCAGGTAGAAGGTGGTCCGCACGCCTTCGTCGATATCGCCCTCGCAGGTATTGTCCTTCGAGTCGCAGATCTCCTCCGCGCCCGGGTAGGTGGACGCGTCGGCGTCGTCGCAATCGTCGTCCAGGATGGAGAGGCCGGTGGCGTCGCAGGCTTCGATTGGAGAGCCGGGGTCGCCGTGGCCGTCGCCGTCGGCGTCGATGAAGTAGGTGGTCGTGCCTTCCTCGTCGATCTCCCCGTCGCAATCGTTGTCCTTGGTGTCGCAGATTTCCTGGGCACCAACGAAGATCGAGGGGTCGGTGTCGTCACAATCGGAGCCGTCCCCGGAGACACCGGCGGTCACACCGCAGGCCTCGAGCGTGGTCGCGGAGCCGTAGCCGTCCAGGTCGGCATCGACGTACAGGGTTTCGAGGGGCAGGTCCTCGTCGATCTCCCCGTCGCAATCGTCGTCGATACCGTTGCACACCTCTCCCGCGCCAGGGTTGACCGCGGGGTCCGTGTCGTCGCAGTCGTCGTCGGTCGTGGCGAACCCGGGGCCGGGGTCGCACGCTTCGAGCGAGTCGCCGCCGGTCCCGTAGCCATCACCGTCCTGGTCCGGATACCAGACCGGCTTGCTGTCGTCGGCGATGCCGTTGCAGTCGTTGTCGATACCGTCACACAGCTCCAGCGCGCCTGGGAACACCTCGGGGTCCCCGTCATTGCAGTCCCCGGCGAGAGAAGAAGTGCCTTCGAGCGGACCGCAGGCCGCGATCGCTTCGCCGTCCCCGAACCCGTCGAGGTCGGCGTCGACGTAGACGTCATCCAGGGGGAGATCCTCGTCGACGAGGGTGTCGCAATCATCGTCCACACCGTTGCACACCTCTTCGGCCCCGGGGTTGACCGCGAGGTCCGTGTCGTCGCAGTCTCCCGCGGCGATGGTGTAGCCGTCGCCGTCCTGGTCGCGTTCGGCGGCCGGGGTGGGGGTGGCACCGGTGGGCGTCGGGCTCGGTGCGGCCGGACTCGGGGTGGCCCAAAACGGCGTGGGGCTCACAATGGCCGGCGTTGGGGTGGCCCAGCCCTGCGTTGGAGTGACTGCCATCGGCGTGGGAGTGGCCTCGGCCGGAGTCGGGCTCGGTGCGGCCGGGGTCGGGGTTTCGTTGTTGATGGGGGGCGCGGTGGGCGACGTGGTCGTATCGTCATCGTCGCCGGGGGGACATCCGGCGAACAGGAGAACCGTCGCCGGCACGAAGAGGGCAACACAGAGCGCGCGCAAGCAAGACACGAGAACCCGCGAGAAGAACCACATGAGCACTTCCTCCAGAAAGGTGCATCAGCCGCAACCAAGCAAACGAATCATGTGCACTCAGGGCGAAGTCTACCGCTTTTCGATAGGGAGAGCAAGGAAGTGCACGCATCTCGCTCAACCCGAAACCTTTCGGAACAGGCGATTACCGGGACTCATGGCCGTTGCCTGCGGGATGCGGACCTGCCCAAAGGCGTGGGGTTGACAGCCGGGGGCGACCACGGGCGCCGCTGGGGGGATCCAACACAAGACATTTTTCACATCAAACGGCTGGACGCCGGTGCGTGAATGTGGTCCAATCGCGAAATATCATCTGTGCTGCGAACCCCCGGGCGCCACGCCGGCGATATCGGGCAGGGTCGCGCTTGCCAAGGAGGAGACCATGTCCTACGCCGCCTGTCCCGCCTGCGGGTTCAACAAGAAGGCGACAGCCTTTTCCGGTGCCTATTTCAACGTCTATCGGTGCTCGAAGTGCGGGCAGGAATACTGCTACGAATGCCGCGGGTCGAACGGCGCCCGCAAGTGCCCGAAATGCGGTTCGACGTCGCGCCAGACAATCGGGAAGGTCACCCTCCGGCGTTGAGCATCCGCCGGACCCCGGGCGGACGTTTTCCACCGACTCGGCCGGGGTCTCTCGCGGGTACAGGACCGGCCGGGCGAAGTGCCTGTTCGCGCACGGTTCTCGTTGACTTCGCTCGAAGAAGGCAGTACACTCCGGTCCAGGTAGAATGGTGCGGCACCCGGCCAGGCACGCGCGAACTCAGCGGCAGCATTTCGTGCTGCCGGTGGCCGGCCGCGGTGGATGATGTGTCCGGCACCAGGGTGCTTCCGAAGGGGAGGTCGTTGTGCCCGTATCGCATGGGTTCGAGCCGCGGCGGCTCGACAGGTTCGTGGTAATGGTCCTCTGGGTGGGGCTCCTCGCCCTGAATCTGCCGGCGGCTTCGGCGGCCGGGCGGAACCATTTCGTGCGTCCCGAGATAGGGTTCGGCGGCGGTGTCCAGGACTCGAGGACCGGCGCAATGTCCCTGGTAAAGCTCGACCTGGCCAGCGGACTGGAACGTCTCGGACACAGGGGAAGCTACGGGTTCCTCTTCAGGCTGGACAGGTTCTGGCTCCCACAAGACATCTACCGGCTCCATGTCGGCGTGCTCGCCTACTACAACTTCAGCCGGCCCCTGGTGCTCCGCCGCGTCCGCATTGGAGTGGGACCACTGGTCTCTCGGTGGGAGAGGTACCATGAGCCGTTCGGCGGCTTCGGGGCCCAGGCGGAATTGTCAGTAGGTATCCAGGAGTTTGCTGACTGGTGGGTGTTCACCTACTACGACCACGGGGAGATGACCTATTCGGTCTGCGCCATGACCGGCATCCGGCTCAGTACGAGCCTGTTCCGATTGCTCAAGTACGACAAGCGCGAACGCTGGTGGTAGCGGCCTCCAGGTGCGGCTGCCCCTGGAGAACGCTTCGCCAAGTGGAACACCGTCTGGGGTTCGTGATGCCCCTTGGCCGGCCTGACCGGCCCCCCTGGTGCGAGCAAGCCCCCCTCGCAGCCTCGTGTGGTCTCGTCTTTCGCGGGTGCCGTGCGCCCGGGGCAACGGAGAGGTGACCCAGCACGCCGGTGGTATCAGTTCAGCGAGGCGAGTTTCTCACGCGCAAGCATGAAATCGTGGACCTCCTGCTTCTTGTCGGAATTCTTGAGCGCAAGGCGGTAGAATGCTTTCGCTCGAGGGTCCATTCCCAGGCGGTGGTAGGTATCGCCGATCCAGAACAGCTTGTGCGTGTCGCCCGCGAACGCGACTGGGGTGAGCCTGATGGCTTCGGCCGCTTCGCGAGACACTCTCGCGGCCTCTTCGTTGCCCAGGGTCTCCAGTCCCTTCGCACGCGTGGCCAGGCCTGACAACGTGGTGACGGGACAACGAGCGGCACGGCCCAGCATCGTGGCAGCCTCTGCCGTCTCCAAGGCCTTGTCGGGGAGGTCGAGAGCGAGTTGGACCTCGGCTTTTCGCGCCAGGAACATCGCCTCGGTGCGCAGGTCGCCATGACGCCTGGCCAACGCAATACCCTCTTCCGCGGTCTTGAATGCCCGTCGCGGCTGACCCAGGTTGTTGTAGTGGAAGATCAACGCCATCATCGTGCTCGCGGCGCCCCTGATGTCGCCGGCATCGAGGTCGACAGCCTGCTTCTTCCGCAGAAACGTCAGCCCCGACTCGGTCAGGCCCGGCTCGATGTAGATCTCCGACATCATGGACAGGATGACGGATGCGAGCCGCGTGTACCCGACCTTGGCGAATGCGTCCAGCGTCGTCATGGCACTGTTGATCGCCTGGTCGCTGAAACCCACCAGCAAGAAATCATCGTAATAGAACGCCTTCGAGGATAGTGTCTCGGCCAGGTCCATGTTGTCGCCGAGGCTTGCGGCGGATGCCGTTGCCAGCCGTGTGCGATCGTATTCCTGGACTTCGCCGGCGAATGCTTCAAGCGAGTAGAAGGGAAGGCGGCGCAACGCGAACGGGAATGCCTGTGGCCTGGCGAGGGACTCGGGGTCTCCGAACAGGTCCTGCGTGCCCAGGTAGCGGAACATCCAGGTCGTGTTGGCATACTCCCCCAGCGGTGCGTGCATGACCGGCCCCCAGATCTGTGCGTTGGGCAGCGTGAGTGACTGGAAATTGCGCACAAGGACCCCGAGCGGTCGCCCGGTCGCCCGGTACCTCGCCTTCAGCGTGAGCACGGTTTTCTTCTGCCAATCCACGTCTCCTGCGTCGCGAAACCAGCGGTAGGCTTCCTCGATGCACGCGGTGGCCCCCCGCTGGTCGCCGGACCGATCCAGGATGCGGGCGCGATCGAGCAGCAACAGACCCCGCTTGGTGAGGTTGTATGCCTCCGTGTAGGCGACCCTGGCCTGGTCGAGCACTGCAAGCCCGGCTTCACGGCCATCGACAAGGGCGACTGCCGACCCGGTGAACCGGAGCAGGTCTCCTCTCAGGTCCGAAACATCGATACGCTCGACCCTGGACCGCGCATCCAAAACAAGGTCACCGAGCCGGTCGATGTCGCCGGCCGCTTCCAGCAACTTCATCGCCTTGCCGAAGACGCGGATCTCGTCCTCGACCAGCCCGACCCCAGCGTAAATGGCCCGCGCCATCTCGTAAGCCTCCCGGGCCTTGGAAACCTGCCCCAGTTCGTCCAGCAGGCTGCCCCGGAATTCGTAGATGGCTCCCTCCACGGGGTGGTGCGCCCCCACCTCGGCGACCTCGGTGCCGACTTCGACCTCGGTGCCGACCTCGACCTCGGTGCCGACCTCGACCTCGGTGCCGACCTCGACCTCGGTGCCGACCTCGACCTCGGTGCCGACTTCGACCTCGGTGCCGACTTCGACCTCCTCGCTCGATCCCTCGAAGCCGGTGTCGGTACTGCCGGTGAAGAGCGCCGGGGGAGGGGGGAGTGGCGGTTGCATGAAGTCGGCCACCTTGGAGAGCAGCCTGTCCTGAGCGGCGAACACCTTGGTGTAGTCCCCCTTCCACTGGTAGGTCTTCCAGAGCGTGACATGTGCGCCGAGATCCGGCGATACGAGGTTGTCGCCTGGCGCGTTCCAGGGATCGGGCAAGAGGGCGATGGCTTTCTCGCACACCGCGACGGCTTCCCTGTACTTGCCCAGAATCAGCAAGGGAAAGACCATTTGCTGATAGACGTCGGCCTCGAGCCTGGGTTGTGCCTCTCCGGCGTAGATTTGGGCGGCGCGCGTCATCAGGTCGAGGCCCTCACCGGGCTTGTGAAGGTCCACGGCAGCCATGCCGAGGTGCAAAAGGGCTCGAGCCTGGAGCAAGGGGAGGCCGGCATCCTCGGCGATATCCAGGGCGGACTCGAACTTGTCACGGCCCAGCTCGGTCTCGCGCGTTCTCAGGTACAGGCGTCCGAGTTCGATGGTGAAGGCGGCGCGCGCGGCGGGTTCACGGCGAAGACCGCGAATGGCCTTGTCGAAGTGGCCCATGGCGGCAGTGGGGTGGACCATCTCCACCTCCGCCATGCCGATGTAGCCTTGCACCATGGCGCGACCGGTACGGTCGCCGGACTCGCTGTACAGCTTTTCAGCGCGCTCGAGGAACGCCATGGCGCGATACGGGTGGTGCATCAGCACCTGGATGTGGCCTGCTCGAGCCAGCAGGCCCGGGTTGCCGATATTGTCGATGTCGTGCTGGAGGATCGGCGCCAGGGCCCTCCAGGCGGTGGCCGTGTCGCCCGAAGTCAGCGCGGCGTCCAGGTCATGGAGTTCCGGCGCGGTCGTGTTGGCAGGCGCCGGTCCTGGAAGCCTCGCGATCGAGATCGCGGTATCTGGGAAGGTCTCCTTCTCGGCAGGCCTGGATGGACGTGGTTGCGCGATAGGGTGCAGCGTGAGGCGAATGGGAGCGGAACTGGCGGGCCATGGGTCCAACGTCGCGGCACCGCACAGCAGGAGAAGCGCGCAGATCGAACGTATCCAAGTCTTTCCCTGGTCCGGCATGTAAACTCCCTCGTCGCTGGCAAGAAGATGGAATGGGAAACGACAGAATGCGTTGCCGATGTGCGAGAAATGCTACCACACTTGCGTGGCAGGGGCAAGCACTGTGTCAATCAGGCGTTGCGTGGGCGTTCGGTTGCTGGTAGGATGGTGCCATGCGAGGATGATGATGGATTTCGGAGTGGTCGGATGAACGCAGTCTGGTTCAAACGAGTGTTGGTAGGTATGTCGGCCTTGCTGCTTCCCGCGTGCGTGGTGTTCGATCCCCTGGTCGGCGTCTGGAAGGCCGTCATGGTGATGGGCGAGACGTTTCCTCGAGCCGGGGTGGGGGAGAACCCGGACTGCGTCTACTACGAGGACGGACGGACGCTGACGGTCAACGACGAACTCCGCGGGTACCTCGAGCGGGACGGACAGGCTGATTGCGGCGAGGGCGAACTCTCGGATCTGTCGGCGATCGGGTTCACTATCGAGAAATGGCCTCCCGACTACAAGATGTGGTACACGGATTTCGTGGACTGGACCCTGGATTGCTCGCTGGACGGTGATAATCTCGACTGTGTGGACTGGGAAGGTCGCACCTGGTCGTTCGTTCGCGCCGGGTGAAGGTTGTCCAGGGCCTGTCCGGGGCTGTCCCGCCGGGGACGCCCGGGGTGCATCCGGTGTCGAGGACGCTCGGGTCAAGCAGTCGGGGAGGCGTCCGAATCGTCGCGGTGCCTCGAGTCGACTGCCGGTGGGATACGGACCACGAAGGTGGATCCCTGTCCTACCGCCGACTGCACGTCGATGGTGCCTCCCAGTTTCGTCACGGCTTTCTTCGCCAACGCCAGCCCGATCCCGGTGCCCTCGTACTCGGTCCGGGCGTGCAGCCGTTCGAACACCTTGAAAATCCGCTCATGATACCTGGGGTCGATGCCGATACCGTTGTCCGTGACGCGGATTTCGACGGTCCCATCGGCTTCGACGCTGCATGCGATGTCGACGGTCGGGCGCGGTGATTCGTTGAAAGTAACGGCATTGAGGAGGAGGTTCTGGAACACCTGGCGGAGGAGGGTGGGGTCGCTCCGGATTGTCAGATCGCAGTGGGTGAACATGATCTTGGCGTTCGGCGGCAAGGTCAGGGTGCTCACCAGGTCGGCGAGGAAGCTGGCGACGTGGACGGGAGGAGCGACTTGTTCGTGGCGCCCGATTCGTGACAGTGCGAGCAGGTCGGCTACCAGGCTGTCGGCATGGTCGATGGCGCCGAAGATCTTGTCCAGGCAGGTCAGTGCCCCGCTGGACATTCCGCCGGCATGATCCTCGAGAAGCTCCGTGGCGAAGTGGCGGATGGCTCTCAACGGGGCCTTGATGTCGTGAGAGACCGCCGTGGCGAACTGGGAGAGTTCCTCGTTGGCCTGCTGGAGCTGCTCGGCGGTCTTGGACAGGCTCTCGTGGGCCGCTTTCAGCGCGTCCTCGAACCGCTTGCGGTCGGAGAAGTCCTCGACGACGCCCTGCAGCCCGACAAGGTTGCCTTTTGCGTCCTTCAAAGGGGTCAGGTGGTAGCGCAAGTAGGACTGCTTGCCCCACTTGGAAAGGTAGGGGTGCTCGGAGACGAGGGGCCGGCCAGCCTCGATGCAGCGGCGAAAGTCGTCGGCGACGCCGGCCTTCACCAGCGGGGGGAACCGTAACACGTTGATCGCCTGTGTCGCTTTGGCCGACGGCGACCCGAGAATCTCGAGCAACGCCCGGTTGACCACTGTTATGTTGCCCTCGGCGTCCGCCACGATGATCCCGAGTGGTGCATTCTCGACAAGCGTGCGGTACCTGTCCTCGCTGGTGCGCAACGCTTCGCGCGTGCGAAGATGTTCCGCCTGCTCCTGCTCCAACTCGCGGACTCGAGCACGAAGACGCTCGAGTTCCTGGGACAATTCCTCGGTGTTGCCGTTGGGGGTGGGCATGATCCGATCCTCCCCTGGTTTGGCTCTGACGGACGACGCCGAGAGGAACTCGTCGGGCCGTTGAACATGACCGTCCCGTCGATACAACCTCGAGTTCCGGTCGAGACAGCCTGGTCTCGCTCCGGTCGTGCGTGAGTTTATGACACCGCACAATCGAGTGCAATGCAAAAATCCCACTTTCCGTCGGTAGTGGTGGAGTCGTTTTTGCCATCGGTGCCGTATCGGCTTGCCCGCTGTCCGTGCGTTCCACTATAATACGCCCATCAACACCCCACCGGATGCCCCCCGGTGCGAACGATCTCGACCAGGGGGTGGCCCTTGGCGCTGGGAACCAACGAAGCAAGGACGGCCTCAGGCATGAGTACGAAAACGTGGTGGCGTGACGGCGTGTTCTACCAGATTTATCCCCGTTCCTTTTCCGACACCAACGGGGACGGCATAGGCGACCTCCAGGGGATACTCGAGCACCTCGACCATCTCAAGGGCGCGCCGGATTCCCTGGACATCGATGCGGTCTGGCTTTCCCCCATCTATCCGTCACCGAACTTCGACTTCGGCTACGATATCGTCGATCACGAGGCCGTCGACCCGGCCTTCGGGACTCTCGAGCTGTTCGACACGCTCGTGCAGGAGTGCCACAAGAGGGACATCAAGGTCGTGCTGGACCTCGTCATGAACCACACTTCCCATCAGCACCCGTGGTTCCTGGAGTCATGCAGTGCTCGAGACAACCCCAGGCGGGACTGGTACCTGTGGGCCGATCCGCTGCCGCACAGGCGTCCGCCCAACCGGTGGAAATCGGCCTTCGGCGGGTCCGGCTGGGAGTGGCACGAAGGAACGGGCCAGTACTACTACCATATGTTTCTCAGGGAGCAGCCGGACCTGAACTGGCGCAATCCCGAGGTTCGCGAACGCATGTTCCAGACCATGCGCTTCTGGCTGGATCGCGGCGTCGACGGCTTCAGGCTCGACGTGTTCAACGCATACGTCAAGGACAACCTGCTTCGGGACAATCCGTTGAAACTGGGACGCAGGCCCTATGACATGCAACGGCACATCTACGACCTGGATCGGCCCGAACTGCTGGAAGTGCTCCAGGAGGTGCGCAAGGTCACGGACGACTACCCGGACCGGGTCCTCGTCGGAGAACCCCTGGGCTCCGATCCGGACATCGCCGCCCGGTACGCAGGAGACGGGTCCGATTTGCTCCAGATGGTGTTCAACTTCGATTTCACCGAGCGCCCGTGGCACCCGGCACACTTCCAGCGGGCGATCAGGCGATGGGATTCGGCTCTCCACCCGAACGCCCAGCCCTGCTACGTCCTGAGCAACCACGATGTGAGCCGGCACGCTTCACGCTTCGGCGGTGGCGAAAACTCCGACGCTCGAGCCAAGGTCGCCGCCGCCATGCTGCTGACGCTCAGGGGCACTCCGTTTCTCTACGCGGGGGAGGAAATCGGGCTCAAGGACACGCCGATCCCCTACATCGAAATCAAGGACCCGCTCGGCAAGCGCTACTGGCCGTTCTTCCGGGGCCGCGACGGCTGCCGAGCCCCCATGCCCTGGAACTCGAGCCAACACGGGGGGTTCACCTCCGGCCAGCCATGGATGCGGATCACACCCGAGTACGCGACCAGGAACGTGGAGGCGCAGAAGCAGGACCCGGACTCGGTCTACCACTTCTACAGGAAGCTCATCGCGTTGCGGCGCACGTCCCCGGCGTTACTCCACGGTCGATGGCTGCCCATGATAGCGAAACCGACTCGAGTACTGGCCTACCTGCGCGAATGCGCGGACCAGACCTTGCTGGTGGCACTCAATTTCACCAACGTGCCGGTACGGGTGAATCTCTGTTCCGCGCTTCCTCCCTACCGGTGGAAGCTCCGGCTCTCGAGTTCCCGTTCCGGCCACGAGCGGCTCCGTGGAACGAGTACGCGCATCTCGCTCGATGCCTTCGAGGCATGCGTGATGGAGCGCGCGCGGTGAGCGAGTCGCTCGGTTATCTCATGGCCTCTGCGCTGGCGGCGGAACTCGAGGGAGGATGGTAGAGGATGGAGCAGATATTACCCGTCTTGATGACCTTGGCGGTAGTGGTGGTGGCCTTCGTGCTCATCGGCAGCAACCTGCGCAAGTACCGGGAGTACCTGTTGCCGCTCAGCCGCCAGCTCGAGAACGCCACCATCGAGGGCAAGTTCAACATCAAACTCGTCGGGCGCTACTCGGGGTACGATGTCCGCGTCGAGCCGCACCAGGGAGGGAAGAACACGCCCCCGTTCATCCTGGTTCGCCTCTACAAGAAGTCGTCTCTCACCTTCACCGTCACACCGGAGGGCACCGTGGCGCGTCTCTTCAAGCGCCTGGGGTTGGTCAAGGAGATAGAGGTGGGGGACCCAGGGTTCGACCAGAGGTTCGTGCTTCGCGTCAGCGACGAGATGACCGGCCGAATGTTCTTCTCGAACAATGAGGTCCGGGACGCGGTCGACCGGGTTTTCCAGAGCGGATACCAGCACCTCCTGGGGCGCAAGGGTGAACTGTTCGCGAGGAAGAAGACAGGAACGTTCCAGATGGAGGCGGACCTGCGGCCCGAAATGATCGTTCCGGTACTCGACGCCCTCGTGACCCTGGCGAAATACCTGCCATGAAATCCGCCCCCCCCCGGCCACCGGGCTGATCCGCCGGGGGGCGACAGGTCACAACAGGGCTTCGATGTCCTCCAGCGTGGGGCGCATGAGAAGCGTACCCTGCACATCGACAACCGGGAGATCCACCGGCCCCCCGTCGAACCAGTCGGCGTCGGCAATCTTGCCCAACAGCTCCTCCTCCGCACCGGGATCGGATTCAATGTCCTTGAATGTGTAAGGGATCGCCGCACCGTCCAGGTCGCTCATCAGGCCTGTCGTGTACCCGCACGACACCGTGCCGTAGACGATGACATCAGATGCCGACAGGTTCGTGGTCGTAACTTCAGAGTCGCAACCGGACCAGGCGGCAATGCCCATCAGCAAGACGCACATCATGGAGAACGACCGTCGCATCACTCCCTCCTGCTCGATACCCGCAAACACCGTGTCCCGTTCCGGCAGCCATTGTAGCACAATGAGCCGCCGGCAATCCAGGAAGCAATGAGCGACACCGGGGAGTCATGGTGATCCCCGCCGTAAGCAACGCCCGCCCGCGTGGCCGCCGGCCTCCTCAAGCCCGGCCTGGAACGTGCCGATGACCACGTGAGGGGGAGAGGGCGCGTGGCAAGCCGAACCTGGCGCAACCGGCGGGCGAGAGAGAAGCGTGTGCCCGCGCGTGTAGCACAGCGACCGCGAAAAGGGCCGGATACGGCCATGGCGGCCATCGCGCGAAACCCGTTGCAACGGGAAGGCCGTGGGTTACGCTCGCCTGCCGCCCCTCCCGGCCGGGGCAAATGCATTGAATCAGTACGGGACTCCAGCCACAATGGGTGGTGTCGACAGGCCGAGGAACTTCATGACGAACCGACCACCTGCCGCGGTATTCCCGGAAGAGGACCACATTCGGGGTGCGCTCACCCGCTCGAGTCCAGGTTCCCGTGTGCGCTCGAGCCGGCTGTTCGGCCGGCCCCGCAACGCCTCGCCCGGACGGCGTACTCGCCCCCGTCCCCCCAGCCGCCGCGGGCCGATTTTCATCAAGCCCTGGGTGCCGTTCGAAGTGGGTGTCCTCCACAAGCAGAACATCGTCGCCCGCGACTGGGAAGGGTACGAGGGCTTCAACCACCTCGTCGTTCGAATTCGGCACCCGGGCCGCTACGACGCGAACCGGCCGGAAGTCATCCTGATCCCCGGTATCCTGTGCAACGGCAACCTGTTTCGCCTCTCGTGGGGAGGCAAGAGCTTCAAGGACCTCAACCATCCCCTGTCGTTCGCCAATGCCCTCGCTTTCGCCGGGTATTCCGTCGTCCTCGTCCACCCACGCGACTCCAGGTGGATCTATTCTCGTTATGTCAACGACGTGCTCGGCGTCCCGAACACGTTCTCCGACGACTTCAGCATCGCAGACGCCGTCGATGATATCTGCTTCCACATCGACACGGTCACGAAGATACGAGAACAAGAACATGCACCGCCTCGAGTCGTTGTCTTGGGATTCAGTCTCGGTGGGATCAAGCTGCTGGACATGCTCGGCTCCCGGCCGCTCCATCCGGCGATCGCCGGGCTCGCCTTCCTGTCGACGCCGGTGGAGTTCGATACGAACGGGGAGAGGTTGATACCACTGGTCCGCATCTACTCCCAGGCGGCACGACTGATGCCCGTGGAACACTACGGGGCGCTCAACCTGATCGACCGCAACGTGATCGTGGCCAAGAGGGTGGCAAGGCGACTCCTGGGAGACACGTCGCCTCGAGTCGCCGGGCGGTTGCTCCGGCGTGTTCCCCTGATTTCAGACGTGTTTCACGTGTCCGATCCGAGTTTCGACCTCAGCATACTGCTCCCCCTCGTCTCCTACGTGCTGGAACCGGTGTCTGCAACGATCATGAAAGAGCTGCTCTACGCTGTTCGCAAGGGACGCCTGGTGAAGAGAGACGCGGAAGACGATTGCCTCGACCTGCTGCCTGAGACGGTTCCGCCGTGGGTCGTTATTCGGGGGAGCGAGGACCGCATTGTGACGCCCAGGAGCCACGACATGCTGGACGGAGCGCTGACATGCCGGCAGAAGAGCGGGTACACGGCGACCATCGCCGGCCTGGGGCACGACGACTTGGTCGTGTCTCGCGCCGTACTGCGGGAGGTGCTCTACTTCCTGGAGGGATTGCCGGTATCCTGACGTGGGCGCAATGGCGGGCGGGTTGCCCGGGGAGACCTCGTTGGACCGTTCCGGCCAGGTCGTTGCCGGGTGCCGGTGGTGGGAGGGGGAGAGAGAACCGTGCCCGCGCCGGGATCACCGGCTGCTCCGGGCGAAGCGATGATCCAGGTCACGATCTGCCGGCTGGGCCTCCCTCGAGGCCAAGCAGGTGTTGCCAGATCCGCTTCGCGAGCATTTCCATTTCGGCGGCCTGTTCGCTGGTCTGGTGGTCGTGGCCCATCAAGTGCAAGATGCCGTGGACGAGCAGGAACAGGAATTCGTGCCGGCTCGAGTGGCCACGTTGTCGTGCCTGGTTCTTGACCGCGTCGACCGAGATGACCACGTCTCCGAGCAGATGGTGGGGCGGGTGTTCTCCTCCTGACATCGGGAATGCCAGCACGTCGGTAGGCCTGTCCACACCCCGGTAGTCCCGGTTCAGGCGGTGGATCTCGGCGTCGCCAGTGACAAGGATGCTCAGTTCGGCGGCTGAGTGGGCACCGGCGCGTCTTAGTATGGCGCGCGCCGATCGTTCGACCTCCTGGATCGAGATCACGTCATCCATAGTGACATGGCAAGCGACATCTACGTGCATGGGGTGTTTCCGTCCTTGCGGGTGGAGCCGAAGCGGGCCGGGATTCCCTCCCGGCGGGACATGGGCAGTGGCTCAGGAGCGCGGGGGTCGGGGTTCGTGTTTGTCATCGGGCGGCGTCTCCTTCTCGGATTCCGGCTCGAACTCGGCGGTGGTGGTGACGACGAATTCCCCTGTGAAGAGCGCACTTCCGGAAGGTTTCGGTGCCTCGACGCCCTGGCTGTTCTCCTTCGAGCCTCCGGTGGCGGCTGTCTCGAGCGTGAGGACGGCGCCGGTCCCCTGGCCGGGTACGGCGGCGCCGCGGTACTCGGTCGGGTAGGCGATGCGGCTGTGGTATATGCCATTGAGGACCTTGAGGAACGTCTCGGAGATGCGTGCGAGGTCCTTCAAGGTGAGGGGGCATTCGTCCAGTTGACCGTCTGTCACGATGCGCTGGAAGATCCTCTGCAGGTTGGCACGGATTTTTGCCGGCGTGATGTCCTGGATCGACCTGGTCGAGGCTTCGGTGGCATCGGCGAGCATGATGATGCCCGCCTCGCGGGACTGGGGCTTGGGGCCCGGATAGCGGAATTCGTTCTCGTCTACCACGGTTCCCGGTTCGGCCTGCTGCAAGGCCTTGTTGTAGAAAAAGCTGATCAGGGCAGTGCCCTGGTGCTGCGGAATCATGTCGATGATCGGTTGCGGCAGGCGATGCTGGCGAGCCATTTCAATGCCGTCCCGGACATGCCCCGCGATGATCCGGGCGCTGAGGTCGGGACTCAGCCTGTCGTGCTTGTTCTCGTTCACGTTGCGCAGGTTCTCGATGAAGTACTCCGGCTTCCTGACCTTTCCGATATCATGGTAGTAGCAGGCGACTCGAGCGAGCAGGGCATTGCAGCCGATTTCCTGGGCCGCGGCCTCGGATAGCGATCCGACGATGACCGAGTGATGGTAGGTCCCCGGCGCGTGCAGCATCAACTCCTTGAGCAACGGGTGGTTCAGGTTGGTCAGCTCGAGGAGCTTGTAGTCGGTGACATAGCCGAACATCTCGAAGAAAGGCACGACGCCAAGGGCCAGAATGGCGGCGACGAGCCCGCCGACGAACGCAAACACCAGGTCATAGGTCAGGTATCCCGACCCCACGACTATCGACGAATCGATCATGCGGGTCTGTACGAGGAAAATGGCCAGGACCATGAGGACGTTGGCACCGGCGGCAATACCTCCTCCCCTGAGCACATGCACGCGCTCCTTGGTGTGTGCAATCCCTCCTGCAGCAGCCAGGCCCGAAACGAAGAAGAAAATGAAGTAGAGGGCATCGTATTCGACGATGATGGCTGCCAGCGCGCTGCTAACGATGGCGAAAATGATGGCGGTCTCCGAGTTCATCAGGATACGGACCAGGACCACGCCGCATGCCACGGGAATGGCGAAGTAGTAGCACGAGACCGGAATGGCCGCGACTCGAGTCGCGAGCGCGTCAGCGATCTCGACGGAGATGCGGGCAAGGGCCACGACAAAGACCAGGATAATGCCCAGGACGACCAGGTCCTTCATCGAAGTGGCGAACTTCCGGATGTAGGTCGACGCGAAAAGACAGGTGGTGGCAAGCAAGACCAGGGTGAGAAGCCCCATCGAGAGGAACATGGCTCCGGCTTGATACTGCTCCTTGGCCTTGGCGATCTCTCTCAGAAGGACGATCTTCTCCTCGTCGATGGGGTCTCCGGCCCGGATGATCATGGTGCCCCGCTTTATCAGGTGCGTCTCCGGCCGGACGCTCTGGCGCGCCCTGGCGCGCCGTTCACTCGTAAGAGAGCCGTTGTAGGTCAGATTGGGTTGAATCAGGCTGCTCGCTATGGCAAACACCGTGTCGCGATAGAGCTTGGGCCGATCGGCGAGCAGGTCCTCCACCTGGTGCTTCGCCAGGTCGAGCGCCTCTCCGGCATCCAGAATGTCTTCGGCGCGATACGCCGTGGTCTCGGGCTCCCCGGCTTCACCCGCGCGCACGACGGATATCCCGAGGCGCGAAAGGTCGGTGGGCAAGATACCCTTCTCTTCCAGGATGTATTTCTGATTCACGCGGCGAACGACGCCCACGACCGCCGCTTCGACCTGCGGATCGAATTCCATCAGGAGCAGGTTCTGGTAGAACACGTCCAGCAGTTCCACCCCCAGTGCCGCCATGAATTCCCGCTTGGTGTCGCCCGGTTCGATGGCGGCTTGGTTTCCGTCGCTCACAGGAACAGGCGCATCGGCGCCCCCTGGCCGGTCTTCGTGCGAAACTGCTGTGCGCCCGCCAGGCTCGATGTCGGGGCCGGAGGCCCCCGGCGCCAGGTCACCTGCGGGAGTGTGCGCCGACTCCTGCCCGGCGGAGGGGACGCTGGCAAGGTCTCCGGAATCGCCCGGCTCGCCTGCTGTCGTCGGCCTTTCCCCCGCGCTCGAACCCTTCACCGCGGCGCGGCCGATTTCGAATGCGCGGTGCACCCGTTTCGCGATCCGCTCCGCAGCGAGGGCGTCATAGGTGAACACCGGGCGGACATTCGAGACGGCAATCGCGCGCTTCCTGTCCGTGGTCCGTGTGTCGGGTATCTCGAGAGTCCGCGTGGCACGGATGTCCCGGTCGGCCACGTCCCCCGGTTTGAAGTCGAAGTCGCTGGGGTTGACGTAGTCGATGGTCAGGAATGAGACCAGACCGCTGACGAGGAGGGCCAGGATACCGCGCTGCACCGGCGGTGAAAGCAAGGTCCCGACCCCCCATCGCCGCTGCGGGCCGTTCGTGTCGTTCGCCCGGATGTAGGCAGGGCACATGTAGCACCTCGAGCAGGACGGTCCCGCGGAAAGAGCGCTTTTCAGGGGAGGGTTTCGCGGGCAGTGCTGCAGGATGCGTGCCCGTCCGCTTCGCGCCTCTCCCTCCGTTGCCCCTCCCAGTGTTCGTATGCGTCGACGACTTCCTGCACCAGCCGGTGGCGCACGACGTCGTTCCGGGTGAACTCGATGAACCGCAGCCTGGGCACGTGGCGAAGGACTTGCCGGGCTTCGAGCAGACCACTGACACGCCCCTGGGGCAGATCGATCTGGGTCACATCGCCCGTGATAACAGCCTTGGACCCGATACCCAGCCGGGTGAGAAACATCTTCATCTGCTCCGACGTGGAGTTCTGGGCTTCATCGAGAATGACGAAGGAATCGTTCAACGTGCGTCCTCTCATGAAGGCCAGCGGGGCCACCTCGATCACGCCCCTCTCCACCAGCCGGTTCGCCTTGTCGAAATCCATCATGTCATGCAGCGCGTCATAGAGCGGACGCAGGTACGGATTGACCTTCTCAACCAAGTCCCCAGGAAGGAACCCGAGCCGCTCACCGGCTTCCACCGCCGGCCGCGTCAATACGATCCTGGCCACCTCTTTGCGAAGAAGACTCCCCACCGCCATGGCCATGGCAAGATAAGTCTTCCCCGTGCCAGCCGGACCGATGCCGAATACGATGTCGTACTTGCGGATGGCGTCGACGTAGAGCTTCTGGACATGGGTGCGAGGCACAATCGGCTTCTTCCTGGCGGAGAGGACCACCGTGTCCAGGAAGTAGTGCCGCAGCGAGGATGCACGGTCGTACCGCAACAGGCGGACTGCGTGATCGATGTCGGACGGAAACAGCGGGAAACCATCTCGCACGAGTTCATAGAGCTGCTCCAGCAAGGAGGCGGCCATCTCGGTGTCCGCGCCGTCGCCGGTGATGGATAGCGTGCTGCCCCGCACGTTGACCGTGACCTCGAGGTGCTGTTCTATCACCTTCAGGTTGCGACCCTGGGGGCCGAACAGGACCTGTGTCGTGCCGTTGTCCTGGAAGACGAGTTGTTTCGTTTCCCTCTCGAGTTGTGTAGCGGTCTCCAAGTTCTATGCCACCTCCTGCGCTGGCCGGGGTCACCCCGGGCGCGACGACCGCGCCGGCCGACCTTGCCCCTGGAAGCCTTCCCGGGCTTGGGCGCCGGGGCGGGCGCCTTGCGGGAGAACCGTCGCCGAAACGCCTACGCCTTCGTCAGTTCGTCCACGTGTATCGTCACGGCAAGGGTGACTTCATCCTCCCTGCCCGGCAGCCGGACGACCACGGGCAATTGAATGGTCGCGGCGTCCACCCGCGTGGCTTCTCCCCACGCCACGACCTGCGGCGTCGCGGCCCGGGCCGCTTCCCCGGCAGACGCAGTGTCAGGAATCGGCTCGGCGAGTTCCTCCTCGATGTAGCTCTCCGCCTCCGCCTCCAACTCCGTTGGCGCGCGTTCGTCAACCGGCTCCTCGACGATGGACTCGAACACGGCCTCGTCGTCCGGCGGGGTCAATCTCGCTTCCTCCCCGGCCGTTGGCTCCGCGGCTTCGTCCGGAACGACCTCTTCCTCCAGCGCCGCCGGTTCACCATCCCCGGCCTCGTCCTGCGGCGCCTCCCGGTCGCCCGGCACTTCCAACTCGATGTCGTCCGGCACGCCGGTACCCTCGAGCAGTGCCTCACCTCCTGCGCCGCCTTCTTCAACGGTGAGATCCACGGCCTCCTCCGGCAGATCGAGGGTCGATTCGGACGGTGCTGCGACCGGTCCGCCGTCGTCTCGCCCGCTGGTGTCTTCAAGTGCGGTCAAGGCGTCGCTGGGCACCGATTCCTCCACGAATGCGACCTCGGGCTCGAGCGCCTGCTCCGGGGCGGCGGATGGCTCGACGATGCCGCCGGTGTCGGCTGCCTGTTCCTGGGCGGCGGATGGTTCGACCTCATGGCCGGCGCCGCCGTCAGGCTCGATGGATACGTCCAGGTCCATCACCGGCGGGGGAGGAGGTTCTTCCTCGATGTGCTCGGGATGGTCGCCGGGAGCAGCCTCGAGTTCGGCGGCTTCGCCATCGGCCAGTTCCAGTTCCTCGCCGAGTTCCTCTTCGGTTTCCTCCAAGAGCATGTCGTCGTCGAGTTGGAGTTCCTCCTCTTCCAAGAGCCGGCTGCCCAGCCGGATGACCGGGCCATCATCCTCCTCCTCGTCGTCGGCATAGGTCTGAATCTTGATGTCGGGCTCCCCGGTAAGTCCCGGGACCAAGGGAATGGATGCCAGGGACGGACCTTCGCTGAGCGCAAGGGGATGCGTGGTTTCTTCCTCTTCCTCGCTCCCCGGTTCGTAGTCCGGCTCCTCCCCGTCGAACTCCTCCTCGAGCCCTTCGTCCTCCTCGGCACCGACGGCGATGACATCCACCTCATCGGTTTCCACGGCGAGCACGGCCTCTTCCGCCTCCAAGGAGTCGACGGCGTAAGGCATGTCCGCGTCGCCGAAACTGAACGACGTCTTCAGGAAGTCGTCCCCGGTGGCCACGTCTTCACCCGGCTCGTCCATGTCCCTCGGCACAGAATCGGCACTGTCGGGCTCCACATCTTGCTCGGGCTCCGCGGCTGCTTCGACTGCCTCGCCCGCTTCGTCTCCCGTACCCTCCCCACCTGCATCCTGCGCCGCAACGGCATCCGCGTCCGGTTCCTCGTCAGGAGGCTGCATGGCACCGGCCTCGTCTTCGGGTTCATCGCCGGATCCGGGCTCGCCGGCCGAAACGGGTTCCGCCGCGACCGCCACGTCACCCGCCTCCTGCTCGCCGGTTTCGCTTTCGGCATCCCCGGAGGCACCAGGCGCGGCTTCGGCTGCCGCCACGCCGGGCTCAAGGACCGGTTCGTCGCCGGGAACGCCTGGTTCGGCGATCGGCTCGGGGGCCGGCTCGGATTCCTCGGACGCCGGTTCTTCGCCTTCACCGTCCGGCGGAGCCACCGGTGAGGGTGTTGCCCCACGGGAATGTTTTCTGGCCCCCCGCCGCTTACGCTGCTTCTTCGCCGGGGGCGGAGCCGCGTCTGCTTCGGGTTCCTCTGTCAGGGGTCGGGTTTCCTCGAGGGGTTGCTCCGGTTCCCCGACCCCTTCCGGGCGCCGGGGTGGACCGGGTTCCGTCTCTCCCTCCGGTCCCCCTGCGCTACCAGCCACTTCGGCCGCCCCGGATTCCGGTTGGGAGGGCGGCTCGCCGACCTCGCGCTGAGTCTCGTGGACCAGTTCCTCGCTATCGTCCGTTTCGCCCTGGATGGAGTCCTCCCCGGTCCTGGGCGGAGGCTCGGTCTCGAGCGTGACTTCGGCGGGTGGAGCAGGGGATTCGGCGGTGGCACCCTGTGCACGATCTCGCGCGAATTGCGCGGCTTCGACCTCGTCACGGACCTTCTGAGCACCCTCGCCGGCACGTGCCGCGCGCTCGCGAGCAATCAACTGCAGCCTGGCTCGGCGGACGGCCATCTTGGAGACCAGCGCGAACGTGTCCCGCACGCCCTGGCCGGCGGATGCGACGGCCTGGAAGCTGGGCTTTCCCTCGGGATTCAACTGGGACTCGAGTTCCTCGATGGTGGCGACTTCCGGCAGGTCACGCTTGTTGTACTGGATGACCACGGGAAAGGAGTCGTACTCGATGTCCCACCACTGGAGTTCCTCCTTGAGGTTGGCGAGGCTCTCCATGTTGTCTTCCACGCGCTCGGGGTGCGAGTCGACGATGAAGACGACGCCAGCCGCCTCGTTGAGGAGGTTGAGACGGGTCTCGAGGCCGTCTTCGCCGGAGGGAGCGGAGTAGATGTAGAGATTCGTCTCGATGCCCTTGAGTTCGCCGAGTTCTATGGGCAGGAATTCGTAGGACACGTCGGGATAGCCGTCCTGGCACAGGGTGGAGACCTGTCCCCGCTGGTCGGGCTTGAGCTTCCGGTGTATGATCCGGTGTATGAACTGTATGTTCGAGGTCTTGCCCGCCCCGGAAGGACCATACAGGATGATATTGACGTTTATCACCTTTCGCTTGGCATCCGTCGCCATGAGCAAACGCCCTTTCGTCTTCGAACGGCCGTGGCTGTTTCCGCGAGAGCGAGCCCGGTGCCGCTCGTCGCGCCGTCCGCGGCACGGCCGGGTATTCTAATGTGGAGCCTTTCGCCTGAGCAGTTGCTTCGCCGTCGTAGTGATCACGCTCGGGACGTTTCGATTGCCGGACAGTCGCTTGAGATCATGAAGCATCAACTGGCTGACAATGGGAACCGACACGGCCGCGGGGGTCTTGGGATTGTTCACCAACGCCAGCTTGATCGCGTAGATCCTGAACCACTCCTTGTTTCGGGCGATTTCCCTGAGAACATCGTCGCACACGTTGCGATTGTTGGCAATGGACAAGACTTCGCTGTCGGTCAGACCAGGGCTGTTCATCACCGCGCTGGCGACGACCTTGTTGGAATCGCGAATCAAGATCGACCGCACGGTGGCGTTTCCGAGATACGCCAACTTGATCTTCTGTCCCACGGACATCTTCGAAATCCGCGTCCAGAGGTCGCGTTTCTCCTCCCCGGTCTTCCTGTCGTCCTCGTCGTCGAGCCAGTCGTCGGGGAACTCCTCTTCCTCGTCGTCGTCGAACCCATGCTCGAATTCGTAGTCCTCTCCAGCCGGGAACTCGAGGGCGGGAGCGGTCTCCGCCTGCAGGTTCGCCGCGGGTGCCGCCGCCGGTTGCCCTTCGTCCTCATCCGACTCCAGGTCCAGGGCATGGTAGATACGGAGAAACGCCTCGACACGATCCAGCGTAGCACGAGTTGCATGAGGGTTCTTCTTGAGGTACTGGAAAATCCTGGGCGTAATCAGCAGGCGCTGCTGGTTGCTCGCTATCATCTCCACGTGCCGGGGACCAGCGTGCTCGGCGAGATAGAACATCGTGTTGTCGTTCGTCTGACGCCGCAACAGGATGAGTTCGACGATACGTTCGTCGTCACTCCGGTTGACAGCGAAGTACTCGAGGATCTTCGGGTGCGTGTTGTCGTCGATCGCATTCTCGAGCACGCTCGACGGGTAACCGAGAAGTCCCTCTCTCGCGGCGCCCGCGACCTCCTCGTCCGGGTCGGCGAGGAGGCAATACTGCATGGCCATCAGCACCTTGGGAGGGGCGGGCAGGAGGCCTCGAGCGGCCATGAGCTTGATTTCCCTGGGGCTGGCTCCGTCCACGTACCTGGCCAGTTCCTTGGGAATGCCCAGCTTGTCCAGCGGAATCATCTTGTGGTCCATGCCGTCGAATCCCCTGCCGTTCGCATCCCGCCGCGTACCGCGCCCGGAGGCGCAATCGGGCAGGTGGGCCAACCTCGCCACAGTCTCGAATACCGAGATCGGCAAGGTGAAGACTCTACCGTTTCACCTCGAGCAAGTCAAGAGATAACGGACCGGCAGCACCACCGTCATCCGCCCCGGTTCCGCTCATACAGTATTCTCAAACCTCTCAAGGTCAGCAACTCGTCCACGGCTTCGATGGCGTTCGATTCATCCTCGAAGAGCCGCGCGATACCGCCAGTACTGATCACCTTGGGATCGAACGTCAATTCGGCCTTGATGCGGCGAACGGTTTCGTCGACGAGCCCGATGTATCCGAAGTAGATCCCGGATTGCATGCTCGCAACCGTGTTCCTGCCGATGGCCCGCCGGGGCCGCGCAACCTCGACGCGCGGGAGCTTCGATGTCTCCCGGAACAGTGCCTCGGCGGAGATGTGGAATCCCGGCGCGATGGCTCCGCCGAGGTACTCGCCCCGCGGAGAGACGCAGTCGAACGTGGTGGCGGTGCCGAAGTCGACGATAATGCAGCCTTGACGATAGGTTTCGTAGGCGGCGACGGCATTGACGATGCGGTCGGCCCCGACTTCTCGAGGGTTGTCGGTCAGGATGGGCATGCCCGTCTTCGTGCCAGGCTCGATACCCATGATCGGGTGCTTGAGATAGCGCAAGGCCATCTCCTCGAACACCGAAATCAGGCTGGGCACCACGCAGCACATGATGCAGCCGTCGATCCGGGATGCCTGGATGCCCTTGGTGCTCAACAGGCTGAGAACCAGGATACCATACTCGTCGGCGGTCCGCTTCTTGTCCGTCTCGACACGCCAATGCTCGAGGAGATTCCGGCCCTTGTAGACGCCCAGGCCGGTGTTGGTGTTGCCGACATCGATGACCAAAAGCACGCATCCCTCCATGCCATGGCTCGACCGGCTGCTAGAGCAGGTCCAGGCCGATGTCCACCCACCGGGCGCCGTGGATGAGACTCCCGGCGGAAATGAGATCGACTCCAGTCTCCGCGATCTCGCGGACGGTCTCGATCCGCACACCACCGGATGCCTCGAGAAGCGCGCGCCCGCCGGCTCGAGCGACAGCGGCACGCAGCATCGATGGGGGCATGTTGTCCAGCATGATCACGCCCGCACCGCTGGCCAGCGCTTCTTCGAGCTGCTCGAGAGAGTCGACCTCGACTTCGATATTTACCAGGTGATGCGGCCGGTTCGCCTCCGCCGCCACCACCGCCTCCCGCACACCTCCGACAGCTTCGATATGGTTGTCCTTGATGAGTATGCCGTCGGAAAGGTTGAACCGGTGGTTGTGCCCGCCCCCATGACACACGGCTGCCTTCTCGAGATACCGGTATCCGGGCGTCGTCTTCCGGGTGTCGACGATCCGCGCACCCGTGCCCGCCAGGGCCTCCACGAAACGACGGGTATGGGTGGCAATCCCCGAAAGGTGCCCGAGGAAGTTCAAGGCCACCCGCTCCCCAGCCAGGATAGAACGGCTCGATCCCTCGACCTCCAGCAACGGGTCCCCGGCACCAAGGGCGCCACCGTCCGCCGACAAAAGCGTCACACGCAACGCGGGATCTACTCGCTGAAAGACGTATTCGGCCACCTCCAGCCCGGAAACGACCAGCGGCTCTCGAGCCACGATACGCCCAACGGCTGCAGGGTCGGATTCGCCGAGAACGGCCCGGGTCGTGATGTCGCCATGACCGATGTCTTCTGCCAGGCCGATTTCGACCAGGTGTCTCCACCCAAACGACGGCTCCATGTTGCCCTCTCGATGGCCCACGGCGCGCTTCCCGGGTGACGTTGCCCCTCTCCCGACCCGGATGTTCCGTGTGCTGCCCAGGAACCGGCGGCCGCTCCAGCCGTTGGGCCGCCGGGGCCCAGGTGAGGTGCAGCGCCCGCGACAGGCGGCGCTCCTACCCGGAATCCGATCGCGCACGCGCGGTCACCTTCTCTCGCTGCTCGATTTCGCACTCGATTTCCCGGATGCGTTCCCGGACGACAGACTCGACGATGCCTGGGAGAATACGGCCGACTTCTTCACGTATCACTTCAAGAACAGACTGCTCGATGTCCATGGCGCCGAGCCGTTCCGCCAGATGATTCCGAACCTCCGCCTCCTGGATTCCGCCAGACTCCTCGACAGCCTCCGGCAGGTCCCCGGGATCGCCGGCGATGACCAGTTCCGCGGATTCGGGCAACTCCTCGGAATCCTCCGTCAAGTACTGCTCGGCCGCGCTCAGCTCGAGCGACACCCATTCGCCCGAACTCGAACTCGATTCCGTCGCTGCACGTACCAGCGTCTCGGGTTCGGGAAGGTCCGCAAGGTCCGCCGCGACTGCCACCCCTCCCCGCAGCAGCGCGTCGTCGTCGATGGGCTCCACCGTCGCCGAGACGCACAGTTCCTCGGCCGGCTCGAAGTCGTTGTCGGCCTCGACCACGGCGATTGCCTCCTCCGCAGGCAGGAACCGGTTCACGACCGCCAGGAGGCGGAAGGAATCGAAGGGCTTGATCAGGTGGTCGTTGCCCCCCACGCGGCGCGCGGCGTCATCGTCATACTCGTCGAAAGGCCCCACGAGAAACACGACAGGAATGTGCCGGAAGTGCGGCTCCCGGCGCAGAAGCTCACAGAGTTCGAGCCCACCCATCCGGGGCATGTTCAAGTCGGCCAGCACAAGGTCTGGGGGCGACTCGAGGATGAATCTGAGAGCCTCCTCCCCGTTCTCCGTGCAGGTCACCCGGATGCCGTGACCCTCGAGAACATCCCTGACAACTCGGTGCAGGGTGGTACTGTCATCAGCGAGCAAGACATGTCGCGCCATGGCCAAACCATTGTCATTTCGTGCTTTTGTGAGTTCCCTTTCCAGTTATCACAGGGCCGGTACCCTGTCAAGTCCAAACACCGGGTAACACCAATGCCTCGAGGCGGTCCGGTGGCCTGTGCGTGGCTCGCACGACAGTCCGTGAGAGGCGAGGGCAGGGGGAGCAAACGTCGTGGATCCCGCCGCATCGACGATTGCGGTGCCGGTCCCGCGCGGGTTGGCTATAATGGCGCGTCGGCCCGGAACCAGCGTTCCTACCAAACGAGCAGGCTGCGGTTCGAGACACCATGAGACGAACGGGACGTATCTTTCTGCTGCTGTTGCTCCTTCTGTCCCTCGGGGCAGGCGGGGCGCTGGGAGGCGGCTGCGGCTACGGCGTCGCACGGTTGGCCCTGGGAACGCCGCCGTTCTCCACCAGGCATGGCGACAGCTACTCCGTCATGGTGCCGATGCGGGACGGGGTCCGGCTGCACACCGATGTGTATCTTCCGAAGGGTGAAGGGCCCTGGCCCGTGCTGCTCGTCCGCAATCCCTACAACATGGCCGACTGGTTCGGTGGTATCTGCGGTTTTTTCACGCGCTACGGCTACGCCTGCGTTCACCAGGATGTGCGAGGCCGGCAGAAGTCCGAAGGAGAATGGGACCCGCTGGTCAACGAGCGCGCCGACGGGCTCGACACCCTGGCCTGGCTGCTCGAGCAGCCGTTCCAGGATGGGAACATCGCGCTGTTCGGCATGTCCTATCTCGGGGCCGTGCAATGGACCGTGGCCGATGCTCTGCCTCGGGAGGTCAAGACGCTGATCCCGATGGTCATCTCCACCCGGATGCGCGAGGCCATCTACCAGGGAGGCATGTTCCGGCACGAGGTGTTCACGTTGTGGGCCGCCTTGATGCCCAACCGGGGGCTCAACATCTTCGGCGGCGCCGCCTACCAGGCCGCCATCCGCCACTACCCCCCGATCGAGGTGGATGAACGCTACTTCGGGAAGAGGCTCGACTGGTTCCGGACCTGGCAAATGAGCCAGGACGCCTCCGCGCCCCTGTGGCGAAGCCGGGAATTCCTGCAGCTCCGCGACATGCCGGAGAAGACCAATGTCCCGGTCCTGATGATAGGAGCCTGGTACGACCTGTTCACTCGAGGTGAGATCGACGACTTCTCCCGGCTGGCGTCACGGGGAATCAGCAAACTCGTCATAGGCCCCTGGTGCCACCTCCAGATGGCGCGGGGAGACCTTCCTCTTCCCGGTGATCCGGGGCTCGGCGGACAGGTGAACACGATCCTCGACTGGTTGGACCACCATCTCCGCGGGGCGCCCCTCCGCGACGGTCGCGGATTCGTGAAGGTCTACACCCTCGGTGAGGGTACCTGGCGGAACTGGGCACGGTGGCCACCAGAAACCCACCCGGCGGTGCTGTACATGGGGGGGGACGGGAATCCTTCCGGCTGCACTGCCGGACGGCTCGAGCCCATCCCGGTCGATGCGGTGGGACGGTTCGAATACGACTACGATCCTCGAGACCCCGTACCGACTCGAGGCGGCGGCCCGTTGCTCGCGTTCGCCATTCCGGGCTTCGGAGGCGTGGAACCGGGCAGCGTGCGCCAGCCCGATGTCTGTTACCGTCCCGACGTCCTGTCGTTCCTGTCCGAACCCCTCGAGCACGACCTGCACATCGCCGGAGAAATCCGCGTCACCCTTCATGTCGCCTCGTCCGCTTTCGATTCGGCATTCACCGCCAGGGTGTCGGCGGTCATGCCGGATGGGGAGACGTACCACATCCGGAGCAGCATCATGTCCCTGGCGTACCGCGAGGGCGATGATGCGCCAGTGTCCTATACGCCCGGCGTTGTCGTGCCTCTCGAGATCTCGATGTGGCCCATCGACTGGTTGTTGAGAAAGGGCGACCGGCTTCGGCTGGACGTCTCTTCCTCGGACTTCCCGGCCTACCATGCGCACGCCAATCGTGCCGGCCCGTGGGCGCTCCAATCCGACCCCATCGTGGCCAGGCAGCGGCTGTTCACCGGTGGCGAATTCCCGAGCCGTGTCGAGCTGCCGGTGTGGAGCGGAAGCGCCCCCGGCAGCTCTTTCGGCGACGGGAGCGTGGTGGGCGAATGAGGACGAGCGCGGTGGGCGATGGGTGGGGGTTCTTCGTTTCCCGAACGACCCAGCCTGCTTGCGCCGGGACGGGCCGTGTGCTACCGTGCCGTCTCAGCGCCCCGAGGGACGGGCGCGGCAGGTCCCTCATTCGACCGCGGTTGAACGGAGTGTCCGATGAACAAGGTGGCTTTCGTGTGGGTGCTGTACGAGTCGGTTCCTCGAGGGGGAGTCGACCGTTCCGCGGACGCCGTGCGGATGGGTGAGCGCCTCGAGCAGCTCCTGGACGCATTGATGGCGTTCCCTGACGCTCGAGTGGCCGTTCATGTCACCGGTTGGACCCTCGAGTGGCTGCTGGATCATCGCGGGGCGACGATGGATGCGCTTGGGCGGCTGGTTCGCGGCGGCCAGGTGGAGATGCTGGCCGGTACCCAGCATGCCGCTGTCTATCCCTCAGTACCGGCGCGGGATCTGTTGTACCAGGTCCGCAAGGCGAGGAGACTGTTGTCCCGCTTGGCCGACTCAACGCCTCGAGGGTTCTGGATTCCCCTCGGAATCTGGGAGTCGGACATTCCGTGCACGATGGCCCGGGAGGGGTTTCGCCACACCTTCCTCGATGCGAGACAGCTCCAGGTCCCCCCCGGCGCCATCCGTCCTGCTGAGGGCTACTGGATCGTGGAGCGACTGGGATATGCCCTGTCGGTGCTCGCGCTGGACGGGCGCCTGGGCAAGGTGTGCCAGGCCGGTCTCGACGACATCACGCGCGAACTCAAGGACAAGGCGAACTCCGGCGCGTCGTTGATGGCGGCGGCAACGCCTTTCGAGGCGCCTGGCGAGGACGGAGCCGCCGAAGCGCGCATCGAGACGACGTTGGCGGCCTGCCGGGAACTCGCCCACCGCGTCAGGATGGTGCTGCCGGCCGAGGCGCGGAGGGCCTTGGAGCCATCGGGGGTCGTGCGGTCCCCGCTCCGCATGAATCGGGAGGTGGCGGAACGGTGCGTCTCGCCCAGGGTAGTCGTCGCCTCCTCGAGGAAGAAGCGCGGGGCGACCGAGACCAGCGAGCTGGCGGGCGGTTGGCTCGCGGCTGCTGCCTGGGACTGGTTTCTCGACAGGTTTCCCGAGACCAACGTGCTCCACAAGAAGATGCTGTGGATGTCGACCTGGGTCGGGAGACTCGAGCGCCTGTTGTGGCAGCGGGTCGAATCCGGTGAGGATCCGACCGTGTTGGCCAACGCCCTCGAGCGGGCGAGGGGTGCCCTGTTCCTGGCGCAGAGCCAGGCTGCCTACTGGCCTTCTCCGGAGGGGGGGCTGTACGATCCCGCGGTTCGGCAGGCGGCCCACGAATCTCTGACCAGGGTCCAGAACATCGTGGAAGCCGTGTTCTATCCCGAGGCGCGGTACGTGGCTCACCAGCAGCTCGACCTCGACCGGGACGGCCGGACCGAGATCCTGACGTCGACACCCTGTTTCAACGCCGGCGTGTCCGTCTCCGGCGGCGCGCTGTTCGACCTGTCGTACAAGGCGGTTCCCCTCAATATGCTCTGGCCGGTGGGACGCAGGCCGGAACTCGAGCACGAGGGCGTGTTGGCTGGCGGGGTCGGCCGTCCAACGCGACGGAAGTCCGCTGCGCGTTCCTCCTGTGTCCTCGCCCTCTCGAAGGAGACTCGAGACCGCGTGCGCTACGATCGGTATCCCCGCTGGAGCCTGTTGGACCACTTCCTGGGCGCCGACGCCACGGCGGAGAACTTCTTCCAGTGCAGGTATCCCGAAGCCGGCGACTTCGTCACCGGAAGCTATGAAATCGTTCGGGTCGGGTACGAGAGGAGGGCGCACAAGGGGGAGGTGCACCTTGCCCGGAACGGCCACGTCGGTGAGTTGAATGCCAGGGAACTCCAGCCCTTGCGGGTGGAAAAGACCTTCGTGTTCGACGATCGCGATCCGACACTGGAGGTCCGTTACGCCATCACGAACCGCGGCCCGGCCCCGGTACAGTTGACCTTTGCACCCGAACTGAGCTTCGCCTGGCCGGTTCAAGGGGTGGGCTTCGCCAGCGGCGCGGCGGGTAGCGGCGAGGTCCGGCACCGGTTCGTTCTCACCGATGAGGGCACGATCATGCGCGGCAGCATCGACGAGGCGTCGGTGCTCCTGCTGGCCGTTCCGGGCAGGCAGCTCGAGATGTCGGTGCGAATCGATCGACCGGCGGCCTGGTGGTGGTTTCCCGTGGAGACGGTCTCGAGGCGCGGGCACCGTCTTCGCCTTCAGAACCAGGGCACGGTCTTCCTTCCCCGGTGGGAACTGTCGCTATGGGGGCACGAGACGCAATGTTTCGGCATCACCTACGAGTTACGCGATCCCGGGGAGGCGCCCGCGTCCGTGGACATCGTTGACGAGGGAGAATAGAGCCAGCGGGCCGGTACCGGCCCGAGGGGAGGTGGAGAGGTGAGAATACTGATGACCGCCGCAGAAATGGCGCCGCTGGCCAAGAGCGGAGGGCTGGGCGACGTCCTCGGCGGGTTGCCGGGCGCCCTGGCGAGGCTGGGTCACGAGGTGACCGTGGTCATGCCGTTCTACCGCTCGATCAACGCCTACAGGTTCGGCATTCCCCTCCACGGCGACTGGACCGACGGCTGGATCGGCGGCGAGCAGATCTTCGGCGGTATCCACGTGTGGCAGAAGGAGCCGGGCGTCGACGTGTGCCTCGTCGCCCAGGATCACTTCTTCGGCCGGGATGGCATCTACGGTGACATCCACGGACCATTTGGAGACAACGACCGACGGTTCGCCTTTCTCGCCCAGGTGACCCTCGAGGTCGCAAGGCGAATGGCGCGCGCGGGCAGGGCACCGGATGTGTTTCATGGTCACGACTGGCACGCCGGGCTCGTGCCGGTCTACCTCGCCGAAGGCCGGGCGGGTTTCCCCCTCCCGTCGGTGTTTTCCATCCACAATCTCCAGTACCAGGGGCGTTTCGGACGCGACGTGCTGGCTGTCGCCGGACTCTCCGGCCACTACTACCACCCGGACCGGATGGAGCTATGGGGAACCGTCTCGTTCCTGAAGGGCGGCCTCGTCTACTCCCGGATGTTGTCCGCGGTCAGTGGCGGGTATGCACGGGAGATCATGACATACGAGTACGGCGAAGGACTCGCAGACTACCTCTGGTCCCGGCGGCACGACCTGGTCGGCATCGTGAACGGGATCGACACCGGCACCTGGAACCCCAGGACCGACCCGTTGATCGCGCAGCGGTACGGGCCCGGCGACATGCGGGGTAAGGACTACTGCAAGTTCGCCCTGCAGCAGGAGTTCGACCTGCCGTCTCGACCGGATGTCCCGGTGATCGCCATGGTCACCCGGCTGACGGAACAAAAGGGTCTCGACCTGGTCCTGCCCCTACTGCCGGAACTGCTCGAGCTGGATGTCCAGGTGGTCGTGCTGGGTACGGGCGAGGACCGCTACGAACAGGCGCTCCGGGCGTTCGGCTGGCGCTACCCGGCGAAGATGGGCGTGCATATCGGGTTCGACGAAGCGCTGGCGCACCGTATCGAGGCCGGGGCGGACATCTTCCTGATGCCCTCCCGGTTCGAGCCGTGTGGGTTGAACCAGATGTACAGCATCCGATACGGCACCATCCCGGTGGTGAGGGCCGTGGGCGGGCTCGACGACGTGGTGCGCCACTTCGATCCGCGGACCGGCGAGGGCAACGGGTTCAAGTTCCGGCACTACGATGTGACCGGCCTTCGCTGGGCGCTCGGACAGGCCCTCGAGGTCTACCGCGACCGGCCACTGTGGTATCGATGGCGGGAAGCCATCATGGACGAGGACTTCTCGTGGGAGCGGTCGGCAAGGAGGTACGCGGACCTCTACGCCCAAGCGATAGCGGGCGGTCGAGGCTGAAGGTCCCGCCGGGCCGGGCGCTGTCAGAGCGGCTCGAATTCCGCCGTGAAATGCCGCAGGAACTCGGGCTGCCTCACGATTCGGTATCCCCGGAGCCTGTCCCGCCGTTCGTGCACCTCGAGGATGGCCTCGATCACATAGTCGATGTGGCTTTGCGTGTACACGCGGCGCGGGATGGCGAGACGCACGAGTTCCAGTGCGGCGGGAATCTCCTTTCCAGTCGCCGGATCCGGCTTTCCGAACATGACACTCCCGATTTCGCAGCTCCGGATCCCCGCGTGACGATACAGTTCCACTGCCAGGGCCTGCCCCGGGTACGCGCTCGAGGGGATATGCGGCAGCATGGCGCCCGCGTCGATGTAGATCGCGTGGCCGCCCGGTGGCTGAATGATGGGCACGCCCTGCTCCGCGATGTGTTGTCCGAGGTAGGCGGTCGACACGATGCGATATTGCTGGTAGTCCTCGTCGAGCGCCTCCTGCAGGCCGATTGCGATGGCCTCGAGGTCCCGGCCGGCGAGCCCGCCGTAGGTGGGGAACCCCTCGGTGAGGATCAACAGGTTGCGTTCCTGTTGGGCCAGGAGGTCGTCGTTGGTGCACAGGAACCCGCCGATGTTGGCCAGGCCGTCCTTCTTGGCCGACATGGTGCAGCCGTCGGCGAGCGAGAACATCTCTCGAGCGATCTCCTTGAGCGGTTTGTCCGCGTATCCCTCCTCCCGCAGCTTGATGAAGTAGGCGTTTTCGGCGAAGCGGCAGGCATCGATGTACAGGGGGATACCGTGTTCGTCGCAGATGGACTTCACTTCCCGGATGTTGGCCATCGACACCGGCTGCCCGCCGCCCGAGTTGTTGGTCAGCGTCAGCATGACCAGCGGGATGCGGTCGCGCCCGGTGTCGTCGATAAGCTCCCTGAGAAGCCGGGTGTCCATGTTTCCCTTGAAGGGGTGGCGGGTCGCCGGGTCATAGTAAGCCTGGATCGGGATGTCCTTGGCCTGCGTCCCCTGGACCTCGATATTGGCCCGCGTCGTGTCGAAGTGGGTGTTGTTCGGAACGACCATGCCCGGCTTGCACATCACGGAAAACAGGATACGTTCCGCAGCGCGACCCTGGTGGGTCGGGATGACGTGCTTGAACCCGAAAATGTCTTTCACACTCTCTTCGAATCGGTAGTAGCTCTCGCTTCCCGCATAGGACTCGTCGCCCCGCATGACGCCCGCCCACTGGTGGAAGCTCATCGCCGACGTGCCGCTGTCGGTGAGCAGGTCGATGAGAACCTTGGCAGCGCTGACCTTGAACAGGTTGTATCCGGCGTCCGCAATGTACCCCGCCCGCTCCTCCGGGGATGTCATCCTGAGCGGTTCGACGACCTTGATCCGAAATGGTTCGATAATGGTTTTCATACCGAGTGGCTCCTCCTCGAGATGACCGGTGAGACGGGTGGCAAGGTACCTGCGCGTGGCGTGGATCTCAAGTGAATTCGTCCCCATTGGAAAAAGGGCGACGATGTGCTGGTCGATCGGCCGGTTGTGGGATACAATGAACCGGGAGAGGCTTGGCTGGGCTGCCGGCCGTCTCGTGGGTTTGTCATCGTCAAGGCGTCCATGCCCGCGGCCGGACAGCGGTATCCCGGCCACGAGAGAGCATGGGCCGAAGCTCTCGATCACGCCGGAGAGCAGGCCGGGTTCACGCCGGTGGAAAGGCAATCGATGGATAGTGCGCGACGAGTCGAATTGCTACGCAGTACGTTGTTTTTTCGGAATGCCGAGGAGCAGTTGTTGGATAACCTGGCTCGAGCGTGCGATGAAGTCTTTCTCGACGCCGGGGAGGTCCTTTTCGAGTGTGGCGATCCCGGGGACGCCCTGTACGTCGTCGACGACGGCGTGCTGGAGATCTTCATCGGCGAGACGCTCCTCGACGAGTCGCGACGCGGGGAGTGCCTGGGCGAGATGGCCCTGGTGACCGACGAGACCCGGTCGGCCTCCATTCGGGCCAGGGAGCCTTCCAGGTTGCTCAGGCTGTCCCGGGCCGTGTTCGTCGAAACGCTGGAACGCAACCCTGGAATCGCCTGGGGGATCATCCAGGAACTCGCCGCAAAGGTCAAAAGCAGTATCCGCGTGCGCGTCGACCAGCACCAGTTCGCGTTGCGTCTCGAGGAGGCTTTCGCCCGGTCCGTTTCCCATTCGGTGCTCGAGCAGATCCTCGGCACGAGGAACGCCGGGGAGCTGCTGCAAGGCAAGACCCAGGTCGTAACCTCGCTGTTCGCCAACGTTCGGGCGTTCAAGAGCCTTTCCGAGCGCGTGGAGCCGGAAGAACTCATCCAGACGCTCAACGAGTACCTCACCGGCATGGTCGAGGTCATCCTGGACAACGGCGGAACCTTGGACCGGTTCATGGGCGACGGCATCCTTGCCCATTTCGGCGTCCCGTTGACAGGCGAGAAGGACGCGCTCCGCGCCGTTCGATGTGCCACCCAGATGCGGGAACGGGTGAAGGAACTCAACGAATTCGGCACCTGGCTGCCGCAGCACCCCTTGAAGGTCGGCGTCGGCCTGGCCACAGGCACGGTCGTGGCAGGCTATATCGGATCCGGAAGTCGCATGGACTACACTGCCATCGGCGATGTGGTCAACGTGGCCTCCGGCGTGGAGGGACTCACCAAGATATACCGGTGCGGCATCCTCATGTGCGACATGACCGCTCGAGCCATCGGCTCGGACCTGCTGCTGCGCGAGGTGGACCGGGTGTTGATTCGGGGGCGCGGCAGGCCGACCCATGCCTTCGACTTCCTGGGACGCCCGGAAGACGCCACGCCCGAGGCGATTCGCCTCATGAGCGACTATCGATCCGCGTTCGCCCTCTATGCCGCCGGCCGGTTCCAGGAGGCCGCGGTACAATTCTCCAGGCTGGCAGAGATGTTCCCCGACGACGGCCCGTCGCATGCCCTCGCCGACAGGTGCCGCCGGTACGAGGTGTCCCCGCCCCCCGACTGGGACTGTGTTTTCAGGCCGGAAGGCCTGTTCCATCTCTGAGCCCGCACCCCCGCCACCGGCCGGGCATTCCCCTGGGGGCAGCAAGGCAGACAGGCACGCTCAGCTTCCCTCGCACGGGCAAAACGCCGCGTGCGCCTCGAGAGACTCCTGGGCCAGAATGTGCTCGGTCCGCTTGTTCCGCTTGTCGATGTGCATGCGGAAGTCAGCCTGGACCATCAGCATTTCCAGTGAGTGCCCCTCCTCGGGAAACCAGGCGATACCGGCGCTGATCCCTTTCGATTCGAAGCTTGCGCTGGCGGGCCAGAGCACAGACACACGTTCGTGCACGCTAGACAACAGTCGGTTCACTTGCGGCCGTGCCTGGCCTACCAGGATCAGCACGAACTCGTCGTTGCCGATACGGGCAACGATGTCGCTTCCCCGGGCCGCCTCGTTGAGCAACCTGGCCACCGTTCTCAGTATCTTGTCTCCCGTCCCTTGACCGAGCGCGTCGTTGACGGCCTGCAGGCCGTTGAGGTCCGCCATCACGACGCAACCGGCGTCGCCCCGCTTCATGGCCCGCTCGATCAGTTTCGGACCTTCTGCTCGCAACATCTCCTCGTTATGTAGACCAGTGAGTGCATCTTTCGGGCGGGGATGTGCCGCCCCGTGGTGTCCTGCCGCGGACGCCAGCTCCGGCACGGTTTCGACGATATGCACGACCTTCTCCTCCACGGATATGTTCAAGAAGCCCGGCGCATGCGCGCGGCTTCGATTGTTCTTCATGTCCGGGCCCGCCGACGGCGGCCCGTCCCTGGCGTTTTGTTCGGCAGGACGGAGAGGCGGAAAAAGCGAAAAACGTGATATCCGTGCTAGTGTTGCGCGAATCGGACACTTTGACCGAATCCGGCGCCGGTCGAACGGGAACCGGGGCGCTCTGCCCGGAACACCAGGCATGGCGAGCCTGCCCGGGGGGGCTCCGCGTCCCGGCCACCGTGCACCAGTTCTCTTTCTGCGCAAGAAAGTGCCCATCTCTGCCGCTTCGGTGGTGAACGAGCACGACCACGCCGCTTCCGTCACGAAACAACCCGAAATCAACTGGTATTCCTAAAGATCCTCGTGCCCCTGGCCGACGGTAGGGTAGGACCGTCTCACGGTGGCCGGAAACCGGGCTCTCGAGCGGTCCGGGAACACGGCCTCGTCTCGATCGTGCAGGCGAGCAGGAACATGACGCGACACCACGCACGTGGTTTTTCGGAAGGAACGACGATGAACACGCTAACCATGCGCCGCAGCACCTATGTGATGGGGGGTTGCCTCGGCCTCTTCTTGTGTCATGCCACAACCCCGGCGAGCGTGGCTGGAGTCTTCGCGGACGGATCGCGTCCGCCGGGAGACATGCCGGAGGCTCGCCGGCAGCTCGAGGATGGGTTCAAGGCCGTCTGCTCACCCGTGGAAGGAGTGGACCAAGCCGCGTTCGAGGCGGAAATCCCACGACTGGCCGCGGATGTCGCCCCGCTGCTTTCCCCGAACCTGGATGAACACGCCAAGTTGGACTATGCCCGGCTCGCAGAAGCCCGCGCCCGCCTCGAGCAGAGCCAGGCAACGGTGGCGACCTATCGCGAACTACTCGAGCAGATCGCGCTCGCAAGCCCGGAGGACATGCCCCGGCTACTCGACGACCTGGAGGATCGCATCGACGATATCGTTGTCCTGCGCGACGCCCGGGCCGAAATCGCCCGGCTGCGGATCGAAAGGGGGCAACGCCGGCTCGATCTGCGTCCGCCGGATGTGCGGATGGGCGTCGAAGACGCCGTCGCGTCCGCGGTTCTGGCGGAATTCGAACTGGCCAGGCTGCGCGGGGCCGACTGCCGCCGGTCGGCGCTCTACGAGTTCTTCCACGCCCGTTCCCTGGTCGTCCCGCCGGGCGAAGCGCCCCGGAAGATGCGCCATCAAGATATTCTCGAGCTGCAAGGAAAGAGGGAAGCACTCGCCCGGGCGTGGGCGGCATGTCTCGAGGGTGGTGGCGGCCGGTGCGGCGAGGCACCGTCCGTCCATGAAGTCGTCGATCTCTACCAGGCTGTCAAGGATGGGCACGAGCGGGCCGTGGCAGTCCTTGGCGAGGCGCTCGAGCTGATGGTGGGTGCGTTGCGGAGGCTCGAATCGCTGGAGCCCTACTCGGACGCACTGGTGGCAGACCTGCCAGAAGCCGCTCCGCCCGCTCCGGTGGTCGAGGGGAATACGCTCGTTGCCGTTTCCGAGGCGGAGCCAGCGGCTGGAAGCCGCGGCCACGATGTGGACGAGGGGGTAGTGGAGCCAGCGACTGGAAGCCGCGGCCACGGTGTGGACGAGGGGGTAGTGGAGCCAGCGGCTGGAAGCCGCGGCCACGGTGTGGACGAGGGGGTAGTGGAGCCAGCGACTGGAAGCCGCGGTCACGGTGTGGACGAGGGGGTAGTGGAGCCAGCGACTGGAAGCCGGGGTGACGGTATGGAGGAGGAGGCACCGGAGCCGGGGGGCGGTGACAGCGGCCTGGATGTGGCGTCGCTCGTGGCGGCCCGGAGGATGGAGATCATCAACGAAGTGGCCACCCAGGCGAAC
>JAJRTE010000166.1 GCA_024278455.1 Myxococcota bacterium
CGCCGGGCTTCCGCCTCCTCACGCTCGAAAAGGTACCCTATCGCATCCCCCATGTGCCGACTCCGGCCCAAGACGTGCAACACGGCCGTCTCTTCCCGGTATGCCAAGTCCTGCACACTGACAATATACACCGGCAATCGCTCGGGGGAGAATCGGTCCTTGACGCTCTTTCGCCGAGGGCTCCGGTTCCCTTCCCTGGGCCGGCCCCGGTAATGGCTGCAGACCAGGAAGTCGAAGGTCCCCGGCTCGGGGCCTTCCGAGCCCTTCTTCCATGGTCGCTGGCAGCAGACCACGCACGTCTTCTCTGGGTGCAGGGTCAGCCCGTACCCGGCAAACCGTTTGTGCAACGAGCGCCGCGCCGCCGGCGCTGGAAGAAACCGCTTCTACTCCCCCACTGTATGGCGACATAATAAGGTGCGCGGCCAGGCGGCACGCTGGAGATTCCACGCACAAGGCGGAGGGGACATGGCACCGGGGAGTGCCTGCCCCCCGGAATGGATGAAGGCATGGACGGCGAGGACAGGACGAGGATGGCCCGTTGGATACAAGAACGGGTCCGTGAACACCTCGAGGATACCCACTCCGAACTCAAGCCCGCGGTGATGAGGCGCGCGGTGAAGCGCATAGGCCTCCACATCCTGGGCAACTGGTGCATGGCGTGGGATCCCGTTCATCTCGGGAGCTTTCGCGCCGCCATGGTCGTGGAGGCATCCGTGCGCGACTACGTCGGGCCGCTGATCGACGTGGCGGTCGAGCACCTCTTCCACGGCCACACCATCCCGGTCCAACGGGTACTCGTCCTGATCGACCAGGCATCAAGCGCGTCGCTCGGAAAGTGTGTCTGCCGCGCGTCCGGCGTCACCTCGGACCTCGAGCGGGATGGCGAGACCTACATGATCGCCGAGGATGATGTGGTCGAGGAGCACCTGGAGAGACTGCTGGAAGCCTACGACCGGGTGGACCGCGCCCGCCGGGAGGGCAGCACGCCGATCGAGGAGACTGCACCCCTTTTCCTCGACGCACTCGACGCCGCTCGAGAAGCCTCCGGCTCGCCACGCTCCCGGCTCGGCCTGGTTTTCGAGCGCACCTACCCCTACTGGGAGCTGCTGCTCGAGCATGAGAACTTCACGCCGCGCTGGCGGCGCAACATGGCCCAGCACCACAAGGCTCTGCCCATCCACAGGGACCTTCTCACGCCCCTGGTCCTCGCCCACTACCATGTCAGAGGCGCTGTCTTCACCGGGATGGAGGTGGTCAACGAGGCCTACTGCGTCTGTACCTGTCCCGGCCCGGAAAACGACGAAGGATGCAGCCTGGTCAACTGGCACTACTTCTCGAGGCTGGACCACGCACTCTACCCCAACCGGGATGACTTTTTCGGGCAGCGTCGCGGTCCGGCCGGGGAGCCGCTGCCATGCAACCGTTTCGAGGCCCGCAAGTCCCGTCCATGCCTCGGCTGCGGCTGCGAGCACGAACCGCCGCAGGCCGACGGCCCACCCGGCCGCGATGGATAGTCCCGGCGTGGGGCGGGCAGGTCGCTATGCCCCGTCTTCCGCCAGCTTGCCGGCCGGGGAGCCGACGTGGATCTTGTAGTTCGCCAGGATGGCCTGCCGGAGTTCATCGAACACCTCCGGGTGCTCCTCCACGAATCGCTTCGCGTTCTCCCGCCCCTGGCCGATACGTTCGTCCTTGTAGGAGTACCACGACCCGGACTTCTGGATGAGCCCGAGTTCGGCACCCATGTCCACGATCTCACCCGGCTGGCTCGTGCCCTTGCCGTAGAGAATGTCGAACTCCGCCTCCCGGAACGGCGGCGCGAGCTTGTTCTTGACCACCTTGACTCGAGTCCGGTTGCCCACGATCTCGCTGCCCGACTTGATGGCCCCGATACGCCGAATGTCCAGCCGGACCGACGAGTAGAACTTGAGCGCGTTGCCCCCGGTGGTGGTCTCGGGGTTTCCGAACATCACGCCGATCTTCATCCGGATTTGGTTGATGAACATCACGATGCAGTTGGACTTGTGGATGGTAGCAGCGAGCTTCCGGAGAGCCTGGCTCATCAGCCGGGCCTGAAGGCCCATGTGGCTGTCCCCCATTTCTCCCTCGAGTTCCGCCTTGGGCACGAGGGCCGCCACGGAATCGATCACAATGATGGTCACGGCACCGGATCGGACGAGCATGTCGCAGATCTCGAGGGCCTGTTCCCCGTAATCCGGCTGGGACACGAGCAGGTCGTCCACGTCCACTTGCAGAGACTTGGCGTACTGGGGGTCCAGCGCATGTTCGGCGTCGATGAACGCCGCGATACCGCCGGTCTTCTGTGCCTGCGCGACGGTCTGGAGGGCGAGCGTGGTCTTGCCCGAGGATTCCGGGCCGTAAACCTCGACGATGCGCCCCAGCGGGAGGCCACCGGTGCCCAGCGCGATGTCCACGCCCAGCGACCCGGTGGAGACCGTCTGGACCTCGACCGTCTTGCCCTGTTTGCCGAGACGCATGATCGAGCCCTTCCCGAATTGTCGCTCGATCGTCCCCACCGCCAGGTCGATGGCCTTGTTGCGTTCACTGGCGGCAGTCGCCGCTTTCCCGTTCCGTTGTGCTTTCCGTTGCTCTTTCAAGGTGGTTTTCCTGCCGATTGCGGGTGAATGCCTTGGCGTACCGGTCGGTCGTCACGGGCTCCGTGGCTGCTCCCGGACCCCGGCCGGGCAATGTCCTCCCATCATACTGGTTCCGGCGAGATGTTCAACCGTTTGCGGCGGAGAAGATCGAGAGCGGCCCACGCGGCAAATCGCCTGATCCGGTCGCGATCGCCGAAGAAGCGCCGGTGCTCGACGACGGTACCCTCCCCGGAGTCCACGGCGACATACACCGTGCCCACAGGTTTCCCGGCCGTGCCCCCCGAAGGCCCGGCAATGCCCGTGATCGCCATCGCCCACGTGCTCCCCAACCGCTTCCTGGCGCCTCGAGCCATCGCCCCGGCCACCGGCTCGCTGACCGCGCCGAACCGCACGATCGACGCCCCATCCACGCCGAGCATGCCGGTCTTGACCGCATTGGCGTAGGCGACCACGCTGCCGAGGAACGTCCGGGACGCACCCGGGACACTGGTCAAAACCGACGCCAACAGGCCGCCGGTACACGACTCGGCGGTCGCAACGGTTTCTCCTCGCGCCTCGAGCAGGTTCAACACGACTTCCGGCAGGCCCCGTTCCCCGACCGTGAAAACCGCATGTCCCAGCCGGTCGCACACAAGGCGCTCGAGCCGGGTCATCTCCGCTTCTCCGGTCGGGTCGCCCGGAGCGAACCCCGCAAGCACCAACCGCACGTGGACCTCGGGCATGGCCGCCCGGTACTGTATCCGCAACCTGCCCGGCGGACGGACGCCCAGGTCCTCGAGCAGCATGCCGATTCGGGATTCTCCCAGTCCAAAGGTCTTGATGCTGCGGATTCTGGCCAACCGCGCCTCGAGACGGCTCCGCATGTCCGGCAACACGAGACGGTCGAACATGGCACGCAGTTCGTGCGGAACGCCGGGGAGAAAGTAGAGGCGGCAACGGCCTTCGTCGATATAGAACCCGGTCGCGGTCCCGCGGCGGTTCTCCAGGAGCGTGGCGCCTTCCGGCAACCGTGCCTGCCGCGCATTGTTGGGGGGCATCGTGCGCCCCATCCCCGCGAAGATGGCGCGAGCGTGTTCGAGCGCTTCGTCGTACAGCACGACCGGGCGGCCGAACGCTCTAGCCGCGGCCTGCGCGGTGAGGTCGTCGTTGGTGGGCCCCAGTCCGCCGCACACCACCACCGCGTCGCTGCAACGGGAAGCCTCGCACAACGCTTCCCGGATGGCGCCCGGGTCGTCCCCGACGGATGTGTGCCGCGCCACCTGCAGCCCCGACACGAACAGCCGGTCCGAGATCCAGGCCGAATGGGTATCGACGATCCGGCCTTCTATCAGCTCGTCCCCGATGGTGAGAATCTCGACACCCGTCGCCGCCATTTGGCCTCCTTCGAGCAGTCGTCCCTGCATGACGGTCACCGGCCAGCCGATCGATGCCTGCGGGCGCATCCGCCATTGGACGGCGCCCCGCCGGCAGCGCGCCACGGTCGCATGGCCACGCGGTGACCCGCGGCGCGCCGAGCTGGCGCTGGTTGTGGAAATGGATTATACGGGATTCCGGCGAGAAGGCGAGGGCTCGAGAAGCAACGGCGAGGAACGGGCGGGGTTCAGGGCGCGAGCGTCCACGTCACTTCGATCGTGGTTTCGCCGCTGCCAGAGGGGAAGACCCAGCGCTCCACGCGGCTCGTCCAGCAGGCCAACATGGTGTCGTCGCCGAGGTCGCCATCATGCCTGGTTGGCGAGACCGACACCACCTTGCCGTCCTTGCCCAGGACGATGGTCAGGGTGAGCTTGCCCCGGCTCTCGGGATTACGGCCCAGCGCACTGGCGTAGCAGGCTTCGAGGGACGCGGCATGGGCCTCGAGGAACGCGCGCACATCGGCTTCGCCCAGGGCTCCCTTCACACGAAGCGTATCGATCTCCACCTCAACGCCTGAATCGAACGCGACATCCTTGCGCTCGCCGCTGGTTTCCTTTTTGGCTTCCGCCCGGCCCTCGGAGTCATCGTCCTCGTTCTCCACCGACTTCCCGACCTGGGACGAGGCGTACCCGCTCGCGAGTTCGTCCATCGCCGGGACCGGCGCCAACTCCGTGGACACCTGCGGTGCCGCAGGAGAGACCTTCCGCTTCGTCCGGCCATGGGAAGTACCTCGCATGCTCCGCCGCACGGCAGTGGTCTGGACCGCCCCCATACCGCCGCCCCCCAACGACCCGCCAACGGCCGCGTTCGACACGCCTTCGGGCAGGGGAAGAGGCTGTACCACGGTCTCTGACGCATCCCCGTCGGTCCGTACCAGGCTATCGATAGCCACGAACGATGTGTATGCGGTCAAGAGGTGGTAGTCCAGGCCGAGGTCCGTGATTTCTTCGACTCGCTGCCCGGATTCCTGAAGCTGGTTGTAGTCTCCGAGCGTTGCAATGCGGTGGCGAGCCCAGAGGTAGCGCAAGGCCGCGTTGCTGGGCATGGGTGCGAACTCGCCCACGTCGAATGTCCGTTCATAGGCCGCGCGACCGGCGAAGCCGCTGACCGTGATGGTGCCTCGAGCCGTTCCACGCCACTTTCCGAAGACGATCACCGGGCGTTCGGCCAGCACGTCGGGGATGGACGGCGGTTCCACGTCGTAGGCCTCGAATCCGTCGAATGCCACTTCGATGTCGGTGAGTACGGGGTTCTGGATGTAGGTGCGGAACGCCTCGGCCGTGGCTGGCGCAGCGCCCGGCTCGGTCACCACGAAGGGCTCTCCCAGCCCGACTCGAGCCATCCCCTCGATGAGGTACCGGTTGACGCTGGAGCCGATTCCGAAGGCGAACAGGTTGGCATCGCCGAGACGCTGGCGAATGAGGTCGAACGCCTTCGTCTCGATGCTCACGTAGCCATCCGTGATCACGACGATGGAACGGGAGAACCCCTCGGCGCTCGGCATGTCGAACGCCCGCTGTAGGGCCGGGAGGAGTTCCGTGCCGCCGCCCCCACGCTGGTGGTCGATGACGTTGATGGCCTTGCGGATGTTCTCCTTCGTCGCAGGGACGGACCGGGGAGCCATGGTTACGCTTCGACCCGCGAAAAGGATGACATTGAACCGTTCTTCCGGGCTCAACCGGCCAATGAGGTCCTTGAGCAGCTTCTTGGAGATGTTGAGCGGATAGCCGGACATGGACCCGGACACATCGACGATGAACACGTACTCTCGAAGCACCACGAGGTCATCCTCGACTCGAGCCGGTGGCTGATTGATGAGGAGGAAGAAGTTCTCCTTCTCGCCCTGGTACAGCAAAAGGCCTGATTGCACGCGGTTGCCGGCGAGGCGATAGCGGAGGATGACGTCACGGTTGCCCCCCGACTGCTCGGACTCGTCGAGGGTCAGCACGGCCCTCGAGGCGCTTTCGTATTGGATGTGGACCTTGTGGGTCGGCACCGCCATCTCCTGGATGGGCATGCCGGCGTCCAGGGTCGCGGTGATGTCGAAGGCGTAGGTGGGCTTCTGTCCCTCGGTGAGGTAGGGGTTCTGGACCCAGCGCTCGGTGTCCGGCGCGCCTTCGGCCGGCGTGTTGGAGTATCTCGGTCCCACGACCGTCGGATAGACGAACTCGTAGATGCCGGCAGTGGGCACCAACAATTCGGTGTAGCGAAGCTCCACGCGGATTTCGTCCCCCGGCAGTATGTTGGCCACGTTCATCTGAAACACGTTCGGCCGTTCCTGCTCCAGCAACGACGCGCTCTTGCCCTGGGCCTTGGCCGTCTCGTAGGCCTCTCTCGCCTCCGCCCGCTTCTGGATCTGGGCAACGATAGTGCGCTCGCCGATAGTCATCTTCATGCCGTAGACCGCGGCCCGGGTCGACCCCGGGAACACGTAGACGGCCTCGATCGGATGATCGCCCTCGTTCGAGTACACCTGGGTGACCGTCACGTCCGCGATGACTCCGGCGATAGCCACGTCGGCGCTGGTGGCTTTCAGGGGAAGGCGATCCGTGCTCGAGTCTCCCCCCGGAATGAAGAAGTAGGGAGACAGCGTGCGATCGTCGCCCGCCATGGGTTTCGTGGCGGTCATCTTGTCGGAAAAGTCGGTCAGGGCCACCCGGCCCTCCGGGGAAGAGGTTTCTCCCGGGGCGAGCGTGATGGTCGATCCGGCCGGCAGCAGGACCCCGGAGCCGGCTTCGGCGGGCGCCGGGAGGCCGAGCGAGCCCGTGCCGGCCAGGGCGATGAGAGCCACCGCCACCTGGAAACAGCGCTCGAGGACAGTCGTGGAAGTTCGTGCCTGGTTCATGATGTCACCTCATTCGATGAGAAGCCAACCTGCGTGTATCGCGTTCAAGGTTTGCCCGCGGGATTCAATGGGAGTGGACAACGGGCGGAAGGATTTGTTCCGGACTATTTCGGCGCGATTCGTGATTGCCGCGGAGCGTCTGGATTCACCATTCACGGGAGGCCTCGTCATGGCGCGCGGTCTCGCGCTTGGTCGAGGTCGCAGCGGAACAACCGGAGTAACCGCACCGGCTGGACATCCCCGCGATACCCGGACAGCGGGCACGTCTCGTATCGCGCCACGCACGTTGACGTCAGCATGCGCCTGTGCTACCGTGCTGTCAAGGTCCAGAAACAAACTCCTGAGCGTGAGCACCTCATGCCGGAACGGCCTTTCCCTCCAGGCAGAGCGCGGGACGAGAACGATCCCCCCGTATCCCGGGTGGACCGGCCCGGGATCGGTTCGCGCGTCCTGCTGGTGGTGGCGATATCGACAGCGCTGCTGTTCGCCGGTCTGTTCTTCCATCAGAAACGCCTGGTCGTGCAGCAGGCCGGCACGATCGCGGTGTCGGACCAGCGCTGTGCCGCTGAAGCTGCCCAGGCGCGACGGTGGGAGACGTTGGTCTTCCAGCGGCAGAAGGAACTGCGCAGGGCCAACGCCCTCGTGGGATTCATGGCGGATCCATCGACCCTGCACTGCCCGCTGCGCGGCAAGGACGCGAGCGGCCAGGTTTTCGTCGCCGCGGACACCAGCCGACTGGCCTTGTTCGCATTCGGGCTTCCCGAGCCGGGGGAAGGCGCCCGCTACCAGGCGTGGAGCAGGCTGGGAAGCGACGTCAGCAGCATCGGCGTTCTCTCCGCGGATGCCGAGGGGGTTCGAACCCTGTTCGCCGCTCTACCGGCGGCTTCGACTCGTTTGATCTACGTGTCCCTCGAGACCGGCGAGGCGACAGCGCCCCCCGGTGAAATCGTCTTGCAGGGAGAATGCCTGCCCCGCAACGACACCCCGCCCGGCCACGATCCGGTTTTCACTCGCTGACAGACGGCGCCCGAAGGCCTGTGCCTCGAGCGGCTTTTGCCATCAGGCGCTTCGCCGCTTTCGCGGAGGCGCTCCACCTCGGCGCCATCTCGAGTGTTCCAGGAGAAGTCCCCCCATTTGACGACCGGACCGCCAGCGGCCGCGCCTCGAGGAACCCAGGTTGAGCGAGTGAACATGAGGGGCACGAACGGGGACTTGGTGTCCCCGCCCAGTGCTTCGCGCCGCCGTGCCCCATCCCCTGATCTGGTCAGATCCCAATCTGGGGTCAGCGACGTGGGCGCCGTGCTCGCGTTTTCCCGCTTGATCTCCCAGTGGAAACTGCCGTTTTTTCAGCATATAGTGTGCGATCGGCGGATGGCGTCATGGGCCGGGAGGCGCCGGGGGCCCTCCGGGTCCCACGAAGGGATGAACGGGGTGCCGGCTGCGACCCGGACCCATCTCGCCGAGAAACAGGACCGGTGGCAGCAGTCTGCCGCCGCTTGGTGAAGGCAGGTGCAGCGATGCCTGGCAAGTACGTGTGCCCCATCTGCGGGCGCGAGGTGGACGACGCCATCATTCCGTTCCACAAGCGGGTGGAGCAGCAGATCCTGGAGCGCATTCGCAAGACGCACCCGCGGTGGATCGAGCCGGACGGCACGAGTCCGAAGTGCGTGGACTACTACAAGGCACTCATCGAGAACAAGAGGCTTCGGTGAAGGCGGAGGGGGCTCAGCGGGAGTCACGTGACATGAAGGCCGGAACGGAACTGCGTGGAGGTCCGCCGGAGCAAGGCGGTGTCCGCGCCGCGAAAACCTCGAGAATGTTCCCGCGGGCAGGCTTCCCCGCACGGCTACAGAAGTACCTGGTTGCGTACCGCCGCCGCACCCTGGAGCCAGCCCACGTCCATCTCTCCGCAACGGCCGAAGAGGAAGCGCGGGACGCCGTGCGCTTTCTCAGGCAGACCGTCCCGGCCGACATCCACGCCTGCGCCGCCATACTGATGCTCTATTATGGCACGCCGCTCGACGCCGAGGACATCTGCCGCCTCGAGCCACCCCACCTGTTCGAAGTGGCACCCGGGACGACCGGTATCGACCTGCCGCGCCGAGATGGGACGCTCCGGCGCGTGGCCCTGGACCCGGAATCGGCCCGTGTGCTCCACGCCTACCTGGACCGGCGCGGTACCGCTTCCGGGCCGCTCTTCCTCCGGCACGACGGCTCAGCGTGGTCCCAGACCGCCGTGCGCAGCCTGCTCGGGTTCCTCGGCGATGAACAGGAGCATTCGGCGTTCGACCACTTCTTCCCCATCTACCACGAGTCCGACTATGGCGTCATTCCGACGCCACTTCGACTCAACGCCGACACGCGCTGCACCGGACGTGGCGTAACCATCGCCTTCATCGACTCCGGGTTCTTCCCCCACCCGGACCTCACACAGCCGGTCAATCGCGTACGGGCCTATGTCAACATCGCAGAACCCCGCAACGACGACTTCGCCGACTCGACCAAGGACTCCTGGCATGGCATGCAGACATCGGTGGCAGCAGCCGGCAACGGCTATCTCTCCAAGGGGCTCTACAAGAGCATCGCCCCGGAAGCCGAGGTCGTGCTGCTCAAGGTGCGAAGCCGGCTCGGCATTCAAACCCGGCACATCATCGAGGCTCTCGAGTGGGTCGTGGCGCACAAGGAGCAGCACAACATCAGGATCGTCAACATATCCCTGTCGGGCGACCAGCCCGGGTCCTACCTGAAATCGGCGTTGGCCCAGGCCGCGGAAGGTGCCGTGCAGGCAGGGATCGTCGTCGTCGCCTCCGCAGGCAATCGCGGGTGGGACGGCGGTTCCGACCCCATCCGCCCTCCGGCCAGCGCCCCGTCGGTCATCACCGTCGGCGGGCTCGACGACAACAACCGGCTCGATGTCAACGGCTACCAGATCTACTGGTCGAGCTACGGTCCCACCCTGGACGGGATCCGGAAGCCAGAAATCGTGGCGCCCGGCATCTGGATCGCCGCCCCCCTGCTGCCCGGCAGTCCGCTTTTCCGCGAGTCGGGCTGGATCCACCTGGTCCAACAGGCCCGCGACCATGAAGTGGCCGCCTTCGTCAAGGACGCCCTGGACGATGGCGCACCCTGGCCCTCCGACATGCACACCTGGTCCGCCGACAGAATCTGCATGGAGATCGATCGCCTGATGAAAGCCCACAAACTCGTGGCACCCTTCTACCAGCACGTCGACGGAACCTCCTTTTCCGCCCCCATCGTCTGTTCAGTCATCGCGCAGATGATCGAGACCAACCCCGAACTGACGCCCGCCAGGATCAAGCAGATCCTCACCAGCACCACCGACAAGATCTATGGCGTCCCCCTTCGCCGGCAGGGCTACGGGTTGATACATCCCCGAAAGGCGGTCAAGGAAGCCAGAAACGACCTGTATCGGACAGGACTGCGACGTCCGACCTCGCCTTTCGTCCACGGCAAGACCGTCACCTTCTACTATCTCGACGCTGCCGGAGAGGCCACGTCCGTGTCGGTGGCCGGGAATTTCAACGGCTGGGACCCTGAAGCAACACCCTTGACCTGGCACGCTCCAGGTCTCTGGTCGGTCCAGGTCACGTTGAACGTTCCAGACTGGTACAGCTACAAGTTCGTCATCAACGGTACCGAGTGGGTCGTGGACCCGGAAAACCTCAACAGGGAGCCGGACGGCTTCGGCGGGCAGAACGCCAGGGTCAACGTCATGACGTGACGCCCTCGGCCCCCGGCGTCTGCCCTCTCCTGCTTCATGACCCAGCAGAATCGTCCTGCAGACGCTCCTGACCACGGCTGGCCGTCCCCCTTCGGAACGGCAGAGCCCCCACCGCCTTCTTGCACCGGTGGCCCAGCAGGTTCACCGCGAATTCCACAACCGTCCCCCATCGAACCTTCGATGCCCCCGCCGGTCGCGGGTAGGCAACCACATCCATCTCGGCCACGCGCAGGCCGAGTTCTCGAGCACGAATCATGATCTCCGCGTCCAGGAACCAGTCTCTCGACGAAGGGCGGATGCGCTCGAACACCGCACGGGTGAAAAGCTTGGGACAACCATGGATATCGCTCGAGGGAAGAGGAAAAAAGCACGGAAAAACAGCGTGATAAGCCATAGTCAGTACCTGCCGGTGCCGGCCCTCGAGACGAACGACTCGCCGCACCTTGCACAGATCCAGACGTTCGGCACGGAGACGCCGGTACAACTCCACCACCGCGTAGTGGCCAACCTGCTGATCACCCCACAGGTAGCCCAGAACCGGCGCTCGAGCCACGCTCAACCCGGCGAGAATCCCCCCGCCGTAGCCCGCGTTCCGGGGCAAACGCACAACATCCACCCGCGGGTTCCGGCTCGAAATCTCCGCCACGAGTTCGCCGGTACCATCCCGGGACCCATTGTCCACGAGAACAAGCTGGTAGGCGATTCCCGCCCGCTCCAGCGTCATCGTCAGAGACTCCACCACCGCCTCGACCCCGTCCGCCTCGTCGAACAAAGGCATGACCAGCGACAGGTCAGGGGCTCCCACCGCTTTCGCCCGCGGCCGTACGTTCTGTCCACTCTCGCGCATGCGTGCTCTCTCGTTCAGGGTGGCGCCGGCCCACAACGGTGTGGAAGCCTCCGGCGGTAGAACCTCCAGGCGTGTCTCCGCGACGGCTGGCCCACCCCGCATGCCAGTGTAGCATGACGGCTCGACGCAGGCAGCAGGTTCCCGGCCGCTCCCCCCCGGCGACCCTCGACCAACGCACTGGTAGGCGCGGCTCCACTACGGATTTTCTTGACAAAAGATAGCATACGAAATATGAAGGGAAAATCCGAACGGCCTTGACACCGGCGCAGGCGCGGGACTCCCGCTCGAGGTTATCATGGACAACCCCTACGTGGCGCTCCTCTTCTCCTTTTCGTTCGCCATCATCTTTTCCCTGGTCTTCGTCAACCTTTCTCGTATCTTCGGGCAATCCAGGCCCGAATCCGAGAAACTCGATACCTATGAGTGTGGCGCCCCTCCCATCGGGAACGCGCGGACGCGGATCTCGGTGAAGTTCTACATGGTGGCCATCCTCTTCATTCTGTTCGATATCGAAGCCGTCTTCGTCTATCCCTGGGCCGTGAGCCTGCGTTCGTTCGTCGCCAAGGGCATGGGAACGTTCGTCTTCGTGGAAATGCTGATCTTTCTCGGAATGCTCTTTCTCGGCTGGCTCTACGTGCTCAAACGCGGCGCGTTGAAGTGGGATTGACGACAATCACGCTCGGTCCGGCCATTCGCCGCTCGAGGAGTTTCGCATACGATGGAAGGCAATGAAATTCGCGCGTTGATCGAGGAGAAGTTCTCCAACGCTGTCATCTCCCAGCACGACTTTCGCGGCGACGACACGATCGTCCTGGACCGGAAGGTCCTCCATGACGTACTCGGCTTCGCCCGAACAGATCCCGGGTTGGACTTCGATCTGCTCGTGGACATCTGTGGCGTCGACCGGTCCGAGATGGGTTTGGAACCCCGCTTCGCGGTGGTCTATCACCTGGTCTCCACGCGCCACCGGCACCGGCTGCGCCTGAAGTTTCCGGTTCCGGAGGATGACCCGGTGGTTCCTTCGGTAACCGACGTCTGGGTGGGCGCTGACTGGTTCGAGAGGGAAACTTACGACATGTTCGGCATCCGGTTCCTGGGTCATCCCAACCTGAAGCGGATATTGACCCACGAGCAGTTCGAGGCGCACCCACTGAGGAAGGACTATCCCGTGAACCGGCGGCCGGCGCTGAAGCCGATTCCGGCCGACATTCTCACGCTCAAACCGTTCAAGGGATGAAGGGGAGCCATGTCTTTCGAACTCCAGGATATTTCGACCGAAAAGCTCATCGTGAATTTCGGTCCTTCCCATCCGGCCACTCACGGGACGCTGCGGGTGCAGCTTGCGCTCGACGGGGAGCGCATTACGGACGCCCAGTGTGAAATCGGGTACCTGCACCGGTGTTTCGAGAAGGAGAGCGAGGTTCGCACCTGGTCCCAGGTGATTCCCTACGCCGAGCGCCTCAACTACTGTTCTGCTCTCATGAATTCCATCGGGTGGTGTCTGACGGTCGAGAAGCTGTTCGACGTACCCGCGCCGCCTCGAGCCCAGGCCATCCGTGTCGTTTTGAGCGAGTTTTCGCGTATCATCGACCACTTCGTCTGTCTTGCCGCGGCGGCGGTGGACTCCGGCGCGCTGACGAACTACTGGTACCTTTTCAACTACCGGGAGAAGGTCTACTCGCTTCTGGAGGAGATTTGCGGCGCGCGTCTCATGCTCAACTACCCGCGGGTGGGAGGTGTCGCCGCGGACATGCCCGAAGGGTGGGCTGAGCACGCCCGGTCGTTGCTTCTCGAGATGGACGACGCGATTCGGGACGTCCAGGGATTGCTGGAACGGAACCGGATCTTTCAGGATCGGCTCGTCGGGGTCGGCAAGATTTCGGCGGAGAGGGCCATCGCCTACGGTTTCACCGGACCATGTCTGCGTGCGTGCGGCGTCAACTACGACGTCCGTAAGGCGCACCCTTACATGGGCTATGACCAGTACGAGTTCGACATCCCGCGCCGATACAATGGGGACGCCTACGACCGGTTCTTCATTCGTTTCGACGAGTGTGTTCAGAGTGCCCGTATCGCCTTGCAGGCCCTGGACCGGATGCCGGGTGGCGATTTCCTCATCAGGGATCCCAGGATGGCTCTGCCACCAAAGGCCGAAGTGTACGGGAGCATCGAAGGTCTCGTGAACCACTTCAAGCTGATCTTCGAGGGAATCAGGCCTCCCAAGGGCGAAGTGTACATGCCGACCGAAGCCGCCAACGGAGAACTCGGGTTCTATGTGGTCTCCAGTGGGGAGGGCAAGCCCTACCGCGTGCACTGCCGTGCCCCGTGTTTCGCCATCTTCTCTGCTTTCCCTGAGCTGGTGCGTGGGGAGATGGTGGCGGATGCCATTGTGATCCTGAGCGGGTTGAACATCATTGCAGGGGAACTGGACCGTTGACACGTCCGTCCCGCAATGCGAGCGAAACGACATGGAAACATCGGACAAACCAGCGAAGATCGCATTCAGCGAAGAGAACGAGCGACGGTTCCAGCGGCTGCTCCCGCACTACCCCAATCGGGAGGCCGCCATGATCCCAGCGCTTCACCTCTTGTTGGAGCAATATGGATTCGTCTCCCGCGAAGTGATGGCCTATGTCGCGGAGCGGCTCGAGGTGCCATTGTCGAAGGTGCTCGCGGTCGCCAGTTTCTATACCATGCTCAACATGGAACGCGTGGGCCGGTACCACATCCAGGTGTGCCGCACCCTATCATGCGCGTTGCGGGGGTCGGAGGAGATCCTGGCCCACCTGGAGAAGCGACTGGGCATCAAGGCGGGAGAAACGACTCCCGACGGCAAATTCACGCTGTCGACCGTCGAGTGTCTGGCGTCGTGCGGGACCGGGCCGGTGCTTCAGATAAACCGTGACCAGTATGAAGAGTCCCTGACCGTGGAGAAGATCGACGCCATCCTGGATCGGTTGCCGTAGGCCCGCCAGACAGGAGCCAGTGAATGGAAGGTTACCGAATTCTCAAGCACAATTGGACCATCCCCAGCGCCTGGGATATCGACGTCTATCGAAAGCAGTGCACGTTCGGCTACGAGACCGCCCGGAAAGTCGTCACCACGATGGAGCCCTCCGCGGTGAGGGAGACCGTGAAACAGGCAGGACTACGGGGACGGGGAGGGGCGGGCTTCCCTGCCGGCGTCAAGTGGGGATTCGTTCCCAAGAACGCAAGCAAGCCGACCTACCTCATCAACAACGCCGACGAAGGGGAGCCTGGTACGTTCAAGGACCGGTACATCATGGAACGAGACCCCCACCAGATGATCGAAGGCATGATCATCGCCGGATTCGCGCTGCAAGCCCCCCAGGCGTACATCTACATCCGCGGCGAACTGGGCTTGGCGGCCCGCCGCGTCCAGAACGCTATCGATCAGGCCTACGCCGCCGGATTCCTGGGAAAAGGGATCTTCGGCACCGGTTACTCCCTCGAGATGACCGTCCACCGGGGCGCCGGCGCCTATGTGTGTGGCGAGGAAACCGGCCTCATCAGCTCGATCGAAGGCAAAAAGGGCAACCCTCGCCTCAAGCCGCCATTTCCCGCGGTGGTGGGGGCCTTCGGCGCCCCATCGATCGTCAACAACACCGAGACACTCACATCGATCCCGTACATACTCGAACACGGCGTCGAGGCCTATCGCACGTTCGGCACCGAAAAAAGCCCCGGGACGAAACTGTTCACCGTGAGCGGGCACGTCGAGAAGCCGGGCGTGTATGAACTACCGCTCGGCTTCCCACTCAAGAAACTGCTGTACGACGTGTGCGGCGGCATTCGAGGCGGCCACAAGCTGAAGGCCGTCATTCCTGGAGGCTCCTCGGCCCCGGTCCTCACCGCCGACGAGGCCGAACGCGCCAACCTCGACTACGAATCCCTCATGGAAGTCGGCAGCATGCTGGGGTCTGGCGGGGTCATCGTGATGGACGACACCACCGACATGGTGTGGGCCTTGAAGAACCTCACCCATTTCTACGCCCACGAGTCATGTGGTCAGTGCACACCCTGCCGGGAAGGCACCCGCTGGCTCGACGATATCGTGACACGGTTCTACGAAAATCGGGCCACCGAAGAGGACTTCGACAGGCTCCTGGACATTTGTGACAGCATGAGCGGTACGACCATCTGCGCCCTGTCCGACGCGGCGGTCTTCCCGGTCAAGAGCTTCATCACCAAGTTCAGAGATGAGTTCGAGAAACATACGGTTCACGGCACGGGCGGATAGGCAAGGAGCAAGTCATGCCCAAGGTGACAATCGATGGCGTTGAAGTGACGGTCGAACCCGGCACCAATCTCATCGAGGCTGCATACAAGGCGGGGAAGACCATCCCCCATTTCTGCTACCATCCGAAGCTGTCCATTGCGGGAAACTGCCGCATGTGCATGGTGGAGATAGAGGGCGGACGGCGGCCCGAGGTCGCGTGCAACACGCCGGTTCGCGACGGCATGGTCGTTCACACGGACACCGAGCGGGTGCGCAAGCTGCGCAAGGCGGTCCTCGAGTTCCTCTTCCTCAACCATCCCCTCGACTGTCCGATCTGCGACAAGGCCGGCGAGTGCAAACTCCAGGACTACTACCTCGAGCACGGCAAGTACGTGTCACGGCTTCAGGAAGGCAAGGTTCGGAAACCCAAGCGGCTCGACATCGGCAAGCATGTCATCCTCGATGCCGAACGTTGCGTGTTGTGTTCGAGGTGTGTGCGATTCTGCGACGAAGTCACGCGCACGGGTGAGCTGCGCATCTTCGAGCGCGGTGCCCACTGCAACATCGGGATCCATCCCGACGCCAGGCTGGACAACCGCTACTCCATCTGCGTCACCGACATCTGTCCGGTGGGCGCGTTGACCTGCAAGGAGTTCCGTTTCCAGTCCCGTGTGTGGTACCTGGAGCAAACGCCGACGATTTGCGGAGCGTGCGCCAACGGGTGCAACATTGTGGCCTACCACTACAGGGGTGAAATTCGGCGGTTCATGCCGAGGCGCAACGACGCGGTGAACGACACCTGGATGTGCGATGACGGCCGCTTGAGTTTCACAGCCACGCAGCAACACGACCGGCTTCTCGAGCCCAGGTATTCCGGTCTCGAGACCGGGGAACGTGAGATCACGACAGTGGTCGAACAGGTTGCCAAACGGATCGCTGCGGTGAGGAGCCGACACGGAGACCGCGCAGTGGGGTTCGTTCTGAGTCCGCGTGCCTCCCTCGAGGAGAACCACCTCATCGCCCGCGTGGCTTCCGCAGTGGGCGCGTCGTTGTTCATGGTGGGAGGGAATCCGGCCGGATCTCCGGAAGACGATGACGATGGTTTCTTGATTCGAGCCGACAAGAATCCCAACACCAGGGGGGCCGACCTGGTGGCACGGCGGGCCGGAGCATCTTCTCCCGCGGCCCTGGTCGCCGCTCTCGAAGCTGGAACCGTGCGCGCATTGGTATGTTTCAACAACGACGTCGTCGGGAAAGCCGTTGGTTCAGGGGTTCCGGCCACCCGATTCGACGAGCTTGAATTCTTTGTTGCCATTTCTGCCCACGTGGATGCCACGGTGGAAAAGGCAGACATGGCGGTCCCGCTCGCAACGTACCTCGAGTCTGACGGTACATGGGTGAACCATGCCGGCCTGGTTCAACGGTATCGGCGCGTTGTCGTGCCCCCGGAGGGGGTGCTGCAAGGCTGGGAACTTCTTCCCGCGCTCGCCCGGGCACTCGGGGCGGAAATGGAAACCTGGAGCCCGGCCCGGGTCTTCCAGTCGCTGGCGGGAGAGATGCCGGAGCTGGCGGGACTGTCTCATGGCGTGCTGGGCGACATCGGGAGCCTCCTGATTGCTGCCACGCCGCCGGAGGTGGCCGGGTCGTCGTGACCGGCCGGCGCGATTGGTGCGTCTGGCAGGGTGGAAGGGGTGGAAATCGAAACGATTCGCGAGGTCGGTAACCCCATTGGAATGTGAGAGCCATGGACTATACAGGGCTGATAATCGTTGCCATTCGGTGCGTGTTCATGCTGGTTTTTATCCTGTCTTTCCTGCCGGTCCTCATCTGGGCCGAGCGGAAAGGCGCAGCGTTCATCCAGGACAGACCCGGCCCCAACCGGGCGGACCTGTGGGGCGTTCGGCTCGCCGGGCTCATACAGCCCATCGCCGATGTGGTCAAATTGCTGTTCAAGGAAGACGTGACGCCGCGCAACGTGTATCAGCCTTTCTACAAGCTTGCTCCGATCATCGCCATGAGCGTGGCGCTGGTGACGTTCGCGGTCGTACCATTGGCCGACGTGATCCACATCGGTGGGCGCGACATTCCGATACAGGTGAGTGATCTGGACACGGGGCTCCTGTATATCCTGGCGGTGGCGTCGTTGGGAGTGTACGGTATCATGCTCGCCGGGTGGTCGGCGAACAACAAGTATGCACTCCTTGGTGGGTTGCGGTCATCGGCCCAGATGATCAGCTACGAGATTTCCATGGGGCTGGCCGTCGGCGTGATGTTCCTGCTCTTCGGGACGGCCCAGTTGGATGACATGGTGAGGGCACAGGGAGCCAACCCGCTCGGATGGGGAGTGGCAAGCGTCCCCGGGGCGATCGCCTTCCTGATGTTCCTGGTCGCCAGTTTCGCTGAAACCAACCGCCTTCCTTTCGACCTGCCGGAGGGGGAGTCGGAATTGGTCGCCGGGTATCACGTTGAGTATTCCGCTTTCAAGTTTGCGATGTTCTTCATGGCCGAGTACGTCAACATGGTGGTGGCGGCCGGGATCCTGGTCACCCTGTTTTTTGGGGGGTACCAGGTCCCGTTCGTTTCGACGGAGACTATCGTGAACCACGCGCCGGCAGTGGCCAAGATCGCTTTCGGCGGCGCAGCGCTGGTGCTTGTGGCGCTCGGTGTGGTCGCCGTTGCGAGGTATCGTCCCGGGAAGTTCGGAGACAACCGTGACAGGGAGCCGATCGTGGTGGCTGTGCTCCTGTGGGTAGTTGCCCTGGGAGCCCTCGCCGTGGGATTCCTGCCCGGGCTCGTCCCTGGTATTCCCGGCTATACGGATCTCACGATGGGAACGATCCTTGCCACAGTCCTGCAGGTGGGCACATTCGCGGGCAAGGTCGCCTTTTTTGCGTGGTTCTTCATTTGGGTCCGTTGGACGCTGCCACGGTTTCGCTATGACCAGCTCATGCGCCTTGGCTGGAGCTACCTGCTGCCTATAGGCATTTTCAACCTGGTGCTGGCCGGCGTGTGGGTCCTGGCCAGTTCCAGGTGGAGTCTGTGAGGTGAGCGTGTATCGAGAGCGTCCAGGACAGCACCAGGGCGAGCGTGGGTTTGGCACCCAACTCTTGGGGGCGACGGATGTTTGAGCAAACGATGTTCTATCTTTTTGCCATCGTGTCGGTCATCGCGGCGCTGTTCGTGGTGGCCGGGAAGAATCCGATTTCCTGTGCCATCGCGCTCATTGTGACACTGGGTGCACTTGCCGGTGTCTTCGTGCTGCAGGAGGCCCACTTTGTCGCCACTATTCAGGTGCTCGTATACGCCGGCGCCATCATGGTGTTGTTTGTTTTCGTCATCATGTTGTTGAACCTCGGGCCGGAGGACTTGGAGAAAACGCCCCGGTTCTCAAGGCTGAAAGGTGCGGGCGGCATCTTCGCCGCCGCCGGGGCGGCACTGCTCGCATGGAATTTCGTTTCCTATGCGGCCAGAGCCGCCCGTGTCGGCCCCGGGTTCGGCGGGCTCGCGCAGATCAGCCAGAAGTTGTTCACCGAGTACATCATTCCTTTCGAAGCCATATCGGCGGTGCTGATGGCCGCCGTGGTCGGTGCGGTGGTGATCGCCAAGCGTGAACTCTAGGAGTCGATCGATGGTCAGCACAAGCCACCTTTTGATACTGAGCGCCGTGTTGTTTGCCCTTGGCATGGCCGGTGTCGTGATCAGGCGCAACGTCATCATCGTCATGATGTGTATCGAACTCATGCTGAACGCGGTGAACGTGTCCTTTGTCGCCTTCGCCAGGCAGCTCGGCAGTATCGACGGTCACATCATCGTTTTCTTCGTGATGGCGGTGGCGGCGGCCGAGGCCGGTGTGGGACTTGCCCTGGTCATCGCGATGTTCCGGCACAAGTCCACTGTCAATCTGGATCACGTCAATCTCATGAAAGGCTAGGACCGGGCGTCATGGAGAAATACCTCTGGGCTATTCCGCTCTTGCCGTTGCTGGGCGCAGGAATCAACGGGTTCGGCGCACTCACCGGTGCTCTTTCACGGCGGGCCGTCAACATCATCGCATGCACGGTCGTAGGGATTGCATTTGTCCTCGCGTGTCTCGTGAACTGGGAACTGGCCCAGCAGGCGGGCCACGGGGGGGCACCGCAGTTGGTGTCCACCTGGTTCGAGTGGATCGCAGCGGGGAGTTTCAGCGTCGATGCCGCACTGCTGGTCGACCCGCTCGCGGGTGTCATGCTGCTCGTCGTGACGGGCGTGGGGTTTCTCATTCACGTCTACTCCACGGGCTACATGGCCCACGACCCGGCCTACGCGCGGTATTTTGCGTTCATCAACCTGTTCACGTTCGCGATGCTCCTCCTCGTCATGGGGGAGAACCTCGTGCTGATGTTCGTCGGATGGGAGGGGGTTGGTCTCTGTTCCTATCTGCTGATCGGTTTCTGGTTTACGGACACGGAAAAGGCTTATGCCGGCAAGAAAGCCTTCGTCGTGAACCGCGTTGGGGATTTCGGGTTCCTGTTGGGCCTGTTCGTGCTCTACTGGGGACTCAAGGAACAGGGCATTGACGCCACTTTGAGCATTGTCGGACTCAGGGAAATCGTGGGAGCCAACGCCATCTCGGGCGCCGTGATCACCACCGTGTGCCTGTTGCTCTTCGTGGGCGCCACCGGGAAATCAGCACAGATCCCACTGTATGTCTGGCTGCCAGACGCCATGGCCGGGCCGACCCCGGTCTCGGCCCTCATTCATGCCGCCACCATGGTGACCGCGGGCGTGTACATGATCTCTCGCCTGAGCTTTCTGTACCTGCAAAGCCCGCTGGCCATGACGGTTGTCGCGTGTGTTGGAGCGGCCACCGCATTGTATGCCGCCACCATCGGTCTGACGCAGTTCGACATCAAGAAGGTTCTTGCCTATTCCACGGTGAGCCAGCTCGGTTATATGTTCCTGGCGGTCGGGCTGGGAGCCTTCTCCGCGGGAATATTCCACCTCGTCACTCACGCCTTTTTCAAGGCATGCCTGTTTCTTGGCTCCGGCGCCGTGATACACGCGATGGGTGGCGAGCAAGACATCCGCAGGATGGGGGGGCTCAGAGCCAAGATCCCGTACACCTACTGGACGTTTCTCCTTGCCACCATTGCCATCGCGGGCGTGTTCGGAACCTCGGGATTCATGAGCAAAGACGAAATCCTGGCTGCTGCGCTCGCCGCCAACCCCGATTACACCCTGGTGCCGGGTTGGCTGCTCTATTCGATAGGGACCCTCGGCGCACTGCTGACCACGTTCTACATGTTCCGCCTCGTTTTCCTTACCTTCTTCGGAGACTTCAGGGGTGGCAAGGACCTCGAGCACCATGTCCACGAGTCGCCCTGGAGCATGGTGGTACCATTGATCGTGCTTGCCGCGCTGTCCATTGTCGGCGGACTGATGAACGTTCCGGAGATCCTGCATGGAGACGAGCGGCTCCACCACTGGCTCTCGGGCGCTGCTCCTAGCGTGGCAAGGGTCGATGTCGTCGGTCACGGGGCCGAGATCGGGTTGATGGTGGCCTTGCAGGTCCTTATTCTGGGCACCATCGCCCTGGCATACCGCATGTATCTCAAGAGCCCGGCCATTCCACAGCGCGCGGCCAAGGTGCTCGGGGGGGTTCCGTACAGGCTGTCATACCACAAGTACTACGTGGACGAGATCTATGACACCCTCATCGTGCGACCGCTCCACTCGATTTCCCGGGTGTTCTTGTGGGGCAACGTGGATGTCAAGATTGTCGATGGGTCGATCAATGGCATGGCCAGGGTCGTCCGGTACGCGAGTGATTTGCTCGGCCGGCTTCAGACCGGACAGCTCAACGGTTATGCCTTCTCGATCGTCGTCGGGATGGTGGCTATCCTTGCCTATGTCGCGGTGAAGTGAGAACCTGCCCCGAAGGGCGTTGTGCGGATGGACTGTGATGGACGCATTTGAACCCATCAGATACAACATTCTCTCGATTGTGACGTTCCTTCCACTGCTGGGTGCGATAGTCGTCTTCAGCGCCCCTGCGAAGGCAGCGAGGGTGGTCGCCTTCCTGTTCTCCCTGGCCACGTTCGCCGTTTCCCTGGTCCTGTGGTTCCGTTTCGACCCCCAGGTGGCAGGGATGCAGTTCCTGGCACGGTACTACTGGATCGACGACTTCGGAATTACCTACAGTGTCGGAATCGATGGCATCTCCCTCCTGCTCGTGCTGCTCACCACGTTCATGACTCCGATAGTCATCCTGGGATCGTTCACGGCCATTCAGGACAAAATCCGGGCCTACATGGGGCTGATGCTCCTTCTCGAGACGGGCATGCTGGGTGCCTTCGTCGCCCTGGACATCTTCTTGTTCTACGTGTTCTGGGAAGCGATGCTCGTGCCCATGTACATCATTATCGGGGTATGGGGCGGACCTCGCCGGGTCTATGCCGCGGTCAAGTTCTTCCTGTTCACCATCGCCGGCAGCCTGCTCATGCTGGTCGCGATCCTGGTGCTCTACTTCGAGTATCATGACACGGTTGGCGCAGGCACCTATTCCGCCTACTTGCTCGATCTGTATCAAGTCGGGCTCACGCCGAAGCTGCAAGTGTGGATGTTCGTCGCATTCGCGCTCGCCTTCGCCATCAAGGTGCCCATGTTCCCGCTGCACACATGGCTTCCTGACGCCCACGTCGAGGCCCCTACTGGCGGCTCCGTCATCCTGGCAGCCATCTTGTTGAAGATGGGTACCTATGGTTTCGTCCGGTTCGCGCTGCCACTCTTTCCCTGGGCAGCCGTGGAACTCGCCCCGACAATCCGCACCCTCGCCGTCATCGGTATCGTGTATGGCGCGCTCGTGGCCATGGTGCAGCCGGACGTGAAAAAGCTGGTCGCCTACTCCTCCGTGAGTCACCTCGGCTTCGTCATGTTGGGGCTGTTCGCCTTCAATGTCCAGGGCATCGAGGGGTCGGTCTACCAGATGCTGAGCCATGGACTGTCCACCGGCGGACTGTTCTTGCTGGTCGGTGTCATCTACGAGCGGCGGCACACGCGGCTGATCTCCGAGTTCGGCGGGCTGGCGAAGGTCATGCCGGGGTTCGCTTTCGTCTTCATGATCGTGACCCTTTCCTCCATAGGGTTACCCGGACTGAACGGGTTCGTGGGAGAATTCTTGATTCTCCTGGGATCGTTCGGTGCAGCTCCGGCCTTCACCGCTGTCGCCGCTACCGGCGTCATTCTCGGAGCGGTCTACATGCTGTGGATGTTCCGCCGGGTGATGTTCGGCCCGGTGGACAACCCGGCCAATCGCGGCTTGCGCGACTTGACGAGGCGGGAAATGTGGGTGCTGGCGCCCGTCGTGGTGATGATCGTTGTCATGGGGCTACTGCCCAAACCGTTTTTGTCCAGGATGGAACCTGCAGTCAAGGACCTGGTGACCACGATTCAGCGTGAGTCTGGCCATGCCGGGATCGCCGGCCGACAAGCAGATGGACCCGCTCTCGTGGCCCAGGAGCCGCATTCGAACCGCTGAGCGGTCTGACGGCAATGCAAGTGGGAGATAGTATCTTGGCCAACGAAGCTGTTTTCACTCTGGAGCCCGGCGCTCTTTCGTCGCTGGCCCCCATGTCGATAGTCCTGGCGACAGCCTTTCTGGTCTTGCTTTGGGACGTCATTGCCAAGCCGCGAGACAGGGGCATATTGCTCGGATTCAGCATCGCGGGGCTCGCCCTGGCAGCGATCGTCTCCCTGATCCTCTGGTCCCATGCCGATCCCGTCTCACACACGATCTTTTCGGGGCGGCTGGCCATCGACAGGTTCAGCCTCTTCTTCAACCTCGTGTTCTCGGTCGTGGCCACCCTCGTTCTCATGATCTCGAGGGACTATCTCATCAGGGAGCAGATCGATGTCGGCGAGTACTATGCGCTGATCATGTTCTCCGTGTTCGGCATGATGTTGCTCGCCGCCGCTGCGGACTTGTTGATGCTCTTCATCGGTGTCGAGGCGATGAGTATCCCGGTCTATGTCCTTGTCGCATTCAACCGGTCGAGAATCCGTTGCATTGAAGGTGCGCTCAAGTACTTCATCCTGGGCGCGTTCGCGACGGCTTTCCTGCTGTATGGAATCGCCCTGTTGTATGGGCAGACTGGAACAACCAGCCTCGCCGACATCCACACCTTTCTCGAGGGCTCCTCAGGCTCGCACGTTCTCGTTCCGGTCGGTATCGCATTGATGATCGTAGGTTTCGGATTCAAGATCGGTTCGGTGCCTTTCCACATGTGGACGCCCGACGCTTATGAAGGCGCAGCGACGCCGGTCACGGCGATCATGGCGACGGGAGTCAAGGCGGCGGCGTTCGCCGCCATCATCAGGGCCTTTCTCGCGTTCTCACCGTCCCTGGTCATGTTCCGGGTGGTGCTCTGGGTCATCGTCGCCCTCACCGTCGTCGTTGGCAACATCGCGGCCATCAGGCAGCTCAACCTCAAACGCATGTTGGCCTACTCGAGCATTGCGCATTCCGGCTACATGCTTGCCGCGTTGCTTGCGATCGAGCCCATCTGGGGCCCGCAGACCAGCAATGCGATGAGCAGCCTCCTCTACTACCTGCTGGCCTACCTTTTCATGAATATCGGCGCGTTCGGGGTCATCGTGGTGGTCGGAAGCCGGGAGAACGAAGCCGTGGATGTCAGGGACTGGGCCGGCCTGGGCTTCAAATATCCGTGGCTGGGAGCCGCCATGGCGCTTTTCATGCTCTCGTTGGGGGGGCTTCCCCCAACCGCTGGCTTTTTTGCCAAGTTCTACCTCTTTTCGGCGGTGGTGCATGCCGGCTACACGCCTTTGATCATCCTGGCGGTCTTGATGAGCGCCGCCTCCTTTTTCTACTACCTCCGGGTGGTGGTCTACATGTACATGCAGCCGTCCGAGGGGGCATGCACGCCCACGGTGTCGCCCCTGGCCGCTGTCGCGATCGGCGTTTCCGCCCTTGCGACCCTGTGGCTAGGCATCGCACCCTCCGCCCTGTTTCCGTTCCTCGAGTGGGCTCAACGGTCCGTCGCCGTCCTGCTCTGACTCCGGCCCGTCACATCTGACATCCTCTATCTACAACGAGTTGATGGGCGCAGCCTCGCAGCGCACCATGCTTGACCGGCACCCGCTTTCCAGCTAACGTGAAAGTACAGGCATGTTCTGCGAAACCACTTCTTTCGGGGAGACGAAGCCATGGCAAACTTGCTGCTTCGATTCGCGTTTCTGGGCCTCTTGGCCATCATCGTGCTCGCACAGGACGAGTGTTGCGATGAAGGCCAGGACGTCGATGGAGACTTCTACTGCGCGAACGAAAACGACTGCAACGACAACGATCCGAACGTGCACCCCGGGGCGCCGGAGCTGTGTGACGGCCAGGACAACGATTGCGACGGCGTCCTCCTGCCGGGAGAGGCGGACGAGGATGGCGACGGCGTGCTCGGTTGCGCTTCCGATTGCGATGACGCCAACGCGGACACCTACCCAGGGGCGCCCGAACTGTGTGACGGCCAGGACAACGATTGCGACGGTGTCACTCCTCCGGACGAGGCGGACCAGGATGGAGACACCTACCTCCTGTGCGACGGCGACTGCGATGACGCCGACCCCGTAACGTATCCTGGGGCCGATGAAGTCTGTGACGGCAAGGACAATGATTGTGACGGCGCCGTGGAGGAAGGCGGCGGCGATGAAGACGGTGACGGGGCCTCGGCCTGCGAAGACTGTGACGATACCAATCCCGACATCTACCCCGGGGCAACCGAGTCTTGCGATGGGACCGACGACGATTGCGACGGCTTTCCGGATGTCACGGGGGGCGTCTCAGGTGCCTGGAACAGGACAGCCTGCGGGGCGCTGGTCGGATACGACGGCGGCATGGACACGCTGGGCGACGACCAGCCTTCGATTCGCTACGACAGCGCCTCCGGCACCTACCAGATGTGGTACCGCATGATCGACGGCAATGCCTACGCGCACGCCATTGGCTATGCCGAGAGCGACGACGGCGTCACCTGGACCAAGTATGGTGCTCCCGTTCTCGAGCCGGGCGCCGAAGGCGCGTGGGATGCGGTTCGCCTCGGCTATCCTTCGGTGCTGTACCTGAATGGTACCTACCACATGTGGTACCACGGCAATGAGAACAGCAACAAGATTCTCATCGGGCACGCGACGAGTCCGGATGGCATTGCGTGGACGAAGGATCCGGGAAATCCGGTGCTACGTTTGGGAGAAGACGGGACTTGGGACCAGTCGGCCGTGCACGCCCCTTCTGTCCTCTTCGACCAGGAGGATGCGTTGTTCAAGATGTGGTATGCCGGCTACGACGCCACCAACGTCCGTATCGGCTACGCCACGAGTCCGGATGGTACCGGATGGATGAAGTATGATACCTACGTCCTGGATGTGGGAACTCCCTCGGCAGAGTGGGACGGGAAACGGGTGGTCTTCTGCCGCGTAAAGAAGATCGATGGCCTTTTCCACATGTGGTATTCCGGGGACGGCGTGGAGAACACATTCACCTACGAGATCGGGTATGCCTGGTCGACTGATGGCCTTTCCTGGACCCGCGACGACAACAATCCCGTCTTCTCGTACAACATCGGAGACGGTGGTGCCTTCGACGCCTACATGGTCTACGCCGGAGATGTGCTCCAGGCCGGCACCATGTTTGCCATCTACTACTCGGGTGCCCCGACGCTATCCGGCCCCATGAGCATCGGCGTCGCCATCAATGATGCACCGCTCGCCGCCACCCCCCAGTAGCGGCCACCATGAACGAAGCCTGGTTCAGCCTACCACCCCATGACCTCCGGCACCTTGAGCTTCAACTTGTTGAGACGGTAGTTCAGGTTGCTGCGCGATATTCCCAACGCCCTGGCGGCTCGAGCCTGAACACCGTTCTCGGCCCGCAAGGCCTCGATGATCACGTCCCGTTCACAGTCGCGCAAGGACTGTGCCAGTGTCTTGGGAGCCCCTGAGTCCGGCTTGAGCCTCGGCTTCGGAAGGTCCACCTCCGTGATTTCCTTCGCCCGGGTCATAATAACAGCCTTCTCGATGACATGCTCGAGTTCCCTGACGTTGCCTGGCCAGTCATAGTCCATGAGCCGCTGCAACACAACCGGGTGGATCCTGGTAATCCGCTTCTTGTTCTTGGTGGTGTACTTCCTGAGAAAGTGCTCCGCGAGCAGCGGGATGTCGTCCCTGCGTTCGCGAAGTGGCGGGATCTGAATCGTGAAAACGTTCAGCCGGTAGAACAGATCCTGCCGAAATCGACCCGCGTCGACATCTTGGCTCAGGATGCGATTGGTCGCCGCTATGATACGCACGTCGACCTTCAAGGTCTCCATGCCACCGATCCGTTGGAACTCCCCGTCTTCCAGGACCCGCAGCAGCTTGACTTGCATGGCCGGGGATATCTCTCCGATCTCATCCAGGAGAATCGTGCCTTCGTCCGCCAACTCGAACCGCCCCCGATGCTGGCGAATGGCTCCGGAGAACGACCCCTTCTCGTGTCCGAACAACTCGCTCTACAGGAGGGTCTCAGGCAAAGCTGAACAGTTGACGCGAATGAAGGGGCGGTTCTTTCGATCGGAGTTGTAGTGGATGGCGTGGGCGAGAAGCTCCTTGCCGGTTCCGGTCGGACCCTGCACGAGCACCGTGGCCGAAGTGCAGGCGACATGACTCGCCAGATCGTAGATCTCCCTCATCTTCGCGTTGTTGCCGATAAGATTGCCGAACCTGTAGCGCTCCACGACCTTGTTTCTCAGGTCGTTCAGTTCGGAGCGAATTCGGTTGTTCTCCAGCGCTTTCTCGATGACAACGAACAGGGCATCCTTCGTGACGGGCTTTATCAGGTAGTCCGACGCCCCCATCTTGATGGCCTCCACGGCGTCTTCCACGCTGCCAAAGCCGGTCATGATGACTACCGGCACGTCTGGCCACCGCTCCTTGATCTTCCGCAGAAGCGTCATGCCCGATTCCCCGGGCATCTTCACATCTGTCAACACCAGGTCCACAGTCGACTCGGACAGCAGCCTGATCGCCTCCATCGCGTTGGTCGCCGTCTCGACCAGGTACTTGTTGTTCTTGGACAGATTGATCTTGAGGGCGCTGCGAACAGCGCGATCATCGTCGACAATCAGGATTCTGGCTTGCACGTCGCCTCCTCGGCCATTCAAGAAGCTGAAACAGACTCAGCCACGATGGACAAAATTTTGCAACCAACGTGTCATGAGAATGGTGCACTTGTCAAATGATTCCCGCCCGACTCCGTTCACCGAAGCACCGGGCAAGGACTACGGCGTCGTGGGGATTTCCAGCGACTGCGCACGCTGCTGTCGTGCAGGAGGGGTTCCCGGGGCCGCGTTCAGCCATCGGGCCAGGATGGCACGGCCCACGGACAAGACAGTGTTTCGTTCGCCAAACATATTGTCGAGTACCGTCTCCCGGAGCGAACGGCGGGGCCACACATCGTAGATGACGGTGCCCGATGTCGATATCGCCGCGCGCTCCCTGGCGATTCGGATAGCATCATCGAGCCCGCCGATCTCGTCGACCAGGCGCCGTTCGAGGGCCTGCCGGCCAGTCCAAACGCGCCCTCCAGACACCGCACGTACCTCGTCTGTCGAAAGACCTCGACCCTGCGCCACCTTGTCCAGGAACATCTCGTAGGCGGCTGACAACTGATCATCCATCATGGCTCGCTCCTCGCTGGTCCACGGGCGGCTGAAATCCGGCAACGGCGGGGGGCCACCCGGCGGCCGGAACTCGGCGACGTTGACGCCGAGTCTCTCCAGGAGCGGTCCTGCGTTCCACTTACCAGTGAAAACGCCGATGGAGCCGGTCAGCGTGGCGGGTTCGGCCACGATCACGTCCCCCGGCAATGCCACGTAGTACCCTCCTGATGCCGCGACGCCTGCCAGGGACACGATGACCGGCTTGTGCTGCTGGAGCAATCCAACGGCACGCCAGATCTCGTCCGACGCGAGGAGGTCTCCCCCAGGACTGTCGACCCTGATGACGACCGCCTTGACCGCCCCGTCCTGGGACAGCCGCTTCAGTTCGCGAACCACTGCCTCGGAGTGGACGGCGCCGCGGGGCAACATGTCTGCTGGCCATGTTCCGGTTCCTCTGAGGATTGCGCCGCCCAGGTAGACGAGCACGATCTTGTTCCGAGGACCCCATCGCGTCAGCACCGTCTCATGGGTCTTGTTGTCGTTGATCAGCGGCAACTTCTTGCCCACGGCGGCAGCAACGATCCGTCCCATTTCGTCTGGATAGGCCACCTCGTCGACGATCCCGGCATCGAGAGCACTGGCGGCCGTGTAGGCCTTTTGGTCGAACCAGGACGCCACCACGGCCATGGAGACGCCGCGTCCTTCCACGATACCTTCGACGACCTGATCTTGGAGATCCTGAAGCACCCACCGGGCCATCTCGATCGTCTGCTCCGACGGGGACGTTGCCGTCAGTTGCTCCGGACTGGCCTTGTAGCCCTCTCTTCTCAAGATTTCCGCTTCCACCCCCACCTTCTCGAGCAGCCCAGCGACGTAGAGCTTGCGTTGGTGGGGTGGCTCGAGCCGCAGGACGCCGGCCGGGTGCATGACGACGCGGGTGCACCCGCTCGCGAGATAGACATCCTTGGTCGTCGGGTTGTGCAAGTAGGCGAACACGGGCTTTCCAGCCCTCCTGAGTTGTGCGACGAGATCGCGGATCTCCTGAACCTCGGCCAGGCCGCCGTCGTGGTCGTCCACGGAAAGGACCACGGCCTTGACCCGTGGATTGTCGATGGCCTCACGAAGCCGCACAACCTGGAACATGAGCGGAAAGTGGTCGGGGCGGCTTCCTACTACATTGTAGTAGGGAGGGGCACGAAGCCCTTTCCTGAGAGACACCTCCCAGACCTCGCCGCGGAGCCCCCCCCGGCGCAGCGCCGTCTGGTACCGGTTGCCGTGCCCCCCGAAACTCAACGTGTTCGCCGCGTATTGCCCCCCTCCGTTGCCTGCCGAAACATAGCTGGTGTCGCCGATGGTCATCTTCCCAAAACGCAAAGTGACCCCGACACTCGCTATCCATTCGGGGGCATTGCCTTCCGGACTCTTCAACGTGCTCAGGACCACGTCGTTTATCCTGATTGTCCCGTCGAGGCGCAGACCCAGTACAGGCTCCAGCCGAACAGTCCCGAGAAAGCTCGCCGTGGGGACATCGATCAGGCTTATCACTTGGGACTCGGCGTCCGCACTGAACGTGAATCGATCCCCGAACGGGCGGACGGCCAGCCCGAATCGGCCTACTGTGCGCAGTTCGTCTATCGCCGCCTCCGGGGATAGCAGGCTATCGAAAGTGAAACCCACCGAGAAACTCGAGGCCGGGCGGGCCATGAAACCCACCCGGAGCGAGAAGGTCCCTGGCATGACCGCCGGCGTATTCATGTACCAGTGGTAGTTCAGATTGGTCCCGAACGCGAAGCTCGTACCGATCAGCCTGGCGTTGGAAAAGCTGAATACCCCAGCGCCAGCCCCGGATTCCTGCATGAGGTACTGGAGACCGAAGCGGTAGTTCGGCAGGGACCATAAGACGCCGCGACCTCCATCTCCGGGACCACGATGCTTGTCGGACGGCACGGCGGTTTGGAAAAACTCCAACGACGAAGGCCTCGTGAACGCGGGACCCGCCGGGTTGAACAGGTAGCTGTGCCCTTCTTCTGCCACCGCCGTGGACTCCGGGGGCACCAACCCGATGTCGTAGGGGAACGCGGGTGCCTCGAGCTGAGCTTCTGCAGCGTGTGTTGGAAAAGAAACGACAATCACAAGACAAGCAGCTATCCAAACAGCGCGTCGATACATAGAACCCTCAGCTCCTTCCTTCAGGACAATCCACACCCTGCCATCCACGTCGTGGCGGTGCCCGCCATCCTCGAGTCCCGGCGTACCGCGCGCGTCGTGTGCCGGGGCCGGGCGCGGGTCGGCGTCCCCTCGACCACCAGCCTCCGCCCGGCCATCCCCGAAGCGTGACAGGGGGATAGCCTAACACAGCCGCGCCCAGCCGTCACGGATCCGAGAACTTGCAGCTTCCCGAAGAACGCTGTCCCTGCAACTCTCGCAGCCACGATCGCGTCAGAGGAAGCCAGAGGGACCTGACACGGCAGCAAAGCACGCGCCCACACGACCGAATGGTACGATTGCACCACGCACGCCGGCGGGCGCTCTGCGGGAATCACCCCTTTTCGACTTGAAAAAATCCCTGTCACATCTACACTACAGTGGAGGTGACACTGTCGTGCCAGCAGACCTCGAGCATGGAACATCCGAGCGAGAGGATTGTGATTTCAGGGAGAGTATACCACCGAAGTCTCGTTGTCGCAGCGGCGATGGGCTTCCTTGTCGCCGCGAGTGGGTCCGGTCCAGAGGACGAACCGGCTGACTCCGCCGGCACCGAATCCCCGGGCGTCGATGAAACGCGGGAGCAGCTCGACGAAATCCTGTCGGACCCGGCGTTCGCGGGCACGGAGATCGGCGTGGAGGCCATCGCATGCGAGTCCGGCGAAGTGGTTCACAGCAAGAACCCTGACGTTCTTCTGAATCCCGCTTCCAACTTGAAGATACTCACATCGGCGGTAGGGCTGGAGATCCTGGGTCCGGCCTATGTCTTTCGGACATCCGTGCTGCACGACGGGAAGTTCGAGGATGGGGTGGTCCACGGCAATCTGTATATCCGGGGAGAAGGGGACCCGCAGCTCGTATTCGAGGGTGCCTGGAAATTCGTGAAGAATCTCCAGGCCAGGGGGCTCAAGGTGGTGGAGGGAGACCTGGTGGCCGACGACAGCTTTTTCGATGGCCGCAGGATGATCCCGGACTGGGACAGGGCTTCTCGGGACGACGAGGCCTTCGCCTATGATGCCACGATCGGGGCGTTGTCGGTGAATTTCAACGCCGTGGCGATCTATGTGCAGCCAGGTGCCCGCGTGGGTGAGCCGGTGCGCGTCTCGCTGGAGACGCCCACGGACTATGTGAGAATCGCCAGCACCGCGACCACCTCGAGGAAGCACTCGAGGCTGTCCCTCAAGTTCTCCCGGGGCGCACCGGGCCCGGACCACGAGACGCTGGCCTTGGAGGGAAAACTGCCGATGGGGATTCCCGGTGTGCGATACTATCGGACGGTGCGCAACCCGACGCGGTTTGCGTTGGCTGTCTTTTCCGAGCTGATGGAGCACGAGGGCATCGAGTTGAAAGGCCGGGTGCGTGCAGGGCGAGTGCCGGAGGGCGCCGAGGCCATCCTCCACCACTATTCGGAGCCGCTAGGGATTTTGATCCGTTACATGAACAAACTTTCGAGCAACTTCATTGCAGAGCAGTTGCTCAAGACCCTGGGCGCCGAAGTATTCGGCGCACCCGGCACGACAGAGAAGGGCCTCCGGGTGCTCCGGGACTACCTTGCCCGGGAAGGTTTGCCGTGGGAGAGCAGCCTGTTGTTCAATGGATCGGGGCTGTCGGAACATTCGCGTGTGTCTGCGCACCAGTTGACGGCGTTGTTGTGCCGCATCTGGCAAGATTTTCGGATTCGGCCTGATTTCGTGGCGTCCCTTCCCATCGCGGGCGTCGACGGGACCCTGCGCAGGCGGATGCAGGCGACGCCTGCGGCGGGCATTCTCAGGGCCAAGACCGGATCTGTTCGGAGCGTTTTCGGTTTCTCGGGCTTCCTTCCGGTGGATGGCGGGGACGTGGTAGCATTCGCCTTCCTGGTGAATGGGTTGCAGACCGGGGTTCGCCCAATCAAGGAAGCGCAGGATCGGTGGGCCAACGCGATCGTTTCCGGCAACTTCCACCAGGCCGGCGGCACCGGAAAGGTGAGCGCCGATTGAACGGTCGAACCCGGAGCCGCGGCCCGGAGATGCACATCGCAGAACCCGCTGACAAACAACAGGAACCTTTTGGTTTGACAGGAACATGCCGGTGAGGTATAGATCGACCCTTGGCTGGCCGTTGTTGGCTTCCCTGCAAGGAATGGCGCGCAGGCTTTCGCAGTCGACCGAATCGGGGCAACCCCACGTTGGAGGTTGGTGAGCATCATGAACCGCAGTCCGATGATTATGGTGGGAAAGCCCGGATTGGGACCTACCCTTGGTGTCTGCATCGCCCTCGTCATGGGGGCACTTGGATGGTCGTTCGCGGCCACAGCCCAGGAGGACGGGTCCTCGTCCGAGTCAACTGAAGAGATGTCGGTGACTTCCGGTGGGCCAGACACCGCGCTGCCGTCGAGCGCGGGACAGACAGAGTCCCCTGCGTTGGCCGCACCGGCGCATGCGGCGGGCCCCGTCACCGACGCAGACGCGCTCGCCGTGGACTACAACCGGACGCTGAGGTCCATCGAGTCCAAGGTCAACGCGCTCAAGGAGAAAGTGTTTCGCTCCAAGGCCAGGTTGCTCCTGTTGCGCGAGACCGTTCTTCACGGCGTCGTCTCGGGGGCCAAAGCGGTCCTCTATCACGTCAACGAACTCGGCCCGTCGTATACTATAGAATCGGTCACCTATTTCCTGGATGGGTCGAAGATCTACAGCCGCGCAGACGCCACCGGCGACCTTTCCAGGAAGGGGGAACTCAAGATCTTCGAAGGCAACGTCCCCCCGGGAAACCACCAGGTGACCGTCAATCTCGTTCTCCGCGGGAATGGATTCGGCGTCTTCTCCTATCTCAACAGCTACAAGTTCAAGGTACAGCACAGCTACAATTTCATTGCGGAAGAAGGCAAAGTGAGTCGCCTCAAGATCATCTCGTACGAGAAAAACGGGCTCATGCGGGACTTCAAGGATCGACCCAATATTCGATATGACCTGGTAACCGATCGGAATCTTCCTTCGACGTCCGAATCCGGCGAAAACCCCTGAACCCGGTACCGCTCGTGCGGACCGATGACGGCGGATCTATGCAGAGATTCTCGAGAAGCGCTCAATGCACTATCGCCTTGGTCTTCGCCTGTTTGTCGCTTCCAGGTGACAGAACGGCGCGAGCGGCCTCGAGTGCCGAAACAGAGATCGTTGTGGCCCAATCGTCGCAAGTCAAGTCGCGCCAGCGAAGGAAGCCTCGCGCGCGAGCCGCCGAACTCGCCAGTCCGGAAGAGGTGCTCGAACAAGTAGACAAGGAGACTGCGCGGCTCGAGGCCCAATTCGCCAAGGTCAAGACAGACTATGGTGACCCTGAACAACTGTTCCCGCTCGAGGGAACCAAGAAGCAGTACGAAGAAGCGACCTATCTGTACCTGGTCGAGGACTACGAAAAGGCCGCTCTCCTTTTCTACGCCGTGCTGCAAAAAGCGGATCGCGTCTCTTTCCCCGAGTACGAAAAAGCCGAGTTTCTGTTGGCCGAGTCGCTGGAGCTTGGGGGTAACCTCTCCTCCGCACTGGCGTTCTACGAACGTATCGTCGGTTACGGTGCCGCACACAAGTACTACGACCGCGCTGTGGTCAAGACGATAGAACTCTATGCCAAGACAGGCGACTTCGACCGATTCGAGGACCTTTACGACGAATACATGAAACGAGGAGCCAATGTCGAGCCCAGCGAAGAAATCCTCTATGCCCTGGGCAAGACGCTTTACCGAAAAAAGGCCTACCAGGCCGCTCTCGAGACATTCCAGCGCCTGCTCGGCGGCAGCGGGGATTTCCCTCATGTCGCCAACTATTATATTGGCGCCATCCACGTCGCGCTCGGGGACCTTGACGCCGCGCTCGCCGCATTCGGCGACTTGCTGAAGCTGCCAGTGACGACCAACGAGCAACGGCAGGTCGAAGACCTGGCCTACCTCGCCCTCGGACGTATCCACAGCGAACTCGGCAACTATGACAAGGCTCTGGACTTCTACAAGAACATCATGCGCGACTCGAGCCACTACGTAGACGCTCTCTATGAGGTGGCGTGGACCTATATCAAGCAGGGAGCCTACGACCAGGCCATTCGAACCATCGATATCCTCCTCCTCACCTTCCCGGAAAACATCAACGTCCCCAACCTGAAGCTCATGCGAGGACTGTTGCAAAAGCGTCGCAAGGAGTACGAGGACGCACTCGACACCTACCAGAAGCTCGTGGCTGAATACACCAGCGTCAAGGAGGAACTGGATCGCATCATGGGGGAACAGGGCGACATTCTATCCTACTTCAGCGAACTGATCGACAGCGACCTCAGCCAGATAGAATCTTCCTTCCTGATTCCCGCGGTCACTGTGCGATTTGCCTCCTCCGACCGACAGATGAGGCAGGTGATCGATGTGGCCAGGAATGTCCGTTCGGAGCAACGACAGCTCAACGATGCCGTCGTGCTGCTCAAGGAACTGGAAGCCCAGGTTCAGCGATCGCCCTCCTACAACATACTCGTCGGCATGCGAACCGCCCGCAGCACGTTGGGGCAGATGCAAGATCGCATCTTGCTGGCCAAGGAACGTATCGTGCAAGTCGAGCAGGACTATCTGCGTCACGTTCCGGACGCGCAGGCCCGGGCTGAGGCCGAGCTGTGGATCGCGCAAAACGGGGATCAGGGCCTGTTGGCCGAGCAGATACCGGAACGCCAGCGCGACATGAGCGAAACCGTCGAGGTCTACGAAGATCAGGTCCAGGAAGTGCAGAGGATCGCCTACAAGCTGGAGAATCTGATCGAGGACCTGCTGGCCCAGGCCGCAGCGATAGGGAAGTACATCGAGTATAGCCGTGAGAACGGAACGTTGTCTCCAGACGTGGAGAGGGAGGCCCGATTCCAGGTCTCGAGCGAACGCGAGCAGCTCGAGTCCTATGCCACCGCGCTTGCGGCCATCCAACACGACCTTGCCAGGTTCGACGTACGCGCTTTTGTCCAGCCGAGCCGCTTGGCAGCCGAAGAGGCATTCCGCAGGCGTGAAGAGCATCGCCTGGACCGGACACGGCGTTCCCTCATCGGATTGCGCAGCCGTCTTCGGATTGAGACCGCGACGACGGCGGGACTGGACGCCCAGTATGAACGACTCGACAGGCTCTCCGGTGAGATCCGAGACTTCCTGGTGGAACTGGACGATGTCGAAGCTCAGCAGCTCACCGAGATCCGGGCGAAACTCGGCCGGGAGCGCAACGTGATCGAGTCCTGTGGCCGGGAGGCCCGGGAGTACGAGGATGAGAGCCAGTCACTGGCAGAAGCCGTGGCACGGAACAGCTTCAAGAGAATCCACGCGCAGTTCTCCCACTTGATTCTCAACGCGGACTTCGGAATAACTGACGTGTATTGGGAACTCAAGGAAGAGAAGAGCAACGAGATCGACGACAACCTGCGCCGGCGCCAGAAGGAGATTGACGCGCTTCGTGAGAAGTTCGCCGGACTCCAGGAAGGGGACTTGTGAGCTGGCGTGTGCCGGTACGCGGGGAATGTGGTTGCTTTCTGTCAAGTCGCCGGGACGAAACAGGGCTGAACAAATGATGATGCAACGTCGTATGACCCCTTCCAGCCTGTTGGCCACAGCAGCAGTGCTCTTGTTGCCCGTGCTCTTTTCCGTTTCTGCCGGAGCGGTCGAGGCAGAGCGTGGCGAGGAGAAGGGGGGGGGCGACAGTAACGAAGCGCCTGGCGCACCGGACGACGCCGCCCCCACGCCCGCTGGCGACACACAAGCCCCGCTGGAAATCCGAAAGTTGTCCCCCGACGAATGGCAGCAGGAATTCCTCGAGTTCAAGCGGCTCGTGAATCGCTTCCAGGAAGGCGTGGAACTTTTCCAGAAGGACATCCAGACCTACATTCGGCAGAAGCATGGAGACGAGCTGAAACGCATTCAGCAGACTTACGACGCCCGCAACCGGAGACTGGATGAAGAGGTGAAGGTTCGCAGGGAGCAAGCCATCGCCGCGCTCGAGAGATTCATCCAGAAGTACCCCCAGAGCGAACACACACCGCTAGCGATGTTTCGACTGGCAGAATTGTACTACGACGAGTCCGTCGAGGCATTCTTCGTCGCGCAGGACGAATACGACCGAATGCTGTCCCGGCTGGACTCCAACGTCGAGGAGATACCCGAAGCTCCAAAGTACGACTTCTCCAAGAGTCTCGCCCTCTACGAGAGAATCCAAAACGAGTTTCCGGGGTTCAAGGATATCGACGGTGTCTACTACATGCGTGGCTATCTCCACGGCAAGGATACCGCCGCGCAGTACGATCCGAAGAGGGCGAAGGACATCTGGCTCGCCCTCGTCACGGAGCACCCGGAAAGCAAGTATGCCTCCTTTGCCTATCTTCGCATAGGGAGCTACTACTTCGAAGAGGGGACCGACAAGGACTTGAGGACCGCCATCGAGTACTTCCAACGGGTCATGGAGTACCGGGACAACTGGTACGACCAGGCGTTGTACAAGATGGCATGGGCCTATTACAACCTCAGCGACTACGCCAACGCCACCGTCCGGTTCGTCAAGCTCATAGACTACTCGCGTACCATGCGCGAGTCGACCGGCAAGGCGTCCGACTTGCGTGCCGAGGCTGTCCAGTACCTGGCCATCAGCTTCGCAGATTCCGGCACCGCCCAGGATGCGCTGGCCTTCTTCGACACCATCGGCGACCGTCCCTACAAGTTGGAGGTCTTGCAGAAGCTCGCCGAAGTCTACGTCAACATGGCAAAGTTTCCCGAAGCGATCGAGACCTACTCCTTGTTGCAGGAACTGTTCCCGTATAACGCGGAAAACCCCGTGTTCCAGAACGCCATCATCCAGATCCTCAGCACTGTCCCTCCTGTCGACGTCGCCAAGGTCAACGCCGCAGCGGAAGAACTGATTCGCAGGTACGGTCCGGATTCCAAGTGGTGGCGCGAGCAGGGCAAGAACCGGCCTGCCACCTCCCAGGCTCAGGAACTGGCTGAAGCACGGTTGCGCCAGTTGGCGTTCTACTACCACGACCTCGCCAATCGGGCGGAAGATCGAAAAGTCAAGCTCGAGAACTTCGCCATCGCCGCGCAGAAGTATCGCGAATACCTGCAGCGCTTCCCGTATGCAGACCAGGCCTACGAACTTCAGTACTTCTTCGCCGAATGCCTGTTCTTCTCCCAAAACTACGAGGAAGCGGCCGCGCAGTACAAGAAAGCCATGACCTTTACCAACCCCAAGTACCACACCGACGCAGCCCGCGGCGTGGTGGACTCGTACCAGGAACTCGTCACAGCCGACGGTGTCGAGGGCGTTCTGATACCTTTCCCCCAGTCCGCCGTCACCCTCTCCGAAGCCGGTGTCCCGCTGCCGATCCCTATTTCGCCCCTGCGCAAGAAATACATCGTCGCGATCGACGTCCTCGCCAGGGTTTCGCCCCAAGACGAGGCGACCGCCAAGTACCTCTACATCGCGGCGTTGACCAACTTCCACCATTTCCAATTCGACGTAGCGGAAGCCCGGTTCGAGGACTTCATACAGCGCTATCCGAAAAACCAATTCGCGGACGACGCCGCGGCCAACCTCGTCGATTCCCTGAGACAGCGAAAACAGTGGCGACAAATGATGGACACCATCGACCGTCTTTCGGCCATGGAGCTTGGAAACGATTTCAGGTCATGGGAGGAGGTCAGGTCCGCATTTGTGCCCCTGAAAGTCGCCGCACATCGAAAAATCGCCGAGGAACTCGCCGCCAGCGGAGATCGCGCTGCCGCTGTCCCCTAATTCGAACAGATAGGGGATGACGTGGACCTGTTCAACGCTGCCCAACTTCTGGAGGAAATGGGCCAAGTGGACCGCGCCATCGAGGACTACAAGCGCCTGACCGAGCAGTATCCGACCAGCGAGCACGTCGAGGAATCCCTGTTTCGCATAGCATCGAACTACGAGAAGTTCTTCGACCTCCCCAAGGCCATCAAGTACTATGAGCTGCTCGCTCGCAACTACCCGGGCTCGAAGCACGCCAAGGACAGCATCATCAACGCGGCATTCCTGCGTATCGGGTTGCACCAGTACCAGGAAGCGGCGCGCATGTACGAACGCTATGTCGACGCCTACCGTGCCAGCCCGGACGCCGAACCCCTGCTGTTCCTGGCCGCCCAGAACTACCTCAAGGCGAAGGACTATCCCGAAGCCGTTCGAACCTACAGAAGATACCTCAAGCAGTTCTTCAAAGTGAACGGCGACCGTAGCATGGAGGCTCACATACGGATCATCGAATGTCTTGAAGCACTCGGCAGGCGCTCCGAAGCGCGAGATCTCGAACGCAAGACAACCAACATCGTCAAGTCTCTCGAGGGGGTGGACTCTTTCACTCACCTCGGGCTGAGCTTCTACGGTCAGATCATGTTCAAGGACATGCAGCGGACCATGGACGAATTCCAGCGTGCCAAGTTCACCGGAAACTCCAGGGCCATGGCCAGGACCCTCGACTACAAGCTGCAAGTGATCAACACCCTCGAGCAGAAGATGGTCGCCATCCTCAAGATAGGGGATGTCGAGTGGTACAGCGCGGCCGTGTACACGGTCGGGCTGGCGTATCATACCTTTGCCGACGACCTGCGCGAAGCGGTCCCCTCGGAACTCAGCGAGGACGACAGGCTGTTGTACATGCAGACACTGGAAGAGGAATTCATCTTCCCCTTCGAGGACAAGGCCCTCCTCTACTACACCAAGAACCTGGAACTCGAGTCCGCCAAGCAGGTCTGGAACAAGTGGATCGAACTGACATACGAGAAGTTGCACATCCTGAGACCTGACCTCTATCCGGCGCGCAAGAAGGAGCAGGTACTTCCCGTGGGCGAGGCCCAGGAGATCACAGCGCCACCGATCGTCGAGCTGCCCTTGGCTGGCGCGGGTGCGCTGTTGTTCGCACCATGAATGTGTTGCGAAGCCCGCCGCCGGATGGGCTCCACGTATCTGAAGAGGTCGAACCAATGTCTGGTAGCCGGATGGAAGTGATACCCGCCTCATGTGACACGCTGCGTGGCCGCCTCGTCTTCGGTCTGGCGAGCGCCTTCTTGACTCTGACCGTCCTGTCATCGGGATGCCAGCGATTTTCGAAACCGGACACTATCCCACCCCCCGAGGACAATGCTCAGGAGGTGCTCGGGACGGAGGGAGAAGCAACCGCGGAAGACGCTGGGAAGATTCTCGAACCTTCCTTGGATTCCACATCCGGCTCTCATGCCGGCGCGGGGCCGGACGCGCCGCCGGAGCAGGCTCCGGCGGCTGTCGAACCACGTAGCGACGAAGCCAGTTCCCCTGTTGAGACGCCGCCAGCCGCCCTGAAGGACCCTTTTCAGCAGGCGGTCGAGAACATGCGTGCGGGACCGAGCAAGTACCCGCTCGCGCTCAAGCAGTTGGATGAAGCACTGGCGACCAATCCGCGCCTCGCAGAGGCCTACTTCGACAAGGGGGTCATTCTGCAAGAGCTGGGAGACCTTGACGGCGCAGTCAAGGCATATCAGAAGGCGCTCGAGGTGAAGCCGACTCTGGGCGTGGCCGTGGCCAATCTTGCTACCATCTACCGAGACCAGGGGCAGGTTACCCGATCGATCGAGGTGTTGGACGCCGGCCTGGCCGCTTCTCCTGATAGCGCGTTGCTACACCGGCACAGGGCCTTGTCGCTCGAGCGGATGGGCCGGGTATCGGAAGCCACCGAAGAGATCAGGAAGATATTGAAGATAAACGCCATCGACGTAGATGCGTTCGTCACCTTGGGATGCATGTACTTGCGCCAGGGCGACTACGAGATGGGCCGGCTCGTCTTCGAAAAGGCCTTGCTCAGCGTTCCCGGGGCCGACAATAACGCCTATGTCCACCACAACCTCGGCGTCGCCTTCCTCGCCCTCGAGGATCGTCGTGCCACCAAGCAGTTCGACCTCGCCTTGGACGCGAAACCCGACCTGGTGCCGGCGCTGGTGGACCGCGCATACCTCTACTTGAAAATCCAGCACTACCAAGAGGCAGCAGCGTTGCTGAAACGCGCAGTCGACGTCGATCCGGACAGTGTTGTCGCACGAATGAACCTCGGCGTGGCACTGCGAGGACTGAAAGACTACGAAGGCGCCGCGGCCCAGTACGAGAGCGCGTTGACGCACGCCCCGGACGACCCGGGTGTCCTGCTGAACTACGCCATCCTCCTCGATGACTACAGGCGAGACTATGCCTCCGCCATCGCCATGTATCAGCGGCTGCGAGGCGTTGTCGAGGGCGATGAGGAAATCGCGCGGGTAGACAAGTACATTCGGATCGCGAAGTTGAACTTGCAGCGCGAGGAACGCCGCAGAAAACGAGAACTCGAGCGCCAACGCGCGGAGGAGCGAGCACCGGAGCCCACCCCACCCGCGTCACGTGGCGATGCCGGTGGCAGCAGTGAAGCCAGTGATGCAGCTCAAGAGTCTCCCCCGGAAGGCAATCGGGGAGACGTTGCCCCGGCAGGTGGTCCGAATGCCGGCGAGCCGGGCGTTCGTGAGGAAGCAGCCCCGACCCACGACGTGGAAAGCGAATGAGGCGGGCTGGCGGATGAACGTGCACGCAGTGGCGCTCCAGCCGAGGCCGGCCAGGTGTCGGTTCAGTCGTGAGTCGGCGGGAATGGCCAGATTTCCCTTGAAATGTCCTTCAAAGCCTCTATAATCGTGTGTTACCGTCGATTGATTTGCTTAATGGACCTTTGCCGAGTTCCCTGATGAGAAAACGTTGCACAATAGCGCTGTTGCTCGGATTGGCGCTTCTCGCGGGCGCGCCGGGCGCTGTGGCGCAGGACCAGGGTCAACCCAGAAAACCCGCCACGAAGCCCAAGAAGTATGTCTATGAGGGCGAGGAGATCGTGCTTGTTGGGAAAATTGCCAAACCGCAAGTGCAGTTCCTCATCAGCAGAGAAAAGGGCACTAGCGAGGAGGCGCTAGAACTCAAAGAGAGTTTCATCCCGAAGATCCTTGAGGCTTTGGATGAACCGCCGTTCGAATGATCTCTGGACCGCCGTGAAACCATGGAACGCCCCCATGCCTGGCGGCGTACCAGTGCCTGACGAACCGTGCCAGCCTCCGTGGCGAGGCACCACCAGGGAAGCGAATGATTGATCGAAGAAGTGAGCAACTTCGGAGCACCCTTGGGGCGCGCGACCGGAGTTGTGTTGTCGCGCCGCCTTCCGACCCGAAACGACATGCTCCGGGACTGCTTCGCGACAGCTTCTCAAGTCCGTAACGGGTTGCCGGGTTGCGGATACCGAAGAAAGGACTCGTGATGGGTGCTCCGAGACAACAGCGAAGAGTACTCCGCCTTGGCGTGATACAGGGCGGGAGGATCGTTGAAGAGCGAATGATCCATCGCGGAGAGAATGTCACTATTGGTGACGGACAGAAGAATACGTTCGTGCTCCACTCGTCTGGTCTCCCCAAGCGTTTTAGGTTGTTCGTCGCCACGGGCGGACGATATGTCCTGTGCTTCACCGACGACATGGATGGCAAGGTCTCCATGGACGGTGGAATCGTGATGGGCTTCGACGAGGTGCGGAGGAAGAGCCGGCGGACGAAGGAGGGGGTATACCAGTTCGCGCTCACACCGCAAATGCGTGGCAAGATAACGATCGCGGAGTCCACGATTCTCTTTCAGTTCGTGCCTGCTGCCATTGGCGTGCCCAAGCGCGCCAGGCGCGGTTTTGGCCTACCCTGGCACAAACGCATCGACACGACGTTCGTTGGCATATTTGTCGCGTCGCTCGTGCTCCACACAACAGTGATGTCGTACTCGCTGTCGCTTCCTCCTCCGAAGGCATTGACTCTCGAGGAAGTGCCAGATCGGTTCGCTCGCATCATCGTCCCCAACAAGCCGAAACAGGTCGAAGAGAAGAAGTCTGGCGAGGCGGATACGCAGAAGGACGAGAACGAGGAGGAGAAACCGGAAGAGAAACAGCCGGAAAACAGGGCGGACACCAAGGATGCCACGCAGAATTCCGAACAGAAGCCCAAGCTGACAGAGGAGCAACGGCGGGAGAAGCGCAGGGAGGAACTCAAAAAGGTGGGTATCCTTCGCGTATTGGGGTCGAAGTTCAGCGGCAATTCGCGAACCGGTATCAGCGGCGACAACATTTTCGCAACGGCCGACGCATCGGCCGGGTTGGGTGAGTTGATCGACCGCAATGCAGAGGGGATCGCAACGGCGTCCACCGCCGAGCAATTCGGGTTGCGCGCCACGTCGGACACAAGCCTTATCGGCAGCGGCGACGTCGACGGTATCGCTTCCGACGCTGAAGTGGAGACGGAAAAGCGGGTGGCAAAACGGGTACCCAAGGCCGAAACTGGCGAGTCCGATATCCTTGGCAGCATGGCACGCGCTACGCTCGACCAGGTTATCAAGAGAAATCTCCCTTCCGTGACAGCGTGTTATGACAAGGCGTTGAAACTCAACCCGAACCTCTCTGGCAAGATCTACATTGAGTTCACGGTATCGGAATCTGGACGCATCTCCGCGGTCAGTGTACGCGCAGCTTCCGGAACCGTCACGGACAAGAAGATGATTGCCTGTATCAAGGGGCGGGTACGGCGGTGGCGTTTTCCTGCGTCCGAAGAAGGGTCGACGGACGTGTCCCTCCCGATTGTGCTCACGTCGTCTTGAGCCGGCCGTCACCCTGAATTCCATGCAACAGCGTACTTGACTTTCTGATATGTCGTGGTAGGCTACCTGCAGCGTCCCGACCGAGAAAAGCGGGCATGGGTGACCTGCCATCTGTTTTCGTCCGTCCCTTGACATGCACCAGAGCGGCAACTTGATGTGGTCCCGGAATCGATGTGGCTGGAACTGTCACCGGCACGGCCTTGCTCGCACTGTCCACGGAGGATTTCTACACTTTTGCAGAGACATCCAGGAACGGTTTTTCGGTCTTCACCATTAACATCGCCAGGGTCCTGAGCGAAAGACTCCGGAAAACCTCCGCACAACTGGACTCTCCATGCTCCGTGGAGAATCGTCAGGTTGTGCTTGACACGTTCTCGCCGCGGGGTGTAACTTGACAACTGGCAGCGGGCTCTTACGTTTTCTTGGCACAACAGACCCTGATCACGGAGGTATCATGCGTTTCAGCGCACTCGCACCTACGTGCCTGGCGATACTCGTCTGCCTGTCCACTTCACAGGGCGCGAGGGCAGGAGAGCTGCCAGGAGGATGGCTGGTCGCGCAGGTCATGCCGGGCGATTCCGGCGGCCTGTCCGAATTCCCGCCGGTTGAAGCATCGAGCAAGGAGAAGCTCAAGTTCGCCAACCAGGTTCAGGAGGAGATTCGGGAGGGCTCGGCCCTGTTGCAGAAATGGATCGACGAGGCGCGGAAGTCGAAGGATGTCGTCTTCCTCAGTTGTCTCAACGAAAAGATGTCGAACCTGAATGCGTTACTCAGGGTCGCAGAAACTGCCAGCATCCTGATGCAAGAAGCGATAAACCAGAGTGAGACCGAGCGGGTTGACCTTCTGTTTCGGAAGGTATATATTTGCCGCCAAAAGGCGCGCCAACTGCTCCAAGAGGCCGAGGAGTGTTCCTATCAAGCAGGAGAAGTACTGGGCACGGAAGGTGAAGGGGAGGCTGAAATCCAGGAAATCCAACGTCCTGTGAAAGAGTATGAAGAGCCCCTCGACCCCGACGAATCTATCGACCTGGGTGTCGATTACTACTATTGCCCCTAGATGTGCTTTGACTGTTCCGCTGGCGTGGAGCATGCTCCGCTGCCGGTGTTGCTCGTCTAGTGGGTATTTGTGCAGGATATCAGTCGATGATACCAACCTTGTTGGCCGGCGCGTCAAGAGCCAGAGAGCGTCGTACCACCAGAATCCGCTACCTGCTCCTGCTTTCGATCGTCTTCATTCCGGTCGCAGCAGCCGCTCCGGGAGACGGCCTCCATTTCGGCTCACGGGTCTCCGTGAAGCCCACCCTACGCGTGGACTTCTCCTATGACAGCAACGTCAACCGGAGCAACACGAGTGCCATCGACAGTACCGCGTTGAGTCTCCGGCCATCCTTTCTGGCCAACTACACACATGAGGAACTGGCCTGTCGCTTTTCCTATGAGCATTTTGTTCAGCAGTACCTGGCGGCCGCCGCGTCGAGCTATAGCTACTACGACGATCTCGTGGCCAAGTTCGAGGCTGACATCCTGCCTCACCGCAGGCTGGGACTCCAGGTACGCGATGTGTTGAGTTCGCGGAGCTACGGATACCGTTCCGAGTATGACAATTTCCTGTATGGCTTGATGGAACGCAGCTACAACGATCTCTCCCTGACTGGGCGCTATAGCCCAGGCGAAGCGCTCGATCTGAACCTGGGTCTTCGCTGGCTCTACAACATGGAGAATCTGGCGACTAACCTCTTCAGCAGTCCTTTTTCAGCGACCGGCGCGGGATCTCTTGGAAGAGCCAGGAAACACGAGATCGGCGTGACCACTCGCGGGACATGGCGCTTCTTTCCAAAGACCATGCTGCTGCTTGAACTGTCCTACGCACATGGATCCTGGAAGAACGCGCCGGAATGTTCAGAGATAGGTGTTTCCGCCGCTGATTGTGGGGCCGGTGATAGTCTCGCAAGGCCAATGTACAAAAGTCCGGCCGTCGACCAGTGGAACCTGTTGACAGGCGTTGCAGGACAGGTTACCAACACGATTCAGGCAAAGGCCTACTTCGGGTATGGCGGCCTGTACAACTCCGACGACCCAAATGACCTTGCCGAGAATGTGGGAGGATGGAGCGGGTTGCTCGCGCAACTCGGCATGACCTATTCTCCTCTGGACACCCAGCACATCTCCCTCGAATTCAACCGGAGGTTCGCGGATTCTTCCATCCATGACTACTTCATCACCAACACCGTTGCGGTGGCCTATTCCGGGTTGTTCGTTTCCCGCCTACAGTTGTCCGTGCGGGCAGGTGGAGACTTCCGTGTCATCAACTCCACTGAAGTGTCGCCCGCCGGGGAGTTTGCAACCCACGACGACCGGGTCGTCTTCGGCAGTCTACTGGCCGAGTACAAACTCACCCGATGGCTCACCGCGGCCATGTCATTCGACCCTACATTCACGGTTGCTGTCCCCAACGATGACTCTGCCGGGATCAGTCCTGACGGAAGCACATCCTATGCTGACTGGTTGGAGCGAAGCTTCAGCTACCGGAAGTATGTGTTCGCAGTTGGCGTTCGTGGAACCTACTAAGCCGCTGTGTGGCGCCTGCTGGTGGTCCATTTGCCGCAATTCGCGTCAGAGGTACAGATGAAGTGCCTATGGAGATGTCTCTTGGTCGTTCTCGCCTGGTGTGCCATCGCAAGGCCTGTGGCTGTCGGTGAGTACAGGGTGGGCCAAGGCGATGTGCTGGAAATCACGGTATTCGAGGAAAAAGAGTTGGACCGCGTCGTGCGTGTCTCGGCCGACGGGTTCATCGCGTTTCCGTTGGTCGGAAAAGTGAAAGTGAGTGGCCTCACCCCCCTCGAGATCGCCGATCTGCTCACGCAGAAGCTGGCTGCCGACTACCTGGTGAATCCACAAGTGGGCGTTTTCATCAAGGAGTATGTCAGCCGGTATGTCGAGGTCATGGGGAAGGTGGGTGCGCCTGGTCGCTACAACTTGACCGGGGGTGCTCACCTCACGAATGTCCTTTCCCGGGCCGGCGGCCCCGCCAAGGAAGCCGGCAAAACACTGGTCCTCGTGCGGGCGAACACCGATGCCAAGGACGGGTACGAGGGACCCGTGTACATTGACCTTCACGACCTGCTAGAAGAAGGAGACATGAGTCTGAACGTGGTCGTTCGGTCAGGGGACCTTGTCTTCGTGCCGGGGGCGGATGAGGTCTACGTGAATGGCGAAGTCTCCCAGCCCGGGCCGGTGGTGTACGTCGAGGGGATGACCTTGATGCAGGCGATCAGCAAAGTGGGCTCGTTCAAGCAGACAGCAGCAGTGAATCGGATCCAGATTGTGAGGAGTGTTGGCGGCAAGGAGCAGACTTTCATCGTGGACGCGAAAAAGATCCAGGACGGCAGGCAACCTGACCCGGTCCTGAGACCGGGCGACCTGATAACAGTGCCGAGGAGCCGGATTTGAAGCCTCGGCGAGAACAATGAGTGTTCCGAATGGATAGCTTGGCGGGTCTTCGTTTCTTGGTAACCGGGGGCGGGGGCTTCATCGGCTCGAACCTCGTCCGTCACTTGTTGGACAAGGGGCCCGAGGTCGTCCGCGTCCTGGACGACTTCAGCACGGGACGGCGCGAAAACCTGGCCCCCGTGGCATCCGCAATCGAGCTTCTCGAGGGGGACATCTGTGACGGCGCGCTGGTGGAGCGCGCTGTTGAGGGCATCGACTACGTGTTGCACCAGGCAGCGATACCTTCGGTTCCACGGAGCGTGGAGGAGCCTGAAAGGACGACGGCCGTCATTGTCGCCGGAACGGTCACCGTGCTTGCCAAGGCGGTCCGGGCGGGCGTCAAGCGCGTGGTCGTGGCATCGTCCTCCTCTGTGTATGGTGACAGCGATGTCCTGCCCAAGCATGAAGACATGCCGTTGAATCCGCTATCCCCCTACGCTGCGGGGAAGGGGGCTTGCGAGTTGCTGTGCCGGAGTTTTCACCAGGTTTACCGGCTCGAAACCGTCTGCCTGCGCTATTTCAACATATTCGGACCCCGGCAGGACCCGAACTCTCAGTATGCGGCCGTCATCCCCAAGTTCATCACGGAACTCGCCGCCAACAGGCCTCTTCCCATCTTCGGAGACGGCCTCCAAAGTCGTGATTTTACCTATGTCGGCAATGTCGTGGACGCCAACATCTTGGCGTGTTTTGCCCAGAACGCGCCAGGGAGAACGTTCAACATCGGGTGTGGCGAACAGGTGACCCTGCTCGAGCTGGCTGACGTCCTCGGTCGCCTGATGGGCTGCGCGCTTCGCATCACGCATTTGCCTTCCCGGGCCGGCGACGTGCGTCACTCCCTCGCCGACATCACCCGGGCACGCGAGATACTGGGGTACGCGCCCTCCGTCGACCTGGAAACGGGCCTGCGGCGCACAATATCCCATTTCGTCGCGTCGAAAACGCTTCCCCAGGAATAGAACGACGCGCAACGCCACGTGGACCACGCCGACGGCCAAGCGCGCCCACGATTCAACGAGCCTTGCCGAAGTGCTGTTCCACGAGAATCGACATGATGCGTTCGGCAGCGCGGCCGTCCATCAGTGCCGGGGGTTCCGGTGGAGGTTCGTTGCGCGAAAGGACATCACGAACGGCGGGCAGAATCGCCTCCGGAGCATTGCCCAGAAGGCGGTTCGCCCCGGAGCAGACCGTGCCGGGCCGTTCGGTCGTGTCACGAAGCGTCAAGCACGGCGTGCGTAGGTAGGTGGCCTCGGCCTGGATACCACCAGAATCGGTAACGACGAGGCGCGAGGACGCCAGCAAACCCAGGAACTCCAAGTAGCCGAGCGGCGCCAGCAGGTGGAGTCCTGGTGTTTTCCTGACATTTTCCTCTAGGCCGAAGTCTCTCAATCTCCTGGACGTGCGGGGGTGGACGGGAAACACCATGGGCAATTCGCGGCACACCGCACCGATCCGGTCGACAATGCGTGAGAGCTTGTCCCTGTCGTCCACGTTGGAAGGACGGTGGAGCGTCAAGAGTCCGAACGGCGTGCTGTCGAGTTGCGCCAGCAGCGGCTCCGCGGCCATGCGAGCCTGTTGAAGGTGTTGGACCACCGCGTCGACCATGACATCGCCCACCAGGTGGATCTTGTCGCGCGCAACACCTTCGCCGAGCAGGTTGGCGACGCCGGCAGGTTCCGTTACGAAGAGGAGGTCGGACAGCACGTCTGTCACGACCCGGTTGACCTCTTCCGGCATGGTCCGGTCGAAGCTCCTGAGACCCGCTTCCACGTGCGCGAGCGGAACATGTTGCTTGGCAGCAACCAACGCCGCGGCCAAAGTAGAATTGACATCACCGACGACTACCGTGCAGCATGGCCTGACGGACTTGATGATGGGTTCCAGCCGTCGCATGATCTCGCCGGTCTGGGCGCCGTGGTCGGCCGACCCGACTCCGAGATTGATGTCTGGCTCCGGTATGGTCAGATCACGAAAGAAATGACGAGAGAGGCTCTCATCGTAATGCTGGCCGGTGTGGACCAGGTAGTGGGAGAAGGTGCCGCGCGTGGCGAGCGCGCGCAGGATCGGGGCCACCTTGACGAAGTTTGGGCGAGCCCCGACGACAAACATGACTGGGTTCCGCACGTGCGCTCCTGGGTCTGGAATCGTCGTCTGCCGTGACGCCATGGAACATTAGCACATCAATTCGCGCATCGGCCAGTGATTGCAACTGGCGGAAGAGCTTGCAGGGGTAGTGTCGTGTCAGGAAAGCACCCTCGAGACGTCGACTTGTTCGCAAGACGGGCAGAAGAACTCGTGGCACTGGTGTCGGGAATGGGTCACCTCGAGGAGCCCTTGGAGTGTTTGGCAGATGCGGTCGCGGCCGCGTTTCTGCGGGGGGGCAAACTGCTGTTGTTTGGCAACGGTGGCTCGGCCGCGGAATGTCAACACATCGCTGCCGAACTGGTCAACCGGTTGGACAAGGAGCGCATCGCGCTGCCCGCCATCGCGCTGACGACGGATTCGTCGATACTGACTTCCGTGGCAAACGACACCTCGTTCGACCACATCTTTGCCAGGCAAGTGGTGGCGTTGGGAAAGCCGGGAGACATCGCACTGGGGATTTCCACATCGGGTCGCTCTCGCAACGTGTTGGAGGCCCTGGAACGATCGCAGGCGTTGGGCGTGGAGACTGCGCTAATGACAGGGGATCGAGGCAGGGACATGGCCGGGTTGGTGGACCACATTCTGGTCGTCCCCGGCCGGGCGACACAACGGGTCCAGGAGGCGCACCTCTTCCTGGGACACCTGCTGTGTGAGCTTGTTGAGGAGAAGGTCATGGGGAAACGGGGTGAGGAGAGCCCGGGAGTCGAGAGGAACCCCCGTGCTGACGAGGCGTACTTCGTCCATCCGTCTTCCTACGTGGACGATGGTGTGGAAATCGGCCCGGGCACCAAGGTCTGGTATTTCTGTCACATTCAGACCGGCGCCCGAATAGGACGGGACTGCATTCTCGGGCAGAATGTGAATATCGACAGGGATGCGATAGTGGGAGATCGGGTCAAGATTCAGAACAATGTTTCGGTGTACAAGGGCGTGGTCATCGAGGACGACGTATTCCTTGGCCCTTCCATGGTCTTGACCAACGTTGTGAACCCGCGAAGTCACGTCAGCCGCAAGCACGAATTCAAGGAAACCCGCGTCTGCAAGGGTGCATCGATCGGCGCGAACGCCACGATTGTCTGCGGTCATACCGTGGGCCGGTATGCCTTTGTAGGTGCAGGCGCTGTTGTGACTCGAGATGTCCCCGACTACGCGCTGGTGACAGGCAGTCCTGCCAGGATCGCCGGTTGGATGTGCCAGTGTGGCATCAAGCTTCGTTTCGACCCACGGGGCGGCGAACCGGGTATCGAGTACGCGACGTGCCAAGACTGTGACGCCCGGTATGTCAAGGAGGGCTCCCGGGTAGTCCATCTTGGAACTGGAGGGATCTCATGAGAGTCGGCATCGTTGGTACCGGATACTGGGGCAAGAACCTGGTACGCAATTTCGCCACCATCGAGCATGTTCGTCTGTACACGGTGTGCGACCGGGACGAGGAAGCACTCGGACGGATCGCGGCCCAGTACCCGGGAATCAGGACCACTACGACTTTCGACAGTCTGCTGGACAATCGCGACATCGACGCCGTGGTGATCGCGACCCCCGCGACCACGCACTACGAACTCGCCCGGAAGGCGTTGCAAGCGGGCAAGCACCTGTTCGTCGAGAAGCCTCTGTGCCTCGAGTCGATCCAGGCCGGGGAACTCGTCAGGCTGGCGAATGAAGCCGGCCGGGTGCTCATGGTGGGACACCTCCTCGAGTATCACCCCGGCGTGGCGTGGATCAAAGAGCACCTGGAGGAGTTGGGGGAGGTGTACTACCTCTACTCGCAGAGACTGAACCTGGGTATCGTTCGAAAGGACGAGAGCGCCTGGTGGAGCCTCGCCCCGCACGACATCTCCATCATCCTGTACCTGCTGGGTGCACTCCCGGAAACCGTCAGCGCCCGGGGGGCGTCCTACCTCCGGCCAGGCGTGGAAGACGTCGTCTTCGCCACCCTGAGTTTCTCCGATGGAAAGATGGCACAGATCCACGTCTCCTGGCTCGATCCGCACAAGATCAGGAAACTTACCCTGGTCGGTGAAAGCAAGATGGTCACCTTCGACGACATGGAGGCTTCCGAGAAGATAAAGGTATTCGACAAAGGCGCCTATCGAGACTACGCCGACGGCGGATATGGCGACCACATCACCATTCGGCTCGGGGACATCTATCTCCCCAGGATAGCCATGGTCGAGCCCCTGCGTGTCGAGTGCGAGCATTTCGTATCGTGCTGTCGCGATGGCCGTGCCCCTCTGACGGATGGGAACGACGGCCTGCGCGTCGTCCAGGTTCTCGAGGCGGCGGAACGATCGATGCGTGCCGGAGGCGGACCCGTGAGACTTGAACCGGTCGCCGGGTGATTCAGGGTTGTGGTATCATACCTCGTTCGACAACACACGGAAGAACAGCAAGCAGGAGGACAGGATGTCGCAGTTGGCCACTCCACGACAAGTGACCATCGGAGATATTACCGTCAGGGACGGTTTCCAGCACGAGGAGAAGCGCATTCCCACGACAGCCAAGCTGTGGGTGCTCGAGCAACTCCTCCTCGCCGGATTCCGCCACGTGGAAGTCACGAATTTCGGCAATCCGCGTGGGATGCCGCAGTTCGCCGACGCCGATGAACTGTTCAAGCTGATCCGCTCCAGCAAGCGGGTGAAGGACGTCATCGGAGAGGCTGAACTGACTGCCATCACCATCCGGGAGCGTGCGGTCGATCGGGCGATCGCGGCTCGAGAAGCAGGCTTTGGGCCCGACCGGATCCTGATGATGGTTTCCACGTCACCGTCCCACATGGTTCGCAACTCTGGTCTCGAGCACGATGCCTACTGGGCGGAAGCGGAACGCTGTATCAAGAAAGCGCATGACGCCGGTATCAAGGTCAACGGCACGGTCAGCACGATTTGGGGCTGTCCTATCGAAGGCCCCACCGAACTCCGCGACGCTGTGGCGTTCACGAGGCGTTGGTTCGAGATAGGCGCGGACGATGTCGAGCATGCCGACCATGATGGGTCGGCACCTCCGAACAAGGTGTTCGAGTACTTCTCCATGATCCTGGACGCCATGCCCTACCCTGAGAAGCATATCGCCCACTTCCACGTGACTCGAGGATGGGGCCTGGCCAACGTCTTGGCGGCACTCCAGGCCGGCATCTGCCGGTTCGAGAGTACCATGGGGGGAATTGGGGGGCAGCCAGCGAACTTCGTCGATGGATGTCCGGTGGCGGGAACCGGCGCCTACTACTACACGGACCCCAACATCGTCGGTCTCGTGTCGACTGAGGACCTGGTGGTCATGCTGGATGAAATGGGCATGGAAACCGGGTTGAACGTGGATTGGATTCTCGAGATCGGCCGGACCGTCGAACGGATCGTGGGACGCCGGTTGCGCAGCGAGTGTATCCGGACCGGCCGGATTCCCAAGAAAGCCACGGGGTTGTAGTCCGTTCGAGGTGTTGCCCCCCTGTCTCGAAGTGTGCCGAAACAGATACGCGCACTCGAGGATGTGCTTGCCAGGTCCTGCCGTGCCGGGGCCTGGGTGGTGTGGCTTGAGCGCGCTGCGTGGGCCGCGTTCCGGTTCGCCCCCAGAAGTCGAGGCTGTCGTTGACAAGAAACCCCAGGAAAAAGACTGGCAAGAAGAAGTCCCCCCGGGAGTCCGCCCTGGACTTGCCGCGGTTGCCGTTCTACGAGATTCTGGCCGTCGTGTTCGGGACCGCGGGTATTTTCCTCGGGTTGGCTGTCATTTCCTACAACCCCTCTGACCCGTCCTGGAATTCCGGTGGGGATATCGGACCGGCGTACAACTGGATGGGGCCGTTCGGTGCCTTCGTCTCCGAAGCTCTCGTCATCCCGTTGGGTATTGCCGCTCTGTTCGTGCCCCTGGTGCTCGTGCTGAGTGCCTGGACGCTCTTGCGCAACCGGCTTCCCGGCTGGCCCCTGATCCGCGTCCTCGCGTCCATCGCGTTCACTGTCTTCTCGTGCATCCTGTTCGCCCTGTATCCAGGCTCGTTCCTGCTCCGCGGTGACAGCGTGCTCGCCGGCGGCCTGCTCGGCACCGCTCTCGAGAAAAGTCTCGAGGCCCACTTTGCCAAGGGCGGGACGTGGATACTGACGCTCGCCGGTATCGTACTCTCCTTGCAAGTCATGCTCGCCATTCGCATCGGCCCGCCCCTCGTCAGGTTGGCCGACCTGCTCAAGAAAACAGGTGTCGGTGCGGTGCGAGCCGTTGCCGGTGCGATTGTTGGAGCCACACGGGCGTCCGGCAGGGCTGTTGCCGCCGGTGTCCTGGCAGTGGGCAGGGGGATCAGGTCAGGCGTTGCTTCCAGCCCTCGAGTCGCCCGTCCGTCGTCGTTCGATGGCATGCAAGAATCGTCACCGGCCGCCGGTGGAGGCGGTCGCGCTCGAGCAAACGCCGTTCGGTCCCGTGCTGCCGGGAGAGGGCGCGGCGACCCGGGCGGACAGGCCGGCGACCCGGGCCGCACCAAGGGGGACGATCCCCGGGAGCAGGCGGAGCACTTCGGCGTGGAGGAAGGTATTCCTCGAGTAGGCCTCGATTCGGAAGGCGATATCGTTGGTCCCGGGGCGGAGGGGCGTCCCGATGTCTCCCCACCGCACCGAAAAGCAAGCAGAGCCGGGGGTGCGGCGCGGCAGCGCCAGAAATCGGCCGGAAAGGCCCCCAGGATCGTCAAGAGCAGGTACATGGAGGACCTGCCGTCCGCGTCTTCCATCGTCGTCCCACCCGAGGAGAGCAAGGGGGAATACGAGTTCCCGTCCACCAGTTTCCTGACTCCGCCGCAACGCACCGAAGAGGCGCTGACGGAATCCGAGCTATTGGAGAGCGCCAGAACCCTGGAGGCCAAGCTCAGGGACTATGGCGTCGACGGACGGGTCGTCGAGATCCACCCGGGGCCGGTCATCACCATGTACGAATACGCGCCCGCCCCGGGCGTCAAGGTGTCCAAGATAACCAATCTTTCCAACGATCTGGCCCTTGCCCTCAGGGCGCTGGCCGTGCGTATCGTCGCGCCGTTGCCCGGGAAGGCTGCCGTCGGAATCGAGGTGCCGAACCAGGCCCGCCAGATGGTCTACCTGCGTGAAATCGTCGAGCATGACGAGTTCACCAAGGGCAACCAGATCCTGCCGCTCGCCATCGGGAAGGACATCGAAGGCAAGCCCTACGCCACCGATCTCGCCAGGATGCCCCACCTGCTCGTCGCCGGTGCCACCGGAACCGGGAAGTCGGTCGCTGTCAACTCCATGTTGATGTCCCTGCTCTTCTCGAGGACGCCAGAAGAGGTCAGGATCATCTTGATCGACCCCAAGATCATCGAGTTCAGCGTCTATGAGGACATCCCCCACCTGCTCATGCCGGTGGTCACCGACCCTCAGAAGGCGGCTCGAGCCCTCGGCTGGGCAGTCAACGAGATGACCAGGCGATACAAACTGTTGACAAGCGAAGGCGCCCGGAACATCGCCAGCTACAACGCGGTGGTGGAAAGACAGCGCCAGCGTTGGAATCCGGGAGCCGACCCCGGGGGGGACGAACCACCGGAGAAGTTGCCCTACATCATCATTGTCATCGACGAGTTGGCCGACTTGATGATGGTGGCGGGGAAAGAAGTCCAGGACGCCGTCGTGCGGCTTGCCCAGATGGCTCGAGCTGCGGGCATTCACATGATCGTCGCCACGCAGCGGCCGTCGGTGGACGTCATCACGGGTCTCATCAAGGCCAATTTTCCGGCGAGGGTCGCCTTCAAGGTCTCGTCGAAGACCGATTCCCGCACCATCATCGACGCGAATGGCGCGGAGTGTCTGCTCGGGAACGGGGACATGCTGTTCGTTCCCCCGGGCACCGCGTCCCTGGTGAGGCTGCATGGCGCGTTCGTGTCTGATGAAGAGACGCGGCGGGTGATCGAACATCTCAGGGAGCAAGGGCAGCCGCAGTTCGAAGAGTCATTGCTCAACCAGACCGAGGACGTGTCGGACCAGGAAGACGGCGAGGCCGACGAGGATTATGACGAGAAATACGAGGAAGCCAAGCTGGTGGTCCTGGAGGCTGGCATGGCGTCCATTTCCACGATCCAGCGGCGGCTCAAGATTGGCTACAACCGTTCAGCGCGCATGGTGGAACGGATGGCCAAGGAGGGGTTGATCGGCCCACCGACCCAGGGAGGCAAGCCGCGCGAGATCTATGCGAGCAAGATACAGGCCAGCCTGCGTTGACCATGTACGAGTGAGGCTTCGCTCCTGGCAGGTTCGAACAATCTTCCGAGTCTGTGCGTCCATGTCTCGAGAGAGCCTTGCGACCGGAACGGCGAGCCGGGCTCGATCGCGGCTTCGTACTGCGGCGGGCGCATGGTTGCGTCCGGCCATCACTTGCAGAGAACGCCCACGTCGTTCCGGTGCCTTTGCCGTGGCCTTTGCCGTGTTCCCGCACCGTGGCGGTCGGGCACAAAGGGGATACAGAACCATGAAAGCAATCCACGTGACGATCCTGGCCGGGATGTTCTTGGCGGCCTGGGCCATGACGGGCAGCGTCCGTGCCGGCCAGGAGCCTGGAAGCGGTGCCCCCCAGCTCCCCGCGGGCCAGGGTTCGGACGGCGCCAAGCGGCTCGATGAAACGGTTGCCCGTGTCCAGGAGGCGTACCAGAACCTGGAGACGTTTTCGGCCAAGTTCACGCAGACGGTCACGTCGACCGGAATGTCGAGGGCCAGGACAGATTCCGGCACCGTGGAGATGAAGCGCGGTGGCAAGATGCGGTGGGACTTCCAGGAGCCCGAAGCCAAGCAGTTCATCAGCGATGGGCAGACACTGTGGTTCTATTTCCCCGCCGAGAATCAAGTCATGACGCTGCCCCTCGAGCAGGGCGCAAGCCAGGTCGCCCTCGACTTCATGTTCGGGCTCGGGGACGTGCGCAAGGATTTCGACGTGACCCTTGCCCAGGAGATCGCGTACCGCAAACCCGGCGCGACGGCGTTGCACCTGGTGCCCAGGAAGGCCCTGGGCACCGTCAAGCGGATGACCATATTGGTCGGCGACAAGGACGGCATGGTCGAGGAAGCGATTGTAGAGGATATGATGGGGAGCGTGACGCGGGTCGTGTTTGCCGGCGCGGTCATCAACCGCCCAATAGACGACGAACGGTTTGCGTTCCAGGCCCCGCCCGGCGTCCACGAAGCGGTGCCGCAGGGCAACTGATGATTCGCGTGAGCAACATGCAGGAACAACGCCAACCGGCACAGGCGGGCACGCAACGATGACGACGCATCTGCACCTGGTCTCCCTGGGTTGCCCAAAGAACCTCGTGGACAGCGAGGTGCTCCTCGGCAGCCTGTTGTCCAGCGGGTACCAACCGGTGGACGACCCGTCGGATGCCGACGTGATCGTCGTCAACACCTGTGCGTTCATTTCCGAGGCCACCGAAGAATCGATCGACACCATCCTGGAACTTGCCAGGCACAAGAGCGAGAGTCGGTGCAGGTACCTGGTTGTGGCAGGGTGCATGGCCCAGCGTTATGCACAAGACCTCGAGGCCGCACTGCCGGAGGTGGACTACTTCGTTGGCACCGGCGAACTCGACAGGATTCCCGCCCTGCTGAAGAATCGGCCCGCGCAAAAGGTCTTTGCCGATCTCCCCGGAGACATCCCCCGGGATCACGTACCGA
>JAJRTE010000167.1 GCA_024278455.1 Myxococcota bacterium
CTATGGCATGCCAAGAGCAAACCGGTATTTCATCGCTGGCCATGTTTGGCACCTCACGCATCGGTGCCATAGGCGTGACTTCCTTCTCAAGTTCATTAGGGACCGACGCCGATGGACCATGTGGCTGTTTGTAGAGCATTAGGTCGGACCGACCTAAGGGATGCCGGCACAGCATGTTAGACTCGGCCTCGGTTACCTACAGAGCGTTAGGCCTGGCATTTGCTCAACGGAATTGACATGCTAACATCTATGGCATGCCAAGAGCAAACCGGTATTTCATCGCTGGCCATGTTTGGCACCTCACGCATCGGTGCCATAGGCGTGACTTCCTTCTCAAGTTCATTAGGGACCGACGCCGATGGACCATGTGGCTGTTTGAGGCCCACAAACGTTACGGCCTGACCATTCTCAACTACGTGGCGACCTCCAATCATGTCCATTTGCTAGTCTATGCGGACGGCGATCGAATGACCATTCCCCGTTCCATGCAGCTTCTCGCCGGGCGCGTTGCCCAGGAATTCAACACGCGCAAGAGACGCAACGGGGCGTTTTGGCAAGACAGGTATCACGCTACCGCGGTGGAAACAGGCAAACACCTCCGACGCTGCATGACCTACATTGACCTGAATATGGTACGCACAGGAGTTGCGAGACATCCTCAAGATTGGGAATGCTGTTGATATCGCGAGATCCAGAATCCACCTCAGAGGTACCGGCGGATCGATCGCGACGCGCTGGCCCGGCTCCTTGAACTGCGGACGGTCGATGAACTCTGCAGTTGGCAGCAACGAACCGTTCAGGAGCATTTGGACACTGATGCGCAACGGCAGCGTTGTCCTGAGTGGACAGAGAGCATTGCGGTCGGGGATGAGCCGTATGTTGATCAGATCAAGAAGAAACTTGGTATGGCTGCACGTCACCGCAAAACTCAGCCCTTTGGTGAGGCTGCCTCAATGCTGTGTGAGGCGCCAAGCACTTACACTGTTGAAAACGATGCCGAAAGCACGCTTCTAAGACTCCACAATACCCTGGAATGGCGCCTATCCCACTGAAGAGCAACTAGCTACATCGGTCCGACCAAATGCTCCCACTCAACTAGCTACCCTGAACTCCCGAGAATTGTAACTATCATCTCTATCCTGGCGCCGTAACCCCCTTGGAGGCAAGTGCCTATTCTGTTTCCAAGGGGTTGCTTTTGCTGAAAACATAGTTACATTGATCATATGGTGTAACTATGGAGGTGTAGAAATGGCGAGCATCACACATCACCGCAACAAGAAGACGGGAGCAGTCTACGTCTACTCGGTGGAAAGCTACTGGGACAGAGAGAAGAAGGCTCCGAGGAACAGGCAGACCTGCCTGGGCAGACTCGATCCCGAGACGGGGGAAGTGATTCCGTCAAAACGGAAGCGCAAGATTGCCGAACGAGCCGCCGCCGCTCCGGGAGTCACTGTCACCTCGCGGGTGGCAGGGCCCTCTCTTCTTCTCGATGCCCTCACCCGGTCCTGCGGAGTCGGCAAGCTTCTGAAGAAGTGTTTCCCCGACGACCACGATCTCATCCTGAGTCTGGTCCACTACATCGTGCACAAGGGCGGAGCCCTGTCCAGAGCGGAGCCCTGGAGCGCCTCCTGCCTGCATCCCTTCGGCGACGTGATCGCCAGCCAGCGCGTCAGCGAACTGCTCCGGAGGCTCTCGGCCGATGACCGGCAGCGCTTCCTGTCGCTGTGGCTCGACCATGTCCAGGAAGACGACTGGCTGTGCTACGACATCACTTCGGTCTCGTCCTACTCGCGCCACAACGAGTATACCCACTTCGGCTACAACCGCGACGGGGACTCGCTCGAACAGGTGAACCTGGCCATGCTCTTTGGGCAGAAGAGCGGTCTGCCCGCACACTACCGGCGTCTACCCGGCAACATCAGCGACGTGTCCACGTTGAGGACGACGGTGAAGTCGCTTGACTTCCTCGGTGCCGGCAAGCTCCACTTCGTTCTGGACCGTGGATTCTACAGCGTCGCGAATGTCGATGAGCTGTTCAGACGCCGCCACAAGTTCACGATCGCTCTTCCCGCCGGACGGAAGTGGGTCGAGGCGATCCTCGACAGGCACTGCGACAGCATCGCATCGCCGGCGAACTACCGGGTGGTCGGGAAGGACCAGGCGCTGTACGTCGCCACCGAGTTCCACAGGTGGGGGAAGAACAACCACCGCAGCTGGCTACACGTCTTCTACAACGCCGAGCGCGCTGCGGATGCCTTCGACCGCTTCACCCGCGAACTCATCGGCTACAGGGACGAGCTGCTGTCCGGGGAGCCGGTCGAGGACCATGAGGAGGCCTACAGCCGCTATCTGGTCGTCCGGGATACCCCCAAACGTGGATTGAGGGTGGACTTCAACGAGGAGGAGATCCGCAAACGCAGGAAGAAGCACAGCGGCTTCTTCTGCATCCTGTCGAACAAGGTCAAGACCCCCGAGGAAGCCCTCGAGATCTACCGCAGGAAGGATGTCGTGGAGAACTGCTTCGACGATCTGAAGAACCATCTGGACATGAAGCGCTTGCGCGCCCACAGTGCCCCCGCCATGGACGGCAGGCTGTTCCTGCAGTTCCTCGCGTTGATCTATGTCGGTGCGATACGCGCCGCCACACAGGCGGACGAAAAGCTCAGGCACATGACCGTCAGGGAAGTGATGGAAGAGATGGAGACACTGGTCAGAATCAAGTACTCCAGCCGCTACGGACAGGTCTTCACCGAGACCACACCGATCCAGCGACAGATCATGGATGTTTTCAGCATCGAGCTACCAGCATAGTTACACTCTCGGGAATCCAGGTTCCAGGACGGCCGGATCTCCACCGATTTTTCGCCACTCGTCGACCGCGTGCGCGCGCCAGTCCGGATCGGTGCAGATGCAGGCGACTTCCGAGGCGATGCAGTCCTTCATTTCCGCCTCGATTGCCGCCAGGTCATCCGCGGCATACCCCTTCATCCAGTGGGGGTATTGGAACGAGGACCAGCGCGGGTAGAGACTGTAGGCGTAGGGGTCTTTTTCGTGGTATGGGAAGTCGCGGAAGTCGCGGTCGGCGATCCGGTCCGGCGCCCCGTGTGTGCGTTCGAATTCCATGCAGGCCAGGCGCAGCGGCTCCACCAAGTCGGCCGGGGGGGACCCCCCCCCGCCGAGGAGATCGTTTTGTTCCCAAGGGTCGTTCTCGAGATCGTAGAGGGCCTCCTGCCCGCCGTTGTACCAGTGGATGAACTTGTGCCCCCCGCCGATTGCCATCAGGTACCGTCCCGCGCCGCTGCCGCTTTGGGTTGTCACGATTCGGTCCGCGGGCCACTGGCTTTCGGCGCGGAGGCTGTCGCCCACCAACGGGTGTGTCTCCGCGGGGCGCACGCCTGCCGCGTCGAGGATGGTGGCGGCCACGTCCCAGGTGGTGACGGGACGGAGTGTGCGGGTGTTCGGCTCGAAGCCGGGTCCTTGGATCAGGAGCGGGATATGGGCCGCCCCCTCGTAGGGGACCTGTTTTTGGTAGGCGTTTCGGTCGCCGAGCATCTCCCCGTGGTCGCTGGTGAAAACGACCACCGTGTTTTCGCTCAATCCGTTTCGGTCGAGGGCATCCAGGATTCGTCCGATGTGGGTATCGATGAGAGTGACGGCGGCAAAGTAGGCCTCTCGCATGCGGATTCCGCGCGGCTCGTGGGCTCCCGGATTCTCCGGGGAAGGCGGCACCTGGCCGCCCCCGCCCGGGGGCGGCGGACAGGGCTCGGGCAGCGGGGTATCGCGGTACATGTCCAGATACGGTTGGGGTACGTAGTAAGGCGGGTGCGGCCCCACCCAACTCGCCATGATGAACCAGGGCCGATCTCGAGGGGTCTCGATCACCTCGATCGTCTTGCGGGCCACCCAGGCCGAGCCGTGGTGTTCTTCCGGAACGCGAGATGGCTGCGGGGTGTGGTAGAAGAGCGGCCGGACCCCGTGCTGGCAGCGCACATGTCCGAAGCCGACCTGTTCCAGGTATTGGAGATACGCATCGTCTTCCCGGCTGTCCGGCAACTCCTCCATGAGGTGGAGATGGGCCCAGCCGTGGTGCTCGCGCGGCGGATTGTGGTGCATCTTGCCGATGCCGATGGTCTGGTAGCCGGCCTGCGTGAGCAACCGGGGGAGCGTGGCCAAGGCGTGGTCCCGCAGGAAGGCGCCGCTGTTGCCGTAGTAGCCGTGGTGGCGGGGACCGGCGCCCGTGAGCAGATCGTGTCGCGCCGGCATGCACACCGGATTGGAGCTGTAGGCTCGCAAGAAGGAGCGGCCGGCGCGGGCCAGCCGGTCCAAGGCCGGGCTGTGCACGTGGCTGGCCCCCAGGGCGGCAATCGTATCGAAGCGCTGTTGATCCGCGTGCAGCAGCAGAATGTTCGGCCGGTTATCGGCAGCCATGGCGTGTTCCTCGCGTCGTCGGGTTTCCGTTGTGAATGGCGCGTTCCGGCATGCGCCTCACTCGATTACTCGCACCGGCCAGCGCCGGCGCAACGAGTTGACCAGGCAGACCTCCTGGGCCTGCCGAAATTGACCGACCGTGATCACGTTTTCGGCCACCATGCCTCGAGCCAGGATCCAGTCCCGGTACGTGCCCGCCAGAAGACCGCAGTCCACCGGAGGCGTCAACCAGCGCCCCTCCACTCGCACGAGCAGGTTGGCGATGGTGGCCTCGGTCACCTCGCCGGCCGCGTTCCACAGAATGATGTCGTCGCAATCCAGGGCTTGTTCACGTGCCCGCTCGTACACCCGGCGATGAGTTGTCTTGTGGTAGAGAAACGGATCCGAGCGGTCGATGGGCCGGGCGGCCAGCCGGACCTTGAATTCCGTTTGCGCCGGAGCGGCGGTGAAGGGATGGTTCCGCACCGTGATGTCGCCGTTTCGGGCCACGAGCAGGCGCACGCGGCGGGGGGTTTCCGGAAACGCGGCGGCCGCGGCGTCGAGCTTCCGCCGAACCGCCCGCCGGTCGAAGGCGAACTCGAAATAGGTCGCCGAGCGCGTCAGTCTGTCCAGATGGCGTTCCAGGAGGAAGAAGCCGTCCGCCGGGGTCCAGAGCAGGGTCTCGAGCAATTGGAAGGAAGGACGCTCCAGGGAAAGGATCGCGGCCTTGTCCCTGGTTTCCTCGAATTCCGCTGCGTCGACCGAATCCCACACGATGCCCCCGCCCACGCCGTAGGTCATGGCCGCCTTTGCATGATGGATGGCAACCGTGCGGATGGCCACGTTGAACTGAGCTTCCCGGGCCGGGCCCCAGTATCCGACGGCTCCGGTGTAGATCCCCCTGGGGGATGATTCCAATTCCCGAATGATCTCCATGGTTCGGGCCTTGGGCGCGCCCGTGATTGAGGCGGGAGGGAACAGGGCCCGGAAGGTCTCGGTCGGTCC
>JAJRTE010000010.1 GCA_024278455.1 Myxococcota bacterium
CGCGAGTTCTCCTTCGAGGTGTCCGGGTCGCGGATCACCCTCATGGGCTACGATGTCGAGGTGGCACCACGCGGTGGCGCGACAAGCATCATCCAGTTGTCAAACGTCATCAGCCCGGACAAGAGATGAGCAGGATCTACCAAAGGTATCACCCGTACACAACTGGCGACACGTTTACGCCTGTTGAGTTGATCGGGGAACTGCGCGACATCCACGGTGAGTTCAACGGGTGCCTCGATTCTGACAACCTTGCGAACAACCTGATCACGGCCGACAAGATCGCAGTCGATGCGATGGCGGAGCACTACTTCGTCCAGACTGACAACTTGATTGCCGTGACGGTTATTGATGGCGAGCTGTCGATCGAAGAACACAGCGTCCCGTCATCATACGGTGGAAACTGGGATCAGTACGTCACGACACGCGACTGCATGTTAGTGGTTGAGGCGCGAGCGAAGTCGAACGTCGACGGGCTCCAGTTCATGCTCAAGGTGGACGGAGAAGTCATCGCACGTCGTGCCCCAGGGTACGAGAGGCTCCATACGGCATCTCTGCGTGGAGCAACGATCGTCGGTGCAGGCGAGCACGTCATCGAGTTTGTGTTCTCGAAGCCAGGGAACAGCGCTGATACGACCATCACGTTCTACGACCGGTTGTTCTCGATCAGGGAGGCGATGCGGTGAGCAAGACGAGCTACACGAACCCAGAAGTCGGGCTTGTTTCCGACGCTGCAACCGTGAACACGATGTTCTCGCAACTCGCTGGTGCGACGGTCGGGCAGGAGAACCTGCGTGAGGAGGGTGTGCTCACGAGGTCGATTCAAGCCGCCCCGTTTGTCGAGGAGCTGTCGTACATCGAGGGCAACCCACTCCCATCGACGCAGTTTACAGGCACATCGTGGACGACGCTAACGATCGGCGCGACCTTGATGCAGACCCCGTTGTTCACTATATCTGCAGGTGAGCGTGTCAGGGTCGACACGTCCTTTGAACTGCGAACTTACAGAGATGCGGCAAGCACCCTGCTCGGCTATGGGCTCGTCGGGTCGACGGTGTTTGAATGGGCGTTGTGGTACACTGTCGACGGAGGTGTATTGACGAGGTTCATCGGGACGAACGGGACGGTAGGGCCGACGAGTGCTGCTGGTGCGCACTACGGGTGCGATTCGTTCATTGAGATCAGCCAGGTAGGAACCTGGCAAGTGTCGCTTCGTGGGCAGATTCCTGCAGGCGGGTATGTGAACATGGCAGAGGGTCAGATGTTGACCCGGCGTTACAAGCGGAGTTCGTGATGGCATACGCGGTGAGCAACGTGTTCGCGGATGGTGCTGTTGCGGTAGCCGCAGACGTGATCCAGAATACCGACGAGGCGCGCACCTACGTTAATGAGGGGATCGTTGTCGGTGACATCGACGCCGGAGCCATCGACACCGAGCACCTTCAGCGCCCAGAGCTCTACGGGTCTCCGATCAATGGTCAGATCGGGCCCTACCAGAGCATCTGGTACGACCGTCACGGGATGAACCGGAGCGCAGTGAAGATCGGGCATATCCTGTCAGCGACTGGGTACGACACCCCATGGTGGGAACTCGGAGCGCAACGGGACCGCGAGTCAGTCTTCGTGCAGTCAATCGGGAAGGACAAGTCCGCCCCGGTCCCTGGGATGTCAAGACGCGTGAGGTTCAGAACGAGCGGGAAGGCGCTTGTCACCGCCGAGTGGCAGGCGTTCTTGATGTACAACAACGACACTGGTGGTGGCGTTCCAGCGTACGAATATCCTGGGTCGTCTGGATGGCCGAGCGGGAGCGACGGTGGATACTTCATCCATCGTGCAAAGCGCGTGAGGGCGCCTGGAGAGAGCACGTCACCACCTTATGTCGGTGGGTACGGTGCAGGCGGGAAGCGCCACATCTATCCGCAGTTGAACGTGAACGGTGGGGACGGCGTGTTCAGTCCTGCACTGATGAACTTCAGGTCTTGGATGTGGTTTACAGTTCCAAGCGCCGGATGGTTCGACTTCTATCTCGAGTACAACTACACAGGGTTTAAGAGCTTGAGCGGTAAGAGCGGTCTGATTCAGTTGATCCTCGGTGAGCGAAACTTTGTCGTTGAGGGGTTCTTCGACTAGGATACATCTTGGAGGGCGTATGGACCCGATCACGTTGATGGCGATTGCGGGGGGTGTTGGCGCTCTTCAGTCCGGTGTGGCGAGCTTGTCTGGCAGGAAGGCAGCGAAGGAGAACCGTGCTGCCGCCGAGAAGCTGCAGCAGAAGTTGAGCACGAACGACTTCGGGCTGACCGAGGCGCAGAAAGCGTCGGCCCGCCGTGAGATGCTTGACCCGCTGAAGTCCGGTTTGACGGCGCAACGCAGTGCAGCGGAGGCCGCCATGGCTACCCGAGGCGGCTCCGTGTCAGGTGCTGACCTCGCCCGCCTGCGCTTTGAGCAGCAGCGTGGGCTCGCCCAGGGGTCGGAGCAGGCCACGAACAGGATCGTCGCCGCAGACCTTGATGCCGCGAGGTTCCAGCGTGAGAAGGCCCGACAAGAGCTCGCAGCGCGCCAGTCCGCGGACGCACAGCGGAAGGCCCAGATCGCCTCGACCATCATCTCGGCGCTCGGTGGGGTTGCGAAGGCAGGCGCCATGACGGCAGCGGCCGGTCGGATTACGGGCGATGCTGAGACTGACCCTGCGGCCTATTCGTCTGATGCCGACATCCTATCCGGGTTTGGAGCGGTTGCATAATGGAGAACATCAACGTCTACTACGTTCCGCCCGCTGGTTCTCCTCGGAACTTTGCGGCCGACTTCGTGTCCGGCTACCTCGAGCAGCGCACGCCTATCGCCCAGGCGTTCATATCGCAGAAGCTGCGGGCCATGGACCCCACCGCGCGCCTGAACGCCATCGCGAAGTTCCAGCAGATGAGCGCACAGCGAGCTGCGACCCAGGACAAGCGCCGCAAGCAGATTGTCGACCAGTGGCAGGCCGCGAAGAAGCAGGGGGCGTCCAACCTCGACGCGCTCATCGGCGCGGTGAAGTCGATCGAGGGCAGCAGGATCTCAGGCCAGGCGTCCATCGTCAGTTCGGAGGTGAGTGCGGATCAGAAGGCCCGTGAGGCACAGGTGCTCGAGGGCGCTTCACAGCGGAAGGTGGACGAGGTAATCAAGTCGATGCAGGTGGACCTGCAGACGGCCATGGACTCGTCCGGTGGTGACCCTGCGGAGCTCGGCACAAGGGCGTTGCAGGCCGTTGCACGGGCGAAGGCGAACCTGAGTGGCCTTGCGTTAAAGCCCGGTGAGACAGCGGCTGCGTCCAGGCAGTTGAGCGCCCTTGTCAGACAGAATCCGTCGTTCAATGAGAACGCCCAGACGGGTGCGCTCGCGCAGGCCATCCTCGGTGGCGTGAAGACACAGGCGCCTGACGCGAAGCACCGCGGGGTCGGGTTCAGTTCCGGTGGGAAGCTGCTGGTGAGCCAGCTCGAGAAGGCGTTCGCGCGACAGGACCAGATCGACAAGACCTACAGTGACCAACTCGCAGCCTTCGACAAGGCGGCCGATGGCCAGCCAGACGTCCGGCTTGGTGGTGAGGTTCAGAAGCCCGGTGAGACGGGGGTGGACTTCGTCAACCGGTTGTTCGACGAGTACCAGGCGAAGCTGGACGCTGTTGGGAACCCATACTTCCAGCCACTGTTTCAGCGCGGGCGGGTTGTGAAGCGTCAGCCCGCCCCCGTCGAGCAGGCGCCAGAAGCTGCACCAGTCGAGCAGAGCCCGGATGGTCAAACAGCCGTGAAGCCTGGGAAGGTTGAGAACACGCAGCCCGATGCCGCATCGGTACCGACTCTTGATGAGGTCAATGCGAAGGCCGTGCAGCGGGCCCGGCGCCCGGCGCTAACCACTGAGAAGGGGCAGGTATTTCCAGATGTGCCAGATGAGTTCGCAGGTCCTGTCAGGTTTCTGACTGGACCTACAAGCACAAAATACGTTAGTTCGTACCTCGAATCTATGGATAAGAGGAAAGCAGGAGATGAACTGAGGTCGTTCCTGACAGATAGACAGGCGCAGGTCCAGAGAACGGGCCTATCTACCGCAACGCAGGAGGACATGCAGGCGGCACTGAACGCGCTCGGAGGGTTCCCAGACGTGCCCGACCAGGACGTTGGGCCGAGGCCTTACGATGCCGAGACGTTTGTGGGTCCGAAGCCCTACAGCGCCGAGACGTTCGTTCCGAACCCGTCGGAGTCGGTCGGGTACACGCCGCAGGAACTCCCACCGTGGAAGCCTGCGCCAGTCCCCCCTAGCCAACGGACTGTGAACCCGGCGTCGAGGGTGTTCTCGCTTGGCCATGAAGACCCTGTCCCGTTTAAGTTTGACCTCGACGTCCTGAAGCGACTCGGTGGCTAAGTCACAGGCCGAACTCGAAGCGCTCACGAGCAGGCTCGTCGCCGGGGACATCAGCGACGATGAGTACATCGGTCTGCTCGACGCCCCCACGCCTCCTGGTGGTGACGACCTCGGCGACCTCATGCAGGGCGGGATCGGGGCCAACCCACGGTTGGGGGGCGCACCGAGGGCCGTCCCGTACAGCCAGAACATCGAGCCGCTGAAGCAGCCAGACCTCGAGAATGCCGCCAAGGATCTTGTGGATGTGGAGCGCAAGAGGTTCGAGAAAGACCTTACGCTGAGCCCGCAGCAGATTGATGAGAAGGCAGTCAGGGCTGTCTACGGCCCACCACGCGAGCGGATCGACCGTGACAACATCTCTCTGCTCGAGGCAGGTAGGCTTGCCTTGGCGCGTCATGGGACCCCGAAGGAGGCAGGGATCGGCTTCCTTCCGAAGGACGCAAAGAGCTACTTTAAGCAGACGTTGCGCGACGGATTCTGGGTGAACTTCTTCTTTCCGAAGTACCTGTACGATAAAGCGACGAACTACGCAGAGTTGAAGCCTGGTGCAACTGATGTGCCGGATGAGTCGTCGCTCGGGCGCACGTTCAGGCTTGCTGGGACGGTTGGTTCAGCCTTCCAGCAGGAGGCCGTGGCCGAGGCATTGATCGACCCACTGTCAGGAACCACGCCGGAGTCGCGCGGGATCACGCAGGGGAAGTCATCACCAGGCGATGGCGTGGTGGAGGATGGCAGGAACTTCCTGTTGCGGGTCCTACAGCGCGTCGAGCGTGGGCAGGGCATGTGGGAGGACATGTACGCAGCAGGCGCAGCTGCAGGGCTATCTGACGCAAACCGGGACCGGTTAGGCTACGCTGGGCTTGTCCTTGACATCGCTGTCCCATGGGAGATGGCGTTCGCGGTGCCAGCAAAGATAGGAAAGGCAGCGAAGGCAGCAAGGGAACTTGGGAAGGTGGCGCCAGAGGTGTCGGCCATGACGAGGTTCGCCAAGGCTCTGCGTGGTACGCAGGTCGACATCGGGACTGTGACGGAGCGGGTTCTGGCCAGCAAGATCGCATCCGGAGAGTTCAAGGTCGAGGACGTCCCCGAGCAGCTCCTGAAGCGCATGGACGGGTTGATCGTCGGGCGGGGGGCGCAGTCCGCATCGAAGGCGGAGACGGCTGGCGCCATCGCAGCGGACATCGCAGCGGACATCGCGTCGGACGGGGACGCGGTCTTGGAGGCAGAGAGCGCATTGAAGACGCTGGCCGGTGCGTTTAAGCTCGATGAGGCCCCTAAGGTCGACGACCTTGCAGAGGACCTGGTGGCCATGACGTCCTTCGGCGAGCGTGTCGGAGAGGTCGAGAGCCTGACCCCTGTTCAGCGGGGGTTCGTGAAGCTCGCAGGTGAGGCGGTGAGGCAGACCGCTCGGGAGACTCTTGGGGACCACAAGCTCGTCAACCTCGCGAGCGGCGTGCTGGTCACCAAGAAGGAGGCCGACCGGCTGAAGGCCGGGGCCAAGAAGATCCAGAAGAAGGGCGGGCTCGACAAGCTCGTCTTCGAGGAAGCGGACGACACCATGGCGGCCACCCTCGACGCGAACCAGCGGGCGGCCATGGCCGAGTTCAACGTCCTTGGGCGGGAACTCGGGGAGAAGGTGACCACGAAGGAGTTCACGCAGATCCTGACCGACTGGTACAACTACGGCGCGGGCGTGAGCGCCGACCTTCGGCACGTCTTGAAGGGCACCAGGCAGTTCCACGAGGTTGTCTTGACCGGCGCCCGCAAGGCAGCAGCGTCGGTTGGGCGCAGTGACGTCCCGATCGCATCGAGGTTTTCACAGGTCGTTGAGGACGTGCTCACACGGTTCGTCGACTACAAGGACCTCGAACTCCCACGCAGCACACGGATCATCTTGGACAGGGAGTCTTCGAGGCTCGCGTCGAACACGGCGGACGCCCTGAAGGAGATCAGGGATGGCCTGAAGGATGGAAAGACAGTCGAGCAGGCTGTGATGGACCTGGCCGGCGAGGAGTACAAGGTGCTCACACAGGCCGACATCGACTTGGCGAAGGAGGTCAAGCGGTACGCTGGGCGGGTGAAGAAGTCGAACGTGTCGAGGCTCGCAGAGCAGGCGTTGAAGTCAGGTCAGCGGGTCGACGCGCCAACCATCGCGCTACTAGAGTCAGGCAACAAGAAGAAGATGGTGGCGGGCCTTCGGGCATGGCGGCGCCAGAAGATGGCGGTGGCCACCGAGGCCGTGCAGGACATGCTCGGGATCATCTTCGAGCAGGTGATCAAGGACACGCGGAAGGCCGGCAAGATCAAGACCGGCATGGCTGGCAACATCTCGGCGGAGCTCCGGTCTGCGGTGACCCAGACCGAGGCCGCCATCATGAAGCTGAAGAAGGCAGAGAAGTTCGCGGCATATGAGGAGGTCATCAAGACCGGGCGCATGGACGGCCCGCTGATGTCGAAGCTCGCGGACAAGGTGGACAGCAGGAACGTCCGGGCGTCCGGGGACCACCTGTCTCTGTCCTGGGTCCTGAAGATGCGAGCACGCAGGCTGTACGGAGAGACCATCCGGTCCATCATCGCAAAAGGTCTTGGCTTCGGGAGCAGCAAGCACCCCGTCGCGCAGGCAGCGGAGTCAATCCTGACCGGCAAGAAGACGCAACACAGCGAGGCGGTCTACAACGCCGCCCGCAATGCCTTGTACAGGACGGGTCTGCTCGAGATCGCACCGAACGACGCATTGACCATGATCATCCAGCGTGGGGGGGGCCTCGAGAAGGTCATGGCGCCTGGGGTTGCCGCAGCTCTGACGAGGGCCCGCAACCTCGGGCTGATGGGTGCTGTCGACCTCGGAGAGGCCGGGGCGGACGTGTCGACATCGGCGGCCCGCGCGTGGAGGACGCTGCTCCGGTTCCAGAAGGGGGCGGTCACGCACGGGCTTATCGTCCCAAACCCAGCGTTTTTCGTGACTAACTTCCTTGGCATCCCGTTCATGATCTCGACCACGCTGGGCCCGGGCAAGGCCTTGTCGACCATCGGGACGATGTTCAAGAACCCGGACATGACAGCCTCACTGGTCCGGCGCCTCACGATGTTCGACCACGAAGGGGCCAAGGTCTTTGGGCGAACCAAGCCGTGGAAGGTCTTCGAGCCGCCACGGGTGAGCGGGAAGGTTCTCGAGACACCAACGGGGGTCTACACCCTCGAGGAGATCGTTGACTCTGCAAAACTGTTCGGGCTCGAGCGAACCTTCGCCAACGTCGAGATGGCCGCAAACGTCGAGAAGGAGCTCGCGCTGAACGAGCCTGGCTTGTGGAACACGCTGCGGCGAAGCGTGAGCGGGTGGCAGGGCGTGCTGCGGGAGATGACATCGGCAACCGAGCAGGTCTGGCGCTCTGCTGTGTTCATCGACCACTTGAAGACCGGGATGACGCTCGACGAGGCGGCCCGAGCTGCCCGCGAGAGCGCCTTCGACTACGGGAAGCTGACCGAGTTCGAGCAGAAGAACATGCGGAACTGGGTGCTGTTCTACGCCTTCGCGCGAAAGAACGCCGATGCGTTCCTCAAAGCCCTGTTCAACCACCCGGAGCGGGTCGGGGCGCAGATAAGGTTCTTCAGGGATCAGAAGCACTGGTGGGGCATAAGCGAGGATGAGTACGCCGGGATGTCACCGAGGCAGGTTTCGAGCCTGATCCTCGGGGCAGACAAGGACACGCAGTACAACGTAGACGGGACCTTGAACAGGACCGACGCCATGCGCCTCACCGGGACGTCGGTGATGCCGGTACCAGAAGCCATGTTCCTCATGTACCACATGGCCAACATACTCACGGCCCCGCTCGCCGGTGCGGACGGGGTTGATGAGTCAATCAGCTACTTCGGCGGGCAGCTCCCAGGCCCGCAAGCACTCGCCATCACGGCCATGACAGGGGTTGAGCCAACAGGGTGGGGCGCAACGGGGTGGGCGAAGCGTGAGATCCCGCAGTGGATGATGGAGACGCCGGGCATCTCCGGGCTGCTCGAGTACGCTGGGGTGAGGGCTGTCCCGCTACGTCGGGAGGACAAGTACGAGCGCGCTGTGATGGATGGCGGGGTGCCGGTGACGTGGATGCTCCCGAACCCAGACGAGGGCCCGACGGCGAAAGGTGCAAACATCCTGTTGGGGGTCCTGAATACCTACCTCGGGCGGATGAACAACAGCATCGCCGGGCTCGACAAGGCGATGCGCTACATCACAACTGACGCCTCGATTGACGCGGTTAAGCGGAAGAACCAGGAAGGCCTGAACCGGGTACTCCCGCCGGAGCTCGCCCCGTCGGTCGGCCTGAGGGCATCCCCGGTCAGGCACGCCGGCGAGGTGAAGCGTCGGCAGGACATCAACAAGGAGCGCGAGCTCCAGAAGAAGACGCGGGCGGTCCGCGATCTGTTATAAGATGCGCACAGGAGGCGTCATGCGCCCATTCAGGAAGGTCGTCCAGGTCACAGGAACAGGTGTTTCAAGGGTTTCAGCAAACGTCTTACCTTACCGGGTGGTCGGTGTCCTGACCTCTGTGAAAGTGCGCAACTCTGTTGGTTCCGTCACAGCAACGATCTTTGCGACCTCGAGCCCGCCTCCAGGCTCATCCGACGCAGCGGGTGAGGACGTGTTGTACGAGTCATCGGCTACGGTGTTCACAGCTTCGGCCACTGCGGTAGACGTGGATGATCATTTTGGTGCAGACCCGCAAGTGTTCAACGACGGGCTGTGGGTCGAAGTGAACGAAACCGCAGGCGCAGTTGCATGGTCGTTCGAGGTGCTCCTCGAGGGGATGCTTGAATGACCGAGATTTTGATCAGGACGTGCTACGATCTTGTTGAGTCTGCCGAGGCCGGGTACCCAGGACGTGGAAGGGGAGGCGAGAAGTTCGCCTTCTGTCAAAGGTCCATTACCCGTACCTTTGGGCGCCGTGAGTTCTTGCACGAAGTGGTGGACGCCTGCATCGAGGCGGCTTTCTTTGCGAAGTCGAAGGGCGTCCGCAAGTCCATCAACAAGAAGCGGAGCCGGCGATGAAGACCCCGAAGGTCGGAGCACAGGGCACACCGACCACACGTACTGAACGATGGCGCCCCCTCCAGACCCAAGGCGCCACCGTCATCCTCAACGGCGGAACCGTCGAGGACATCGCAGGCGGGCTCCGTGTCACCTTCCCAGGCAGTTCGACCACCGCCGACTACGGCGCGGGCCTCACGATGCGCTGGCCTGCCCGGTACGAGGATGGCTCGCGCGTCCAGCGGGCCGACATGTTCTCGCAGTTCATGATGGTACGCCAGCTTGCCGACCCAGACCTAAGCGGTGATTCATACTACTGTATCGGCCTTGTCGCTGCGGCAGATAGCCTCATCGCGGCTGACGGCGGCTTGTGCTTCGGGGGCGGGATCGTCAACGAGGCTGGGACCCGTGCCGAGTTCGCTCGTCGTCACTCGTCTGGCGTGCCTACAGATGGAAAGAACCTAGCTCCGACCGGCAATGCGCGCGGTGGAGCCGTGAGCGGTATGCGGTACCAGCGCGGCGGTACTGGCGCTGTGCTGCGGTATTGGGGCGTCGAGGGGGTCGCGGCTGATGGTGCCGGTCTAAGCGGAACAGACAGCGTCGCGACGACCTACGGAGGGCTCGGAGTAGGCGACCTCGACGTGTTTTTGGCGGTCGGCAGGTCCGCCGCGACGCTTGGCGCAATCTCTCTCGACATCGCGGCGGAGGCCGTCTTCGTCCGCCCGAGGTGACCATGATCTACCTGACTATCATCCCCCCGTCCTCGACCCCTGCGGCTCCGTCGTGGGCCTCCATGGCCTCGTCGTGGTCCGAGTCCGGGTCCACCGTCTCGGTCACCGTCGATGCGTCCGACATCGCTGCGTGGTGGGCTGCGTGGCCAGGCTCTGTCGGCGACCATGCCGGCCCGTGGCGGTGCGTCTACTCCGGCCCTGAGCCGGCCCCATGACCATCCCCTGCGAGCAGACGCAGCGCATCGAGCGCATAGAGGGCCGCCTCGGCCGCATCGAGACAGCGCAAGCCGTGGCCTCAGAGCGCTGGGAGACGGTCGCGGCCTAACTCGGGCGGCTCGGTGAGCGCATGGACGAGCACGCCAAGGGCTCCGAAAAGCGAGCGGCAGACCTACAGAATCGCCTACTCGACGAGATCAGTGGACG
>JAJRTE010000168.1 GCA_024278455.1 Myxococcota bacterium
AGCCAGACATGAAAGGGTTGAAGGAGTTGAAGTACACCAGGGAGCACGAGTGGGTCCGCGTGGAGGGCGACACGGCCGTCGTCGGCGTCACCGACCATGCCCAGGACGCGCTGGGCGACGTGGTCTACGTGGAACTGCCGGAAATCGGCGACGTGTTCGAAAAGGGCGACGTGTTCGGTGTCGTGGAATCCGTGAAAACCACGTCCGACTTGTACGCGCCTGTTGCCGGGACGGTCAAGGACGTCAACGATGCGCTGGTGGAGAACTGCTCCGTCGTCAACGAGGACTGCTACGGCGAAGGGTGGATGATCCGGCTGGAGATGTCGAATCCTTCCGACCTGGACGCCCTTCTCACGCTGGAGGAGTACGAAAAGCACCTGGCCGAGGAGGCGGATTGACAGCCTGGCCACCGGGCCTCCCCGATTCTCTCGCCTCGATCCGCCGTTTTGGAGCCGTTTCATGAGATTCATTCCAACCACCGGTGCTGAAGTCGCCGAGATGCTCGCCACAATCGGAGTCGAGCGGATATCCGACCTGTTCGACCCGATCCCGGAGCGTTTTCGTCTCAACCGCCCGCTCGAGCTGCCTCCTGCGCTTTGCGAGTGGGCGTTGATCCGCGAGATGGAGGCCCTTGCTCGAGCCAACGAGGGCGTGTCCTATGCATCTTTCCTGGGAGGGGGCGCCTATTCCCACATCAGCTCGGTAGTGATCGACGCGCTCATCAGCCGTTCCGAGTTCCTGACCGCCTACACCCCGTACCAGCCGGAGGTGAGCCAGGGGACGTTGCAGGCCATTTTCGAGTTCCAGGGGTTCGTCTGCGCGCTTCTCGACATGGAAGTGGCCAACGCCTCCGTCTACGACGCCGCGTCCGGGCTGGCCGAGGCCTGCCTGATGGCGGACCGTGCCCTGAAGCGCAAGGCCAGGAAGCGGATCGTCGTCTCGGAGACCGTGCACCCGGAGTATCGCCGGGTGGTCGCCACCTATCTCGAGCATTCCGGTATCGACCTGGAGCTGGTCCCGATGGACGCCCGTGGGATGACCGACCTTGCAGCGCTGGCTCAAGCGGCGGCTCGAGGTGTATCCGGCGTGGTCGTGCAGTCTCCGAACTACCTCGGCCTGGTGGAGGACCTGCGGCAGGCCCGGTCGGTGGCGGACGCAGCGGGAGCACTGCTGGTCGTGGCCATCTCCGAACCGGTTTCCCTGGGGATCCTGGAACCCCCCGGCTCGTTCGGCGCAGATGTCGTCGTGGCCGAGGGGCAGTCTTTCGGCATACCGCTTTCCTTTGGCGGGCCCTACGTGGGCCTGTTCGCGACTCGAGACAAGTACGTTCGCGCCATGCCCGGGCGGATAGTGGGCGCAACCGTCGACAGGGAGGGGGAGCCCGGTTTCGTACTCACGCTTTCGACCCGGGAGCAGCACATCCGGCGTGAGAAGGCGACTTCGAACATCTGTACCAACCAGGGCCTGTGCGCGCTCGCCGCCACCATATACCTCTCTCTGCTGGGCAAGCGTGGCCTCCCGGACCTGGCACAGCGCAACCTGTCTCACGCCACCTGGCTCAGGCGGGCGATATCGGCCCTGGACGGGTTCGAGATCGCCTTCGACGGGCCGGTGTTCAACGAGTTCGCGGTCCGGTCGAAGCGTGTGCCTGTCGCAACGCTGCTCGAGCGGCTCGAGGCGCACCGGATTCTCGGCGGGATCCCGCTCGGTGAGGACTACCCCCACCTGGATGATTGTTGGCTGGTGACCGCTACCGAGACCGCCACCCGTGCCGACATGGAACGTTTCGTGAACGTGCTCGACAAGGAGGGGCGACAGTGACCGCCGAACCGATCGGGACCAGAGGCCTTGTGCACAGGGAGCCGTTGCTGCGCGACATCAGCGTGGAGGGGCGGCGGGGGTTGGACCTGCCTGGTGGCGAGGTGGCGCCGGTGGACCCTGCGGAGGTGTTCCCGGACTGGGCGCTGCGCCGAGCCCCGGCGGGGTTGCCCGAGGTGAGCGAGCCGGACGTGGTGCGCCACTTCACGAGGCTCAGCCAGTGGAACTACAGTATCGACAGCGGGATGTACCCCTTGGGATCCTGTACGATGAAGTACAACCCCAGGGTCAACGAGACGGTGGCGCGCCTGCCCGGGTTCACCGGGTTGCACCCCAGGACCCCGGATCACCTCGCTCAAGGGGCCCTGGCCCTGATGTACGACCTCGAGCGGTATCTCGCCGAGATCACGGGCTTGGATCGCGTGACGTTGCAGCCCGCGGCGGGCGCACACGGCGAACTCTGCGGCGTCCTGATGATGCGAGCCTGGCATGTCAAGGAGCACGGATGTCCCCGGTCCAAGGTGATCGTGCCGGAATCGGCCCACGGGACGAACCCCGCAAGCTGTGCCATCGCCGGGTACAGCGTCGTGTCCGTGAAGAACGGCCCGGACGGCATCGTCGAGCCGGAGCAGGTGGCCGAACGGATGGATGACGACGTCGCCGGGTTCATGGTGACCTGTCCCAACACGCTCGGGCTGTTCGAGCGCCACATCGGGGAGATCGCGGAAATCGTCCATGCAGCCGGCGGGCTCGTGTACATGGACGGCGCCAACCTGAACGCCATTCTCGGCGCCACGAGACCGGGAGATCTGGGTGTGGACGTCATGCACCTCAATCTGCACAAGACCTTTTCCACCCCGCACGGGGGAGGTGGCCCCGGCTCCGGTCCTGTGGCCGTTCGCGCAAACCTCGCCCCGTACCTGCCGATCCCGGTGGTGGTCAAGGAAGGAGACAGGTACAGGCTGGACGACGACCTCCCCGGCACCATCGGCAAGATGCGGAGCTTCTACGGCAATTTCGCCATGCTCGTCAGGGCCTATGCCTACATCAGGTCGCTTGGGCCGGAGGGTCTCAAGCGGGTCGCGGAGATCGCTGTGCTGAACGCCAACTACTTGAAGGAGAGGCTCAAGGCGCACTACCACCTGCCGTTCGATCGCCCGTGCATGCACGAGTTGGTGTTGACCGACAAGTTTCAGCAAGCGGCGGGGGTCAAGACCCTGGACATCGCCAAGCGGCTCATCGACTACGGGTTTCATCCGCCCACGGTCTACTTCCCCCTGGTCGTCCACGGGGCGCTCATGATCGAGCCGACCGAGAGCGAGAGCAAGGCGACGCTTGACCAGTTCGTGGAAGCCATGGTACGGATCGCCGAGGAGTGCGTGGCGTCGCCGGAGGTGTTGAAGGAAGCTCCCACGAAGCCGGTCAGGCGTCGTCTGGACGAGACGCGGGCCGCGCGCCGTCTCGTGCTGAAGTGAGGCCTGAACCATGCGTGCGTGTCTGGTCGTCGCGATTTCGGCACTGGGAGCGGTCTTGACCTCGGTCGGTTGCCATGGCCCGAGTTGCGAGCAGGCGTGCGAGAAGGTTTTCACCACGTGCCAGTTGTCGTTCTTGAACCCGGACGACGACATACAGACGTCGCAAAGCAATTGTGCCCATGCGTGTGACGCGGACATGAACTCGGACGCGAATCAGGCCCTGGCCGTGGGATGGGTGGCCTGTGTGGACGAATTCCAGTGCGATCCCGGCGATGAGGGGATCGCACTATGTGTAACCTGCCAGGCGGGCTACTACGTGGGGCAGAGCGGCCGGGCGGTTGTCGCCTGCCAGGTGGAGGGTGAAGTTCTGTGAACGTGAATCGATCCGGGAGATGCGCGCGGTGGGTCGCCCGGGCTGTCGTGCCGGTGGCCTGCGTGGTCGTCGCGACGCTGACCGCGGGGTGCCAGGCCGATTGCAAGACGGCGTGTGAGAAGCTCATTCTGGATTGCGGCGCCGGGATTCCTTCCTACAACGCCACGCAGTGCGAGGAAGACTGCAACGCGGTCCAGACCTACTACGAGACCTATCCCTACCTCGAGGACGAACTCGAGGCGTTCCACGAGGAGTTGGCGTGTATCCGGGACGCCGATTGCGAGGCCCTCCTGGATCCCGACGCGCCGGCGTGCTACAATGAACAGTTGTTCGTATTCAACTAGTTACTGCCGCACGAGCGAGGTTCCGTCACGGGACCGGCGGGGGAACTGATGGTCGAGGTTGCCAGGATGGATCGATGATGGAGAGTTCGAAACAGGTGTATGTCACACGCTGGATTCTGGCCGCGATGGTAGTCTGGGCCGTTTCCGGGGGCTGTTGCAGCAAGTCGGAGCCGCAGAGCGGAGAAGGTGCGACGGTGCAGTCCGTGGGAGCGAAAGGGTCCGCACCGATGAGCGTCGAAGACGAGACGGCGCTCAAGGCCTCGGAGCTTCTGAAACGCGGGGAGGCCGAAAAGGCCAGGGATCTCGCTCGAGACGCCCTCAAGAACCATCCGGAGCACATCGATCTTCACCGTGTCTACCAGGACGCCATGCGCGCGCTAGAGCATCAGGACGCTTTGAAGAAGGAGTACGTCGCACTCCTGGACAAGCATCCGAATTCCGCGCTGTACGAGTACCTGGCCGGCCGGAGTGTCATCCTCGAGGACCCTGTTGATGCCGAGATGCACTTCCGCAAGGGTATCGAACGGGATCCAGCGTTCCTGTGGAACTACCTGGCGTTGGGAGCGCTGCGAAGCCGGAATGGAGACAACTTCGCCGCCATCCAGACCTACGAGAAAGCCTTGGAGCGGTTCCCGAAGTCCGCGGATCTCTATTTCAATCTCGCCGAGGCCAACTACAGCATCGGGGCCCATCGCAACGCGCTCGAGGCGGCGGAGAAGGCCGTGAATCTGGATCCCGACCATGCCCTGGCGACCGAGCTGATCGCCAAAGTGCACTTGGCCCGGGGGGTCAACGACGAGGCGGCCCGTGCGGCCAAGCGGGCGTTGGCCATCGACCCGGACCTGGGGGGCGCCAACCGGGTCATGGCCGAAGTCTTGCTGAAGGATGGAAACGTCGATGTGGCCCGGAAGTACGCCCTGAAGGCGCTCGAAGCCGGCGAGGACCTTCCCCTTCCCTTGAGGCTCAAGTTGCAGCTCGAGGTCCCCTCCCAGCCGAAGTGATTGAACGTCTCCCCGCCCAGGTCGAAGCGTAACGCCCATGCCATCAGCCCCAGGGTGACGAAAGCGTTGCAGACAGCCCGGGTGTCGGCTACAATGAGTGCCTTTTTTCGGCCAGCGGGAGTGCCGGTCGTGCCACGGGCTCAACAAGCGGCAGCGCCATCCATGTCGATCTGGGAAAACCTATCATTCGTCCGAAAGGGCAACTACCTGAACGGGAGTTTCATCAAGCTCCCGGATGTCGATGGCCACATCAACAGCGTGAACCCGGGCGACCTCGAGGATCGCATTGGCCGGTTTCCGTTCACCAGGTCGGCGGTGACTCCTGCGGTGGGGTTCGCCAGGGAGGCCTTCCCGGCCTGGCACAGGCTGGGATTGCACGACCGGGCCGACCGCCTGCGGCACTATCGGGAGAACTTGGCCACCAACGTCGACCTCCTCGCGTGGACGATCTCCAGGGAGACGGGCAAGCCCCGCTGGGAAGCCCATGCCGAGGTGCTGGCCACCATCAAGCGCATCGATGTGACGCTCGAGGAAGGGTTGCCCCTGGTGCAGGGATGGCGCCCTTCCGGGCTGGAAGGGGGGTGCGAGTTCCATCCTCGAGGCGTCGTGGCGGTCCTGGGCACCTACAGCATGCCGTTGCTATCGCCGAACACACACATCGTCCCGGCGTTGCTTGCCGGCAACACCGTCATCCTGAAGCCATCGAAATACTGTCCTGCCGTCGGACAACTGATCGCCGAGATGATCGATCGTGCCAGGTTGCCTCGAGGCGTGTTTGGCATGATTCTGGGCAGCGGCAAGGCCGTTGGGGCCCGTCTCGCCGGCCACCGGGACGTCGACGCGGTCCATTTCGACGGGTCTCTCGAGACGGCGCAGCAGCTCCGCGGGTCCCTGTTGAAGCAGCCCTGGAAGCGGCAGGTATTCAACACCTGTGGACGGGGCACAGCCATCGTGCTCGACGACGCGGACCTGGACAAGGCGGCCTACGAGGTTGCGTACGGCGGATGCCTGACCGGCGGTCAACGCCGGAGTTCCACTTCTCGAGTCATCGTGACGGGCGGGATCGCCGAACGGTTCATCCAGCGTCTCGCAGAAGGTGTCGACGGCATGGCTATCGGGAACGGGTTGACCCAGGATGTCTTTCTCGGCCCCCTGATCAGCGAGACGGCCCGCCGGCGCTACGTGATGTACCAGAAGGAGACGGAGAAGGCGGGGCACGAGATCATCCGGCGGGGGCGCCGGCTGAAGCTGGAGCCGAACGGGTATTTCGTGCGGCCTTCCCTGGCCCGTATCGATCCGAAGGTCAAGAGGACCTTCCCCACGGGGGAGGACATCGTCGGGCCTGCCCTCGAGGTCTTTGTGGCCGCCGATTTCGACGAAGCGGTCGCCATTCACAACCGTAGCATTCGCGGGCTCGTCACGTCGATCTTCACGCAGTCCCGTGGCCAGGTCGAGGAGGCCAGGTATCGGCTGCGGGTCGGCAATGTGAACTGGAACCGGGCCACGGTGATCATCTCGGCCCGCTTGCCATTGGATGGGCAGCGCGCATCGGGAGACGGCGCCCCGATGGGTATCTTCGCCGTGCGGACTTGTGCCTTCCCCATGTCTTTCGTGGAGGACACGCGGCCTTTCGACCCCGCCGGCGTGATGCCGGGGATTACCTGGCCAGCGCTGGGCCAGCGTCAGGTTGGAGGTTCGGACGAAGGCGTCGGTGCACAGGACGAAGACGCCACCGTGGTCACTCGAGAACCACGGGAACAGGGGAAGGGAGCGCTCGACGAGGCCACGCCCGCGGTTCCGTAGTCTGGTGAGTGCGTTTGCGATTCGACGCCCACCGGGGGCGGCTTGCCAGGCCAGGCTCGTCCGTTCGGGCGGCCTCCCAGCCTGCCCGGGGAACAGCGCGTACTTCCAATCGCCCGTGTTTCCAGATGGTTATGCTCGAGATGTGAGGAAAACCGAGCCGGAGGTGCGTGCAGCTTGACTCGAGCAGCGATTTCTCGTGACACGGTGCCCGCCATGGCTGCCAGGCCGCGCATGTACCGTTCCCAGAACCCGTCGGGCATCGGCTGGTGGTGGACATTGTCCCGCTTGCCCGTTCGCACAGCGTTCTCCATGTCCGACATGAGAAGGGCCAAGGTGTCCACGAAGCGTACCGTGTTCGCGAGGGATTTCGGCGCACTCTCGACGCAGGACGAGCCTTTCCTGGTCGTGGTTGCCTCCCGAGTCATACTTCCACGAAAACTGGCCGTTGCCCACGTGCCGGTCTCGAGCAGGCAGCGTCCGCCTCGGTCCGGGACATCATGCAGCAGACCTGTCTCAACAGGCAATCGGTGTATGCTGGTGTCGTTGTAGTGGCGATCTCGCTGGGCGTCGAGTGAGAAGCCGGTCAAAATGGCGTGGGCACGTCAACCGGATTCGAGGGCGGCGAACCGTAGGCTTGCCGAACCCAGGATGAGACGTGCCGTCAACATGGAATCGGGGGCAGAATGCGCAGAGGGCCACCAGACAAGGAGGGGGCGCCGGGAACCGATGTCCCTGGTGGCGCGGATGAAGAGCGCCGGCGAAGCCCTGGCAAGCCGGGGGGCGAGGCATACCGCATCGATGGGACGGAGCTTGTCTGGCCCGGGAAGTACGACCTGGACGGCAACCTCGTCGAACCGTCGCGGGTGTCGATGCCCTTCCAGGTGGCAGAAATGGCCGGGAGGTGGCGTGGTTCAGCGGATACGCCGAAGCAGTTTGCGCTGGGGTCTGGTGGGGCCGCCCCGCGGGTCGCCGAGGAGAGCGGCTGGCGCAACAAGCTGATTTGGGGCGACAACCTCCTCGTCATTGGGGCGTTGCTCGAGGCGTTCGCTGGCAAGGTCGACCTCGTCTACATCGACCCGCCCTTTGGGACGGGGGGCGATTTTTTTGTGAGTGTGCCTCTGGGAGGGAGCAGGGAACGTTCGGCGAGGCGCCGGCCTGCCGTGGAAGGCGTGGCCTACCGCGACACGTGGGACGCGGGGATGGCGAGCTATCTTACCATGATTCGCGAGCGCCTTTGCCTGATTCGCGACCTGCTCTCGGCGCGCGGGTCGCTCTACGTCCATACGGACCACCGTGTCATGGCGCACGTAAAGCTTCTCTGTGACGAGGTCTTCGGTCCCGAAGCGTTCCGCAACGTCGTGACGTGGCGCCGGCAAGTCTCGCGGGGGATGAAGGCCCACGCGCGGTTCATGCCGCGCAGCGCCGACTTCATCCTGCTCTATGCCAGGTCCGACGCCGCCGTCTGGCACGAGATCCGAAAAGAGCACCTCATTTCGATCGAGGAGGCCAGAGCAAAGTACAGGGAAGACGAGAGGGGGTTCTTCCGGACTTCCGACCCGGGCACCTACTCCGACGAGAGCCTGGTGCGCCTGCATGAGGAGGGGCGTATCCATGTCACAAGGGGGGGAAAACTGGTCATCGAGGATGGGGCGGTCTCGACGACCCGGGGAACGATTGGTGTCAAGTACTACCGCGAGCGACGGGGTGGCAGGGTCGTGGAAGCGACCATCGCAGACAACATCTGGGAGGACGTGCCCGGGATGGGGGTGGTCTCGTCCGAGTACACTGGGTATCCGACCCAGAAGCCGGAAGGCCTGCTCAGGCGGATCATTGAATCCTCCTCCGATGAGAACAGCCTGGTCGCAGATTTTTTCTGCGGGTCCGGTACGACGCTCGCCGTGGCCGAGAAGCTGGGTCGCCGTTGGATTGGCTGCGATATCGGCAGGTTCGCCATCCACACCACGCGAAAGCGCCTCCTCGACGTTCGCGTCACAGATCCGGCAACCGGACAGGAGCGTGGGTGCAGGCCGTTCGAGATACTGCATCTCGGCAGGCACGAACGCACCTATTGGCAAGGCACTGTTTTCGGCGACGAAACGCTCGAGTCGGACCTCGGCCAGCACTCCCCTTACGTGATGTTCATTCTGGAGGTATACCGCGCACACCCGGTCTCGGGCCGGCACATCCACGGCAAGAAGGGGGATGCCCTCGTCCACGTCGGAGCCGTGGACGTCGCTGTCTCCGCACGAGAGGTGGAAGAGGCGCTCCGAGAAGCGAGGGAACGGGGGGCGCACGCGCTCCACGTGCTGGGCTGGGAGTGGGAACCGGGGCGGGGCGGCCCGCTGGCCCGGATGGCGAAGGCGGGCCAGAACATCGAGTTGCGATTCCTGAATATCCCTCGTGAAATCATGGACCGTCGCGCTGTCGAAGCCGGAGCCGTCTGGTTCTTCGATGTTCCTCGCGTCGATGCCTGTGTACACTCGGTGGCCACGGAAGAGGCGCAGTCGTCTCGCCGAATCCGGCTTCGGATCGAGGGTTTCGTCATTCCGAACGTGGATGTGCTTCTCGGCAATGTAGCAAGCACTATCGAGAACTGGTCCGACTTCATCGACTACTGGGCCGTGGACTGGGACTTCCGCGGTGGTCCGTTCACGACCCAATGGCAGACCCACAGAACGCGCAAGAAGCGGTCACTCGTTCTCGAGACGCCCGTGCACACCTATGTATCACCTGGCCATTACCGGATCCTGGTCAAGGTCGCCGACATCTTCGGCAACGAGACGAGTCAGTTGATCGTGTGGGAGGTGGAGTAGGAGGACCGAATCGAGCCGCACGAATTGGTGTCGCGAGGCGCAGTAGACGACCAGCGGGCGACAGGAGCGTTCGTCGCCCCGTGGCCGCTCGTTTGCCGGCGGGAGAGAATGGGGACATCCTGGACGCTGCCGCACGAGTTTCGGCCGGCGTGGTGTTGCCGGGGGGGCCGTTCTTTGCCTCGGGGCTTTTGGTGTCAAGCACGGATGGCCTGCCCGCCCACTGCCAGCCCCCGCACATGTCTCCAGCCATTTGCAAGGGAGACGCTATGGGGCGTCGCTCACAAGACCCGCCCGCGCACCCTGCGCGTCAGGTCGGTGATACGGCGCTCGATCTCCTCCGGAGACAGGGCCGAGAGCGTTTCGACCGGGCTCTCGGGCAACCCCAGAAGGCTCTCCAAGGCCTGGACCCGCCCGTATCTGCGACCAATTCTCAGACCTTCCTGGCGGCCTTTCGCGATGCCTTTTTCGATACCCTCTCTTTGAGACGCGGCCAGCTCCCAGGCCTTTGCGAAACGATAGGCGGTGCTGTGTCGCCCGTGCTCGGGTACGCTTTTCTGCAGTTCCGGCATGACACTGACCACCTTGCTCATGGTATATAGTAACCGCCTGGGCTCGTTTGCGCCACCCTCCATCAACAGCCCGATGGCCTCCTCCAGGAACGGGCTTCCGCCTGCCACGCGCGCCCAGGCCGTGTCCGCCGTCACCGGCAGCCGGAGAAGGTCCAGGTGCACGAATGCCATGGCGCCCACGTGTCGTGTGTGTCCTGGCCGCACCGTGTCCCAAGGTCCACGAAAACAGCGCTTCAATGCACGCCATGGGGTTCCAATGGTCAGCATGAGCACACGGCTTTCCGCCGTGCCCGAGAAGCCGGGGTGCCGCGCCAACTCCGTGGCCAATGCCAGAAACCCCTTGGCGTGTGCGTGACACAGGTCCGCGTTCCGCGGCCGACCGTGGTAGACTTCGACAACGGTCAGGCCGTCGGCGATCACTCGTCCGAGCAGTCCAGCCCAGGCTGACAAGACGGGTCCGGGGCGAAGGATGACATCGGCGTACACCTTGGGGCGGAGTTCCGCCTCGAGAATGACCTGCCGGCCTCGAGCCAGCTTGTCGAAGACTATCTTGGCAAAGGTGTCATGTGGTTTGTAATCCATGATCAATCCGCGTGCAGGAGAAGACAGAATGTAGTGGATGGTGCACGTGCTGGCAAGGAGAAAATGGAAGACCGACACTCAGCTTCGCCCACTGTGAAGCGCTACGGCAAGGGGAAGACCGCTCGCACCCCGGGCTCCCCGGCGATGGGTGGCCCTGCGCCATCAGTGCAGAACTCATGGAGATGTCCTCGACCAACCCGTTCCTTGAGACCGGCTTCCTGGGCTACGGCGAGGACGGCCTCCCGAGCGACCACCAACTCGCGACGGACGAACCGCTCATCGGCCCGGGTTTCCCCACCGTTGACGGTGCGGACGGGACACGCTCCGACCTGTACATCTACGACAGACCCCCTGGAGACGGCTGGGACCTCGACGGCTACCGGCCCGGGGGTGCAGCACGGGCACGTTCGGGATCGGTACAGACCCCTTGGAGACGGCTGGGACCTCGACGGCTACCCCGACTACTTGTGGCCCGGGACCATCCAGACGCCCCAGCCGGGCCCCGCCAAACGGACTGCGGCTGCGACGATACCGACCTGGCCATCCATACTTGCCCGTGAGGGTAGCGCCAGACGCGACACGCCTCTGGCCGAGGCATCTACCGGAAGAAAGGGACCGGCCGCGACCCGGGGAGGTCCCCGCCGGCTTCGGCCGGGTCACCAGCGCACTCGAGAACCCGGGCAGGCACGCGGTGTTCCATTTGGGCGATATCTTCCGGGACACAGACACGTTCCTCACCAGCCTGTGATCAGCAGCAGCGGCATGGTTGTACTTGAAAGGCGACATCCAATGTGCCAAGACGTGTTTCGGGCACAGCCGAAAGTCCATTGGGAGACACGGCGACAAACTGGGGACGAGCCAGTTCCTCGTTCACTCTATCCGGACGTCGAAGGGGCCTCATCAGAAGGCATCGTGTTGCCTCGGAGAGCGGTCACCTCGGCCAACGTCGCAGGGGTCCGCGTGCGTTCAGAAAACTGGAGGTGCTCCCCCGGCACAACCGACCTGGAACCTCGAGCCGTGCCCGGCGCCGGCGACAACGGTATGGAGGAGGCTACCCATCATGAGGCGAATGTTGCTGCCCTGGCGATATGCCATCTTCATTCTGATGGCAGGTTGCGCATCGATGAGAGGGGCTGTATCGGAGAATCCCGGTATCGTCCTTCTTCAACCTCCGCACAACAGGCTCCTTGTCGATGATGAAAGCATCCGGCTCACGTTCGAGGACGCCACCATGGTGGTGGGCCAGCCCTGCACTTGTGTGGCCGCCGGCTTTCGCATCGCCCAGGTGGGGCTGGCCGCGCTTTGCGACGATGATGGCCCGGTCAGGGGCGAACTCCGTCTGGTGGCGAGCAATGACCACGCGGTAAGCGATGTGGTGGCGTTCATCCTGGGGGCGGAGCGCCGAGCCGATCGGATCCGCAGCTCCCTTGTGATCGACCCTTCACTCTCCAGTACGCCCGGTGTGTGGAGATATCTCCTGGCCGACCCTGCCCGGCACAGGGCGGTGATGGTGACATACTACAAGTCGAAGTTGATGCCCGACCCGTTGCGCACCCGGCTCGGGGGCATCGAGGAGAGGGCGGAACGGGGTGATGCGAGCCGTGCTGAACGGGAGCTGTTCAGGAGGGAGATGGCAAGGATGGTGCAAACCCTGCTCGACCCCGAGGCATCAAGCGCGTTCTTTGATGTGAGGATCTTCTCCTACGAGGCGTTTGGGCGCCGCTACCCCGCACTTGCGTCCCCTCGATGAGGTTGCGGCCGGATCTCCGCGCCGGGAATGGCCGTGCGGCCTCGAGCCAGCTTCACGAATCCATTGAACGTGGCATTGCGAGGGGAGCGCCGTCCCCCTTTGCGCCGTGATGGGCCACGCCAGGTCTGACACCCCGCCCGATTCGTGCTACGATCCCGCCCGGCGTCCCCGCCACTGTCCATGCGTTCGGTGGCGGCGATTCGGCGCCGCTGCCCGGTCGTCGGATCGAGCCGGGTGGTGGGGTCCACCCGTGGCGATTGCGGATCGAGACCTATGCGCAACCTTCCAGGCGAACGTTGGGTTCCTCTCTTGCTGGTGCTGGCGCTCGGTGCCCACGCAGGCGCGACCCTGTACTGGATACACCTGGACCAGGCGGTCGGCCGGCCGGCGGTGGCGGAGATGCTCTGGCATGTGTCGGCACTGGTCCAGGCAGAAGCGCAGGGGCGCCTGGCGGAGCTTGCCCGGGACTTCCATTCCGGGTGGGTGATCTGGGCCGCGCTCGGGTTGCGCCACATCCTGGGAACCCACCCCGATTGCCTGCTCTGGCTGGTCCTCGTTTTCATGATCGGAGCGCAACTCGCCCTGTTCGACCTGGGCCGCCGTCTCGGTGGGCCCTGGGCCGGGCTCGCCATTGCCGTGCTGTTTCCCCTCTATCCCGATGTGGCGGTGATGCTCCGTCGATGGACGCCGCACACGTTCCACTACTTCTGTCTCGCCGCAGCGGCCGCGTGCCTGGTTCGCTCGAGGAGTTTCAATCGCCCCGTGGCCACGGCCGGGTTCGTGGCCTTTGCCGCGCTGGGCGTTGGCGCGAGCCCCATGAGCACGGACAACATGACCTACCTACCGGCGGTCGGAGCGATGGCTCTCGGTGCCGGGCTTCGTGGGCTGTTCCTGGGGTGGGGGCCGTGTTCGGGCGAACCGGTCTCCCGGTGGAAAACCCTGCTCTTGGGCGCTCTTGCCGCTGGCGTGCTCGGGCTGGTCGTGTGGCACAACGGTATGTTCCAGCAGGATGTCGGCTACATCCAGTCCGAGATGGCGTCCGCCCGGTTCGAACACCACTACCAGCGGTGGAGCGTGCCGGCGCTGACAGCCTATGTCCGCTACTTGTATCACCTGGGAGTATCGCCGGTCCTGTGCATCCCCTTCGTCGTCGCCCTGGTGCCCTACTTGCGGCGTGGGGCGGCACGGGCCGAGATGGTGGCCTGGCTCGTGGTGCCCCTCGTGGCCTTCAGCCTCGTCGGGAAGAAGCACCCCAACTACGTTTTCGCCGTGCTCCCGGTCTTTCCCGTGGTCACGGTCCTCGGCCTGGTGGCGCTGAAGCGGCGAGGCGTTGGCGGTGTGTTGCTCGGGTTCGTTATTGTCGTGGCCGGCATCCAGTGGGTCAATCGCGCCTTTCCCGCCCCGGACCGCCCGTTGGCACGGTACCTCGGCCCTTATGATATCGTGCCGGACCTGGGCCGTGCATTCGAATTCGAGTTCGTTCCCAACCTCGAACCCATTACGTCGTTCCGGCACGCGCGGGAGGCCCGGTTGCTCTATCCCCGAATGAGCGAACTGGCCTGTAGGCCCTCCAACCTCGTGCAGGTGCTCTACCCCGGGGACTTTCAGGATGTCAGGTTCATCCTGACCGCGAAGAATCCGTGCGTGGACATCGTGGCCTGGCCGGATGTGAGCCGGCTCGAGGTGGCCCGCTGGGTCCTGGTGGCCGATGAGAACTGCCGGCTTCTCGAGGAAGGAGTGGGCGGGACGCGAGACACGGGGAGCGGCGAACGGGGAGACACCGCATCCGGGGACGTGCCCCCCTGGGCCACTGCCGGCAGGCGCGTCGCCACTGCCGGCCGGCACCTCCTCCTCGCTCGAGATGTCACCGTGCGCCCCTGCCTCTACCTCTTCGCCCGTAGGCCGGGGCGATAGCGCAGTGGTCTCCTTCGCAACCGGTCCGGGGTAGGCCTTTCCCGCGTACTGGTCAGTGCTAGTATGCCTGATCGACCGCTTCCGAGAGCCTCTCGAGGAAGGCCGGCTTCTCGTGCAGTTCGAATCCCCACTCGAAGTTGCGCCGGATCCGTTCCAGGGCGGCTGAACGGTCCCAGCCGAGCCGGCGGAGCAGAGCGGCTCGAGTCCTGGCTTCGGCGAGGTACATCGCGGTCGCCTTGTCCGACTCGGTCGCCTTGAAACGCGCTGGAACATCTGCATGGAGCCAATCGAACGGCATGGGAATCCCTCCCTGTCAAGTTCCCGGTCTCGGAATATCTGTGTGGGTCGCGGCCTCGGGTCGGCGACTCGGGCTCACGGATGCCGGTTGCTGGTATCAGCAGCCGCGTGCATCCGGGGCGACCGGCAGATCACGCGACACTCTAAACCGGTTCCACGCGAAATACAAGCCCGCAGCCACGGCCAGGGCGTAGATGGGCATGACCGGGACGCGGAAGCGGGAATAGGCTTCGCTTCCCGCCGAAATGCCGGTGAAATATCCCACGAACAGGAGAATCGCCCAGGCCTGGCTCCGGTGCGAGCGGAAAAGGTACACCAGACCCAGGAGGGCGAACGCGAGGCACGGTCCAGTGTAGAGGAGCAGGATGCCTCGAGCCCATCCAAGGGGCAACCCGGTGATGGCCGACAGGGGTGCCGCGCCCCCGCCGAGAAACGTGGTCGCGATGCCTCGAGCTGCCAGGCGCAGGGCCCCGGAAGGGTGATCGAGCAATGTTCGAATCCCGACCCGCGAGTAGACCTCGGCCCGTTGCGCGTGTGGGAGGCCATCGAAGTCGGGACCGTACAGCCGGCGGCCTTCCTCGTTCGCCTCGAGGCTCAGCCTATCCTGGTACCGGTAGAGGTTCGGCAGGAAGTCTCCGGGTGATTCCTCCGCCAGCGCCCCGGCGGCTCGATACCGCAGCAGATTGTCCGCTGAGATCGTACTCACCGTCGCCACCCCGGCGACTTCCCGGTTGTGCAATGCCCAGGCGGCTGGAAACAGGAGGAAAGTCGAGCACATCAGCGTGAGCGGCAGCAAGGCCCGCCTGCGGAACTCGAGGAGGACGAAGATCCCGAGCGGAACAAACAGCAGGAGGGAAATCGGCCGGATGAGGACCGTGAACCCGCCGAACAGCCCACTGGTTACCGCCCACAGCCACCGGTACGGGCCCCGCCGTGGCACCTCCGAGACCACCCAGAAAAGGGCGAACGTGGCTACGGCGAAGAACGTTTCGGTCATGACACGGTTGGCCGCGACCACGGAGGAGAAATCCAGCGCAAAGACCACTCCGGCAGCGAGCGCGATAAACGGGGTGCGGAAACGCCGATCGGCGAGGAAGAACACCGCCACTGCAAGCAGGCTCCGCGCGAGGTGCTGCATGAAGACGACGGCGTCGTTGCCCCATCCGATCTCCCGGCACAGGGCGATGAGGACCGGGTACCCGGGCGTCCGCCGCGTCTCCGGCTCGAGGCGTTCATTCGTGAACCCCTTGCCTTCGACCATGTGCGCGGCCGGCACCAGGTAGGAGGAAGAGTCCGGGGCGAGGAATGCCCTGTCCACCGCGAAGTACCCCAGGTCCACGGTGAGGGCGAGCAGCCAGACGAGAAGTGCGGCAGTCGTTTTTTCGGCACGGGACATGGCGCCTCCAGGTGTGTCGACTGCGATTCGTGTTCGAGACCTGCCCGCGCGGCCGGGGCCGGGTCTCGATCGGCAGAAACCGCCCCGCCGGCCGGGTCGTGATCGGGCCGGTGGCTCGATCACGGCCGCTGCACCGGGTCAGAGCGGCATCATCGCCGGAAAAGATTGTACTTCACGATACAACGCAAGGCCGATACGCCGTCCTTCCAGTTGATCTTCTTGCCCTCTTCGTAGGTACGACCGTAGTACGAGATCCCCACCTCGTAGATGCGGCAGTTGAGACGTGCGACCTTCGCCGTGATCTCGGGCTCGAACCCGAAACGATCCTCCTCGAGGGTGATCGACTGGATGATGTCCCGGCGGAACGCCTTGTAGCAGGTCTCCATGTCCGTGAGGTTGATGTTGGTCAGCATGTTCGACAGGGTCGTCAGCAACCGGTTGCCGACCATGTGCCAGTAGTAGACCACGCGGTGAGGGCTGCCTCCCATGAACCTCGATCCGAACACCACGTCGGCTCGGCCATCCAGGATCGGTTGGATCACCAGTCCGTATTCGTTGGGGTCGTACTCGAGATCCGCGTCCTGCACGATGACGATGTCTCCCGTCGCTGCCGCGAACCCGGTCCGCAACGCCGCGCCTTTCCCGCGATTGCAGTCGTGGTAGATGACACGAAGCGTGGCGTAGGCCGGCTCGAGTTCCTCCTGGAGCAGCTCTCGAGTACCGTCGGTGGAGCAGTCGTCCACCAGGACGATCTCCTTGTCCGGGTAGGGCGCACGCGCAACACGCTCGAGGATGGCCGCGACAGTCTGGCGTTCGTTATAGCACGGAATGATGACGGAGAGCTTCATGTCCCCCTTCCTGTCTGGCAGGTCATGCGGTTGGCTGGAGCCGGAGCCGGCAGTGCCGGCGACCCGGGAGGCGTCCGGGCCGCCGTGGCCCATTGGCCCGCGGGCTGCTCCAGCGTCAGGCATGCGTATCCTACGTCCACCGGCGGCGGGATGTCAATCGGTCACGCATGGGCAACGCGGGAGGTGGCCACATTCACAGGGGAGCATCCGATAGCCCCGCATGCCGTGCGGGTGTCGGAGGAAAATGTCAGCACGATGTCAGGACCAGGCTTCCCGTTGACTACTCCCTCTCGACAACAGGAGAAGCCCCCGCTCGAGGGGGTGTCATCGAAGACATCATCGGCATGTCGAACGGCGTACGTCACCGGCATCGACATTCGAGTAAAGGAGGAATCATGATCGCCATCCACGCGAAGCACCATGCCGGCATGCTCGCGGCCAGCGTTCTGACGGCGCTGCTGTCCGGGACCGAAGCGGTGGCCCTGGAAATCGAGGTGGAGACACACTATGCCATCGAGGAGCCGGAGGCGGAGAGTGCGAACACCGTGGCCACTGCTCCGCAGGCCGACTCCTTGAGCACCACCGAGCCGGCTGGCGTGGAGAACGTGCAGCAGCAGACGAACGATACGGTTGCCGGTGACCCGGTGATGGTCGCTCAGCCCATCGGCGATGACGCAAC
>JAJRTE010000169.1 GCA_024278455.1 Myxococcota bacterium
CCAAAACGTTCCGAACCACGGGAAATTGCGGCGATACGGCACGCGGAAGCCGGGGAGGAGGTCCTCGAGCACGAGCACGAGCACGAGCACGAGCACGAGGGCGGGGGGGCGCTCCAAGGCAGCGGATCGAGCACGAGCACGAGCACGAGGGCCGAGAAGAGGAGGAATCCGTCGGGCATGACCGCCCCAAGCACTTGCGGTCAGCCCTTGTGATAGAAGTAGAGGCGGCCTGTTGCCGCTTCAAAGCCGGAGACCGCGACTTCCCGCGGCCGGCCATAGACGGGAAGGAAACCATGCTCGAAGCGCTCGAGAAACGGTTCAAGGCGACAGCCCCCGCATGCGACTTCTGTTCGTTGCGGTTTCACCACCAGAAGGATGAATACCTTCTGGTCCGGCAGAACGTGGTGCAGCCCACGTGCACGACGTGCGACTCGGGGGCGATGATCACGGTTATCGACGGCCGGGGGATGGGCTACGCGGCCACATCGGATTTGAGCACGGCCGGGCTGACCACGGCGGCCCGGGAAGCCCTGACCTGGGCACGCCGAACTTCGGGGCGAAGTGTCGTCAATTTTTCACGGATTCCCTATCCCCATCCCACCGGCGACTACGAGGGGAATCGAGGCGAACCCTGGGACTCGGTGTCCCGCAAGAGCAAGCTCGATGTACTCCGGCTCGAGTGTGCCCGTCTCAAGGTCCACGAAAGGATCGTGGACTGGAAGGCCTCGCTCTGGCACACGGAACTCACGACACTCTACCTGACATCCGGAGGGGGGCGGGTGTACCAGCGCACCCACTACCTGGTCCCCTCCCTGGTAGCGGTGGCCAACGAGGGCACGATCACGCAGCGCCGCTCCTCCGACGGCCACACCTGGTCCCGGCAAGGTGGCCTGGAGATCCTCCAGCAAGACGGCTTCTATGACAAGGCGCCGGTCATCGCTGAAGAAGCCCTCCAGCTTCTTCACGCGGACAACTGCCCTTCGAGCACCATGGACCTGGTGCTGGCTCCGGACCAGATGGTCCTGCAAATCCACGAGTCCATCGGCCACCCGCTCGAGATGGACCGGATCCTCGGCGATGAGCGGAACTACGCGGGAACGAGCTTCGTCCGGCCAGAGATGTTCGGCACCTACGCCTATGGCTCCCCGCTGCTCAACGTCACGTTCGACCCGGGCATCTCCGGCGAGTTCGCCGGCTACGCCTTCGACGACGAGGGGCAGGAAGCGAGGAAAGAATACCTCATCAAGGACGGTATCCTCCTTCGCGGCCTCGGCGGAATCACCTCGACGGCCCGGTCCGGCATCGCCGGCGTGGCGTGCGCTCGAGCCCAGAGCTGGAACCGGCCGCCCATCGACCGCATGGCCAACGTCAATATCGAACCGGGAGACTCGAGCCTCGAGCAGATGATCGGCGCGGTGGAGCGCGGTATCTACATGAAAACCAACCTCTCCTGGTCCATCGACGACTCGAGGAGCAAGTTCCAGTTCGGTTGCGAGTGGGCTCGACTGATCCAGGACGGGCGGCTGACGAAGGTGTGCCGGACACCGAACTACCGGGGAATCTCGAGCACGTTCTGGCGGAGTCTCAAGATGGTCGGGGACGAGACCACCGTGGAGGTTCGGGGGTCGCCCCACTGCGGCAAGGGAGAGCCCAACCAGGTCATACGGGTGGGCCACGCATCCCCGCCTTGCCTGTTCACGGACGTCGATGTGTTCGGCGGGGAGGGGTGAACCATGCGCAGCTTCTTTCTCCAACTGGCGGACGACGTCGAGGGGCTCCTCGAACCCGGCGAAACCTGCCTGATCGGGTACTCCGGGGAAACTTCGGACTTCGTGCGGTTCAACCAGGGCAAGGTGAGACAGGCCGGGCAGGTGTTCCAGAACCGCGCCCGGCTCACTCTGATACGCGACAACCGCCACGCGAGCGGCGAGTCGACCCTTGCAGGCCAGCTCCGGGCCGACGGGCCGTTGCTCGAGACACTCGTTCACGAACTGCGCGCAACACTCGAGGAGATCCCGGAGGACCCGCACCTCCACTACGCGCTCGACGCCCACAACACCGAAACTCGAGGTCCCAACCGGCTGCCTTCTCCGGACGACCCCGTCCGCGAAATCTTGTCGGCCTCCCGGAACCTGGACCTTGTCGGACACTACGCGGCCGGCGGCATCTTCCGCGGCTTCGCCAACTCCCTCGGACAACGCAACTGGTTCGAAAGCTACAACTTCAACTTCGACTGGAGCTTCTGCCTCGAGGCCGACCGGGCAGTCAAGTGTCGCCATGCCGGCTTGGTATGGGATCACCAGGCGTTCGCCGACAAAATGGACAAGGCCGAGGCACACCTGCGCGTGCTCTCCAAGCCCGGAAAGCGCATCACCCCCGGCCGCTACCGCGTCTACCTGGCACCCCCGGCCGTGGCCTCCATCATGACCATGCTGACATGGGGCGGGTTCAGCCTCAAGAGCAAGTGCACGGCCCAAACGCCGCTCATCAAAATGATCAACAAGGAGATATCGCTCCACCCATCGATCGCTCTTTCAGAGAACACTCGAGAAGGGGTCGCGGCAGGTTTCGATGCGTTCGGATTCATCAAGCCGCCCGAAGTGCGACTCATCGACAAGGGCAACCTGGCGGGATTCCTCGTATCGGCCAGGTCGGCTAAGGAGTACGGGGTCCCGACGAACGGGGCCAACGCCAGCGAAGTCCCGGTTTCCCTGGACATGGGCCCCGGCGACCTCGAGCAGGACGCCATCCTCGATGCCCTGGACACCGGGGTGTACGTCAGCGACCTGTGGTACGTGAACTACTCCGACCGCAGGTCCTGCCGCCTGACCGGTCTGACCCGTTTCGCCACCTTCTGGGTAGAAAACGGCAGGCTCGTCGCCCCGCTCGAGGTGATGCGGTTCGACGAGAGCGTCTACCGAATCCTCGGCACCTGCCTCGTGGCGCTCACCAAGGAGCGGGAACTGCTGCTCGATCCGGATACCTACGGCCAGCGGGCGACCAACAGCATGCGCCTGCCCGGGGCACTGGTGGACGAATTCACGTTCACCCTGTGATACCACCGCGCCCATCAGCACGCCGGCGACCCGCCATCCCCGGAAGCCGGGACAGGCTCAGAAGTTCCTGACAAGAACCTCCCGGACCGCCCCCCGGCTCGAGCCACGACTGTTGATAGTCCGCGCGGCCGTCACAGACTCGAGCTTGAACCGCGCGTAGAGCGACTCGATGAAGCCGGTCGCGGAGTTGGACAGAAGCACGTGGACTCCCCGCCGGCTCAGGCCGGCAACGACATCCGCCAGCCTCTCCTGGTCGGCGGGACCGAACCCGTTGCGATCATAGCTCGTGAACGACGAGGTCTCGGACAGAGGGTGATACGGCGGATCGAAATAGACGAAATCTCCCTCCCGTGCCCGGTCCAGCGTCGTCTCGAAAGAAGCCGCCAACAGTTCGACACCCCGAAGCGCTCGAGACACCGCCTCGAGGTTGCTGCGGTCCAGGATCGATGGACGCACGTAACGGCCCATGGGTACATTGAACAAGCCCTTGCTGTTGACCCGGTAGAGGCCGTTGAAGCAGGTCTTGTTCAGGTAGATCATCCGCGCCGCCCGCGCCACCGGGTCGCCGGGGACCTCGGCCCGGACGCGGTAGTAATGGGCCTCGTCATGCCGATCGCGGTGCACCTCCAGTCGCTCGATAAGCCTCTCCAGTTCGTCTCGCACCACCTCGTAGGCCTCGATGAGACTCGCGTTGCTGTCCGACAGGTAGACACGCCGAGCCTCGAGCACCCCCTTCCGCGACAGGGCGAAGAACAAGGCGCCGCCGCCCAGGAACGGTTCGTGGTAGCCGTTGAACTCCGGTAGCCCACCCACCTTCTGCAACAGGGCCGGAAGCAACTGGGCCTTGCCGCCCGCCCACTTGAGAAACGGACGAGGCTCGGGGTATCTCGAGGCTCTCACACAGCTACTCCTGGTTGGTCGGAAAGGGTCGTCGCCCTCTCTTGCACGTTCGTCCCGGCCCCGGAGGCGAAACGATCGACCGGGACACACAGGTTGACGACCTCGCTCGAGCCGCTGACACCCAGCCATCTACCGGGTCTCCGGCCGTAACGACACGACTTCTCCCCCCAACGCTATCCGCGTAGCAGCTCGCTCCCCTTGCCAAAACGGTGCTTCAAACGGGCAAGCAGGTCCCGGCGGGTCCTGGCCTCGAGCTTCTTCAGATCACGCTTCAGCCTCGTCCGCATGTCCTCGGAAGCGTCGCCCATCCGGCCCGAGAGCCACGCTGCATAATACGCTGCCCATACCTCGCCGCGAAGCTCCTCCGCAAGGCCGGCTCCCAGGTGCTTCAAACGCGCACTCATCGCACGATGATACTCCTCGCCGTGCAGAGGGTGATACAGCTTGCGACCGACGCTGACATGGTCGTCTTCGTTCAGCCTGGACGGCAACCGGCGAAGCACCAGGGCCACGAATCGCTCCACCTCGTTGGCTGGAACATCCACCAACGCTCCCGGGACGAACTCGAGCCGCCCCACCACACGCCCGGTGCCCACCGGCCTCGAGGGCAACGTGACAAGACGGGACAGGTCCTCGCGTATCTTCAACCGGGCCCGCGTCTCCCGGTCGCTCGCGAACCGGAGAAGATAGGCCAGCCGGCGCTCGTGGCGCGCTTCGACATCCGCCAGATCCAGCGCTCCGGCATACCGCGCGGCAACCGCTTCCTGGATGAGGTCGTCTCGAAGTTCCTTCAAAGGCACGACATCGAGCAACTCGTCCAGTTGGCTCGACAACGGAACGGCACCGAAACGACTCAGACAACGCGCGACCAGAAGATCCAGGTCCAGGCGACCCCGCGCGCTCGGTGGCAACCTCCCGAAATCGCGGGCGAATCGTCCGGCCACATCCTCGATCGGCCCGCGCTCGATCGTCAGCTCGAGGTCGGCACCGAGAAAGGCGAAACACCGCCGCTCCACGAGACGATCAAGCAACACGTCCCGAGAGCGCTCGGAAAGGCACCCCACCGCACTCCGACAGCTCGACACGACACCGGTCAGATCTTCCCGATCGAGTATTTCGGACCGTTCCGCCAACGCCTGAACCGTCAGCGTCAAGAGAGTACGATCCGATTTCACCGCCTCCAGGAGGGCTGCGGCCAAAGGAATGCACCCGGGCTGAACAACCAGGTCGGCGGCTGCTCCGACGGCCCGCTCCAACACCGGCGACGATGCCGAACGCGCACGCAACACCGCTTCGACCAGGACCGGCAAGTCTCCACAAGCTGGTGGGGCTGAAACCTCGGTGGTTTCACTCGCGGTCAAAGGGACGCTCGAGGTGGCCACGACTACGGGACTCCCTTGCTGGCGGTTCCAACGACACTGGATAGTTACAGCAATATGACATACCAGAACCCGGTGTGTCAATCCCATTGATCGCCCTCGTGCCACGATCGGGGCGTCTCTCGAGTCCCGAAGGGTCCTTCCCCGGACACCTCGCGTGGAGGTCACAGGAACAATACGATTCCGGAGAGCAGGAGAAGCACGTAGATGAACATGCGAAACCAGCGTTCGTTCACCCGTCCGTGGAGATACTCTCCGATCCAGATCCCGAGAGGCATCATGGGGATGAGGGCGGCATAGAGCACCAGGACTTGCTGGTCCAACCGCCCGGTGAGGGCGAACACCACGATGAGGACGACGCTGAACACCCACCAGACCAGGCTCAAAGTGGCCCGAAACGTCTGTTTCGGCAGTTCCATACGCCCGAGCGAGTAGACCAGGGGTGGACCGCCGGTGGAGAAGTAGGCGTGGGTGATACCCGCGAGCACCTGGAACAGACTGGCTCGAAGCAAAGACATGGGAGGACCGCCCGGCTCGGAGGTACCGAGGAGGTAGAGCTGCCGAAGCGCGAAGAGCACGACGAACGCGCCCAGCAACCACTTCAGCCACTCCCCCCGGACGTAGGGGAAAGACACGATACCAATGGCCAGGCCGACACTCATGTTGGGCAGAATGCGCTTCAGAAGCAGCTCCTTGTCAGCATGCCGGTGGTGCCGGAAGCCGATGTAGGAGGAGACGATGATGTTCAGTAGCACGATAACGGGAACGAGTTTCTCGATCGGATAGACATTGGCGCCGAGCGTGACCGCGATGACCGATGCGCCAAAGCCGGTGAACGCCTCCGTGGTATAGGCGAGCAACACGATGGGTGCGAGGATGGCGACGAGCGTCAAGAAATCCAAGGGCTGTCTCACCTCGATGACCGCTGCGGGCGTGTCATGGGTGCGCCAGTGGATTCGGGCACCCGGCCTGTCACGGGCCGAGCGGGCGGGATTGGACGAAACGGCCGCCCAGTATACCTGCGGATGGGCTGCCCCGCAACGGGTTTGGAGCGGCAGGCGCAAGCTCCGCCCGGAAAGTGCGAAACCAGCGTGCCGAGACGTGGCGGGGGCCGACGCTGCGCCCGGATCCCCCGGCAGTATGCCGTTTCGTGTGTCACGGGATACGGGCCGGACACCCCGGCACAGGACGGGCAAACGCGCACAGGCCCGTCCCCACGCCTCGGGCGTGTCACACGCCGCCGGCCGCGCCCCCCGGTCCCAGGAAGACAGCGATCTTGCCCGCCCGGTACAAGACGGTCCCATCCGGCCCGGTCACGGTGGCGAACGGCGAACCGGCCACCAGGTCTGTGCGGCCGTCCCCGTTCAGGTCACCGGCACACAACGAGAACCCGGCCTGCTCTCCCGCTGCTGCGCCTTCGATCACACCATCAGCGGCTGCAAGTTCGACCTCCCGCGGCCATGCTTCCCTGCCGTCACGCCCGAGGAACAGGTAGACACGGCCTGTCGATGTCCCCGCCTGAGAGGCCAGGGCGACGCCCACGGCAAGGTCGCCCAGCCCGTCACCATTCCAGTCCTCGAGCAGGGCGACGGAACAGGGACAGTGGTCCTCCTCGGCCCTCGTGAACCGCACGCCTGCAACCTCCTCGAGCGTGCCCGATGCGGGCAAGGAACCGGCACCGAACAGCAGGTAGGCGGCGGCAGTCGTCTGGCCCGTGCTTTCGCCCACACCTACCAGGGCATCTTCGAGCCCGTCCCCATCGATGTCCGCGCCGCTGGCGACCGCCCAGCCGACTTCGACCCCGTTGGCTGCGGCGTCGTACCGGCGGGCATCCAGATCCTCCAGGGCTTGCTGTTGGCCCTGTCGGATGGCCTCGGTTCCGGGAAGCCAGTAGACCAGGCCGGGGGTCGTGGCGGGGTCTCCCAGTCCGCCCACCAGAAGATCCGACTTGCCGTCCGGCGTCGACCTGCCAAGGGCCACCGACACGCCGGCAGCAACATCCCCTGTCCCGACGACCCGCGGCAACGTTGCGACAGAGACGCGGTTCGGCCATGCGAACGGCCTGGCGGACAGCAGCGCCACCATGCCGGTCGCGTAGGGGCGCCTCTCGTTCCACGGAGCGCCGATGGCCACGTCCAGCACGCCATTTCCGTCAATATCCCCCGGTCCCGACAGGGCGGCGCCGAGGTACATGCCCGAACTGGAGCCCTCCACCACCGTCAAGGCTGCTTCCGACAGGCTGCCGTCCGCCCAGTCGGCCCGGCCGGCCACCAGGTACACGGCCCCGGCGCCGGACAGCGCACTGTCATGATAGGGCGCCCCGACCAGCAGGTCGTCCAGGCCGTCGCCGTTGATGTCCCCGGCGATCGAAACCGCGGTACCAGCCCTCGCGCCGGTCTCGTCCCCGGAAAGAACCGGGACCTGCTCGAGGCTCATCTCGCCTCCGCCGCACCATGCGCCGGTGGACCCGAGGGCCACGAACACCGCCCCTTCGTAAGTACCGGAGGATCCGGCCGCAACGTACCGGGGCGCGCCGATGACCAGGTCGCCGGCGCCATCGCCATCGATATCGCCGCCAGACGCCAGGCTGTATCCCGCCTGGGCGTCCGCCTGCACGCCGGTGTAGACCATGGCGGCGGCGTCTGTCGTGACAGCCCCTTCCACCCTCCCGTCACAATCGTTGTCGGCAAAGTCGAGCCGCTCGACCGCGCCGGGGTAAGTGTTGCAATCCGCGTCGTCGCAATCACCGCCGCAGGTCATCCACCCATCCCCATCGATGTCGGACTCCTCGAGGGCCAACTCGCCATCGCAATCGTCATCCCTGCCGTTGCATGCCTCGACAGCGCCAGGGTGCACGGCCCACTCGAGGTCATCGCAGTCCGGGGCGGCGCTCGATGTGCCACAAGCCCGGTAACCATCTCCGTCCTGGTCGAGTTCCGCTTCGGGGATCACGCCGTCACAGTCGTTGTCCTTGCCATCGCACACTTCGTGGGCATTGCCGGAGGTCAACATGTCATCGTCGGCACAATCTCCCTCGCATGACGACTGCCCGTCGTTGTCCATGTCGTACTCCTCCACCGGCACCTTGCCGTCGCAATCGTCGTCCTTCCCGTTGCAGCGCTCTTCCGCACCTGGATACGCCCCGGGGTCATCATCGTCGCAGTCGGCAGCGCCCTCGACCGTCGCACAGGTGAGAAAACCGTCCTGGTCGCTGTCGTCGCAGGCCTGGACGACGACGTCCACCGTTGCCACGCCCCTGGCGGAAAGTTCGTCAAGCGCCGTGACGGCCAACTGGAGCGGGCCCTCCCGGTAGGGGACATACTCGAAGGAGACAGTTCCATCGGCCTCGCTGGTCCCGGTGGCCTGCTCCCCCGTCTGACTGTCCGACAGGGTCACCACGAACGCCTGGCCAGGCTGGCTCTCGCGATCCGTGATTCGAGCCGCCAGCGTCAAGGGCTGCCACTGGAACACAGTGGCGCCGGGCACCGGCTCGATGATGACCACTTCCGGCGGTTGGTTGCGCACCTCGAACGACACGGCGACAGTCGTGGACAACCCCACGGTGTCGCTGGCGGTCAGGGACAAGGCATAGGTGTCCTCCTGAAGATAGGTCATGTCGAACCGCACGGTCCCGTCCGGATCCGGGATCGCGGTCTGTTCCGCCTGCACGACCAGACCGCGCTCGAGCACCCAGGTCACGGCCAGGAGGGCAGGGTCGGAACCCCCGGCGTCGGATACCGTTCCGGTGAAGGTCCATGGGGCGTCGCCAGGATACAGGACGGCGCCCTCCTCCGGAGACACGATCGCCACCTCGGGGGCATGTTCGGGGGCAACGGTCGGCGTGACCTGCCCGTCCTGGCTGCCCGCGCACCCCGACCCGCACACAATGCCCACACACACCCACCTGCCGACACGGGTAGCTCTCATGATCGCCTCACAGGTTGACTGGAACGATGGAACAGACCTCTCCGCCCCAGGACGCTCGGTCGCGCATCACCCGACCTTGCCGTCTCTGACACGGCTATATCCTATCACTGTCGGGGCATTCTGTAAATGTCAACGGCGTGAAAGCCAGGACACTCGAGTCCTGTCGTCCGTTCAACTCGAGCCGGACGGCTACCCGGAAGAGCACACCGCCGCATCGTGCAGCTCCACGACGACCGAGTCGGGATCGCAGGTGTAGTGGACGATGGCCGATCCGGAGGCCATCACCGATAGCTCGCCCAGCACGCACACGAACACTTGCGCGGATCCCGAGGCGACTACGCTGCCCGTGCCCGCTTCCAGATCGCTCAGATCGACGACCGCGCCGTCCCGGGCCGAGACGACAACCTGCTCCGCCGCGCCGTCAAGAACGACCCGGCTCGCCCCAAGTGCGTCGACCGATACGACATCTTCGCTGATCCCCGTGGCCACGACTCGAGCGTCCTCGCGGCTCGCGGCGTAGGACAGGTCCGTTATCATCGCCGAAACGACGAGCGGCCGGCGCGTGACGAAGCGCGTGCCAGAAGGAGGACCGACGTCGAGAAGCCCCTGCTCGACCTGCGTCTCGAGCAGCGCGACGAGATTGTCGTCCCCGGAAACATCGAGGGTCACCTGGTCCTCGAGGGACACGCTGGTGAGGTAGAGTTGCACCTCGACCGGTCCCCTGGCAGAGACCATCCAGAAGGGCGCGACGGTCCGCTCGACCTCGCCCGGAACGTCACTCCCCACCACACGGCGACACCCCGCAAGCCAGAGTCCGCCACACAGGCACACCGTGAACACCGCGAGGACACGTGGCGTGGCATTCGTCCGCCCTCCGGAGCGGCGGCACCCGAGCCTGCAAGGCCGCCTGTCCGCCACGTGGGGCCGACGGCCAGCGGCGACTACCGGAAGATGCTCGTTTCCATGACGGACTGCGCCCATTGTCCCCCCGTATCGCACGTGGCCGCGACTTCCTGCCACGGGGCGCTCCTGAGCAGCGGATCGAGCACGAGCACGAACGCCAGGGGGCGCCATTCGACCCGGACCGTCCCGCGCGGTCGAAAAAACGTGGACGCGGCTTCCTGCCACGGGGCGCTCCTGAGCAGCGGATCGAGCACGAGCACGAGCACGAGCACGAACGCCAGGGGGCGCCATTCGACCCGGACCGTCCCTGGTGGATCAAGGTCGGGGTTCGTGTGATTCCACGCACTTGCAGCCGGCCTTCACAATAGACTATAGCGGTGTGTCCATGGGATGCAATCACAAAAGAAAGGTCCGGGAAGGGGGCACCGAGCCGGAACAGCCGGGCAGGATCCACGACGGCGGCCTGCCCCGATCCTTCGCTGTCAGCATCCTGCCGCCGCGGCGGCGTCGAACGAGACATACTGGCCGGTCTCTGGATCGCGCCACCGGTCCGAGGCTTCGTCGAACACGTAGGGACAGGATTCGTCCGAAGGCTCGTCCTCGTCAGCCTGGTCGCCGCCTTCGCTCGAGTCGCCGGAGGCGTCGTCCGGGGGGGGCGGTGGAGGGGGGGCAGGAGGCGGCAGATCGGATGTGGCGCCATCCGGAAGCGATGGGGGAGCACCGTCATCCGGCACCCCATCCGGCGGCAAAGGGCCACCACCCGTGTCCTGTCCACCGCCTTGACCGCCCCTGTCCGGCCCACGGCCGTCCTCCAGGGACAAGAGCTTGCTGATATCGACGCTCAGGCCGGCCACGCCGATGGTGAACCCATCCACGAACACCTGGGCCGCGGCGGTGATGGCCACGACAATGACCGCCACCATGACCAGGTATTCCGATGTGGTACTTCCCGGCGCACCACCACGCAGGGAAAACGCCCGGGTACGTTCTCGCCGGAACATGAGGCCTCCCGTCGACCGTCGCCAACTGTCCGGAGGGCGCGGTGAGCGAGCCGCTGCTGCCCGAGTCTGCCTCGACGGCGATGGACACACGCCGACCCAATGGCTCATTCAACATGCCCCGGGGCAGCGACCCGTATCACTTCTCAATGTGTCGGATTCTGCACGACAGTGCAACCGCTTTCTTCCGCAGCGATACCGTGGCGCCGGATGACAGGCGGGGGACGTGGCCAAGGGCCCCGGTCAGGCTTGGCGGGTCCTCTCGAGAGCTATCAGCGCGGCACCGAGCGCTCCAATGGTGTCGGGGGCGTCCGGAACGGTGATCCGGCACCCGAGCACCTCCTCGAGAGCATGGACCACGCCGGGATTCCTTGCCACGCCGCCCGACATGGCGACCTTCAGCCCACGAAGGTCTCGAGCGACCCTGCCGGCCAGGGCTCGAGTCCGGGTGGCGACAGCCTGGTGCAATCCCCAGACGATCTCTGCTACCTCGGTGCCTTCGGCGATGAGGGACACCACTTCACTCTCGGCAAACACCGTGCACATGTTGCTGATGGTGAGGCCGCCACGGGCTCGAGCGCCTGCTTCGCTCATCTCCTCCAGGTCCATCTCGAGCACCCTGGCCATGGCCTCGAGGAATCTTCCGGTTCCAGCCGCGCACTTGTCGTTCATGGCGAACTCGAGAACCCGGCCTCGAGCGTCCAGCCTGATGGCCTTGCTGTCCTGCCCGCCGATGTCGATCAGCACGCCGGTCCCGGGCAAGACGGCGCTGATACCTTTGGCGTGGCAGGTTATCTCGGTCACCGCGGCGGCCCTGCCCGGTACCCGGTTGCGCCCGTACCCGGTGGACACCGTGGACACGACCCGGTCCGGAGAGACGCCGGCCCGTGAGAGCACCTCCTCCTTGGCCCGCCGGATGGCCTCGGCGTTCCGCGCGCCGGTCGGTACGACCGACCAGGCCACGACCTGCCGCCGATCGTCGATCAAGACAGCGTCACAGGTCAAACTGCCGATATCGATCCCCAGGTAGACCATTGCGCTCCTTCAACCTCCCGAATGTTCGACCGCCTCGATCCCCGCCGCCAGCGCACCGGTGTACGCGACCGCTCGACGCACCTCGTCGCCGGTCACCTTTCGCCCCGACCAACGGCCGAGTTGGGTGCGAAACCGCTCGAGTCCCCCCGGCGAAGAACCAGAAGAACCGGATGGCTGATGCCGACCCCTTCCCTCTCGATCGTCCCTGTCGCTCATCACGGGCGCATGTGCTGCATTGTATCCTATCCAGTCGGGAAGCCAAGCGAAGCTGCGATTTGATATGGACAGGGAGCGGGCAATCTCTGTAGACTTGGCGATCGGATGCGCGTCCGGGTGCAAACGGTGCCGCCGGCCGGGGCGACGAGCCCATTTCCCGGGCTCTTCAGGATGACGGCACGAACCTGCAACGACGGTGAGGAGGAAGCGATGCGAACATACCTGGTGATGTCGTCCTTGGCGGTGGGGTGTGCGGCACTGCTGGCATCGAGCCCCGCGAAAGCCTGTACGTCGATCGTGGTGGGCAAGGGGGCCTCGGCGGACGGTTCCGTCATGACATCCCACACCGTGGACAGCCACCGGACGCCGTCGAGCATGACCATCGTGCCACCCAGACGGCACAAGCAAGGAACGCTGCTCCAGCTCGACCGGCGCAAGGAGGACGACTCGGGGGCGATGCCCAACTACAGCCGTGAGCCCACGGGGATGATCCCCCAGGTCGCCGAGACGCATGGGTACCTCGCGCCGACATACGCCCCGATGAACGACAGCCAGTTGGCCATCGGGGAATCGACGTTCGGCGGTCGCGAGGAGCTGCACAGCGACAAGGGACTCATCGACTGCGAATGGCTCATCCGCTTGATGATGGAGCGCACCACGACGGCTCGAGGCGCCATCCGCCTGGCCGGGGAGCTGCTCGCCGAGTACGGCTGGAACGACGAGGGCGAGGCGCTCACCATCGTCGACAAAGAAGAGGCCTGGATCATGGAGATCGTGGGCCCCGGGAAGGGCAAGGTGGGAGCCATCTGGGCCGCGCGCCGCGTGCCTGACGACCACGTAAGCGTGGTGGCCAACGGTTCCCGCATCCGGACGCTCGATCTCGACAATCCCGAGTTCTACATGGCGTCGGCAAACGTGGTGAGCGCGGCGGTGGAGATGGGATACTACGACCCGGAGAGCGCCCTACCCTTCCAGTTCTGCTACGCTTACAACCCCCAGGGGCGATACTCGGCCGCCGTGACCCGGCGCGAATGGCGAGTCCTCGACCTGCTCGCCCCATCGCTCAAGCTCGACCCCTACGCGGAGAACTACCCCTTTTCGGTCAAACCCGACGAGCCGGTGACGCCGCAGCGCATCATGGCGATCTTCCGCGATACCTTCGAGGGTACCGATTTCGACATGACCGCGTCATTCACGGTGACCGACGAGGAGACAGGCAAGACGGTGAAGAGTCCGCTGGCCAACCCGTTCATGCCCTATGATGCTAACAAGCTTTTCAAGATCAACGGCGGTTGGGGCTGGCGCGGCGAGCGGACCATCGCGCGATGGTACACCATGTGGGCCACGGTGACCCAGTCCCGCTCGTGGCTGCCCGACCCGATCGGCGGTGTCGTCTGGCTCGGCTACGGCAACACGGCGATGACCACCTACGTCCCCATTTTCATGGGGGCGACCGACCTCCCCGAAACCTACAAGACGGACGGACGCAGGACCGGGTTCAGCCGGGACGCGGCCTGGTGGGCCTTCAATCGCGTGGAAACCATCGCCGCACACCGATGGGGAGAGATGCGCAAGGATGTCGCCGCGGTTCGGGACCCCCTCCAGCAACGCTTCTTCGACGAACTGCCCGAAGTCGAAAAGACCGCCATGAAACTCCTCGAGAAGAAACCCAGGAAGGCCGCCGAATACCTGACCGAATACGTCATGAACGCGGGCAACACGGTGGTCCAGGCCTACTGGGACCTCGGCGACGCCCTGTGGACCCGCTACGACGAGCAATGGTAGCCGCCGGCCCCGACCCGCTCGGTCCCACAGACAGCCTCAATCACCGCGAAGCAGTTGGCGGCCGGCATGACATCACGCCACACGGGACGATAAGGGGCACGGTTTCCCCGGCACGGGCCGCGGTTGCCTCGGCCCACAGACCATGGAAAGGAACAGGTGGATGCGGACAACAGTGAGATGTATACAGCGTCATTTTGTTTCCAGACTGGCAGCCGCCGGAATGGCAACCCTCGTGGCGACAAGCCCGGGATGCGACAAGAATGATGGCGGCAGCCCGGCTTCGCGCGCGGGCTCGACACCGGCACGAGCACAGCCGGGTGCCGCCCCGGTCCTCACCCCCCCGGCCAGGACGGGCACGACCCTGTTTCTCGCCCAGGCCCAGTTCGAGGAGTCCACGGGGGAAGGTGGCAAGAAGACGAGCGTACCCGGACCGGCCAGGCTCGTCATCTACACCAAGGGCGAACGGCGGTGGTCCCGAAAGGTCGTCGAAGACTCGGACAGCAACGTGTTCCACAAGGCGCAGTGGTTTCGGCCCGCCAGTGGCGAACCCGGCGTCCTGACCATCGGCGCCCAGAAGGCCTACCTCAAACTGTGGCGGCGCCAAGGCGATACATGGACCGGGGCATCTCTCTGGCAACCCACTTTCGGCGGCACGTTCGACAGGCTTCGTGACTTCGAAGTGGCCGATGTCACCGGGGACGGGATCGACGACATCGTCATCGCCACCCACGACCAGGGCGTCGTCGCCGTCGTCTCCTGGGATGCGAGCCGGTACGTGGCCACGGAACTCGACCGGGAGCCGGATACGTTCGTCCACGAGATCGAACTCGGCGACGCCGACGGAGATGGAGACCTCGAGATCTTCGACACCCCCAGCCATCCGAACAAGCTGGACGGCTCGATCCAGCCCGGGGCCATCGATATGTGGATGCTCGAGGACGGGCGCTGGACGAAGCGCCGCGTGGAGAACCTCACGACACGACATGCCAAGGAGATCCTGACCATCACCCTGCCCGGGGAACGCAAGTCGGTCCTCCTGGCGTCCCTCGAGGGAGAACGGATCGGCGGCGGGGCCACCGGAGGCGACACCACACGCATCCGCCTGTACCGGCTGGAGAACGGCACCTTCGCGTCCACCGACATCGCCACGCTTCCAGGCAAGCTCTGCCGGTTCCTGACCTGGGGCGACACCGACGGCGACGGCAAGAACGAGGTCATCGCGTTTACCAAGAGTTCCGGGATCTGGAAACTGGTTCCGGCCACCAACCCCTCAACGGCGTGGGAGAAAAGCCTCATCGCGACCGGCTCGTCAGGCTTCGAGCACGCGGCCTACCTCTTCGACGCCAACGGGGACGGCCGAGACGAAATCTTCGTGGCATCGGACGACCAGCGCGAACTACGCTGCTACTGGTACGATGGCACACGCTACGTCCACGAAGTGCTGGACAGGCTCAAGGACAGGACCATAAGCTGGAACATCACCGCTACCCGGCTGGAGTGAGGGGCGACCGGGTGGAGCGCTCCGACGGGGCCGCGGCCGGACCTTTCGCCCACGGCATCGCGCCCCAACCCCGCGAGACGGCACGACGCCCAAGTGACAGGGTGCCGGACCCCGAACCGGAGAAAGTATCATGATCGAACTCTACACATGGACAACGCCCAACGGGTACAAGCCGCTCATCATGCTCGAGGAACTCGAGTGGCCCTACACCTTGCACCCCGTCGACCTCGGCAAGAAGGAGCAGTTCTCGGAGAGGTTCCTCCGCATCAACCCCAACGGGAAGATCCCCGCCATCGTGGACTCGAGGGACGACGGAACCGTCTACCGGGTGTTCGAGTCGGGAGCGATTCTCATCTACCTCGCCGAACGCTCGAGGCGGTTCCTCGAAGCGTCCGGGCCGGCACGCTACGAGACGTTCCAGTGGCTCATGTTCCAGATGGCCGGCGTAGGTCCCATGATGGGCCAGGCCTACCACTTCGCCATCTCCGCCGAACAAAAGCTCCCCTACGCCATCAGCCGCTACCTCGACGAGACCCGGCGGCTCCTCGGTGTGCTCGACGGCCGGCTGGCACGCAGCGCCTACCTCGCCGGTGACTACTCCATCGCTGACATGGCCACCTATCCGTGGGTCGCCAGGCTCCCGGAACGCCTGGGGATAGACTGCGAGGCGTTTCCCAACATCCGCAGATGGGTCGACGACATCGCAAAACGCCCGGCCGTGGACCGCGCTTACCATGCGAACATGTAGACAGGCACACCAGGAAGCCGCGCGCAGCGGCCTCCTCGCCCTTCAGCCCAGCGGGGAATGACGCTTGCCATGAACACGCCACTGAAATGTCCGTCGTGCAACGCCCAGATGGAACTCTCTTTCCTTACACCAAGGGACAAGATCGCCCGTTGCGGCTACTGCGGCACGGTGGTCGATCTCCCTGACGGTCCGGCCCCGACCGGCCCGGACGCCAGAGCCACGGACCGGCCGGGAGATGTGGGAGGAGCAACCAAGGAAGAGACCACCGAGGTGGAACAGGAGAAGGTGGGCGACGGCTACCGCGTCCGCACGACCGTCCGGGTCACGAAACGCACATCCACCACCCAGGTCGTTGACGAGGATTCACGGGACCTGCTCGATCAGGCCCGCCGATTGCTGGAAGATGCCGGCGACCAGCCCCTGACCTGGTCGAGCGCCAAGGAGACACGCCGCAAGCATGTCATCGTGTCTCCCGGCGCGGACGTCGATCTGCCCGCCGAGATGCGCCAGGTGTTGGCCGAACTGAGGACAGACATGCCACCGTTCCCGAACACCGGCGAGGAGGCCGAACGCACGACTCCCGCAACCGGCGCCGAAAACGAGCCACGCTCTGAATCCGGCACGCTTCCTTGGTGGAAGCGCATCTTTGGTCGATCTCGCTCGAGACGGTGAACAGCCGGGAGCGGCACCCTGGACGAGGCGGGACGCGCCCCCCGCAACGCGCCGCTATTCCAGGATCGAGGCTTCTGCCTGGACGACGTAGTGCCAGCCCAGGGCGTTGAGGGGGTAATGCGCCACCAGCTTCGGCTTCCCCTGCCGGTTGATCTCGAGCGCGCCGGCATGTCCGCTCTTGATCCGGATGGCGACCTCGGGGATGGGCAGCGGGGGGAGTTCGAGCGCGTCGTGGAGTTGACCAGCCTCGAACTCCCGGTGCCGGTCGCTCGAACGGACGACCACGCGGGCCTTGTCGTCCACGATGAACGTTTCGTCGATCTCGGGGTCGTCAGCCAGGCTCATCAGGTGCTCGATGATGTAGTCGAACGTGCACTCCATGCCCGCAACCCCGAGGAACCTCCCGCGCTCGTCGAACAGGGCCATGGCCGCGGGGAGAAGCAGGCCACCTCCCATGGTGTCGATATAGGGGTTGCCCCACACCACGTGCCGTTTTCCCTCGGCCAGCTCGTACCAGGGACGCGTCCGGGGGTCGAAGGCAGCGGGGTAGCCTGTCTTGCCAGGATAGGAGAACATGACCCCTTGCCGGAGTCCGATGAAGGCCCAGAAGATGGGAGCACCCTGCTCGCCCAGCAACCGTGCGACCTCCTCCCGCTTCACGCTCGCCGGATCGACCCCGACGCTGGCCAGGAACAGGCTTTTGAAGAGATGGCGCAGGTGTGCGATCCGTGAGAGAAGTGGTCGCACCTGGCGCCGGGTCACGCCCGGAGCCAGCTTGAACACGGGCCAGTCGAAACTCACCGGCCGATGGTAGTGGGAGGACGGGGCGAAATCCGGGGGTGCACGGCCGGGCAACGAGAACTCGAGGTGGCTGTAGGTCTTCTCGCCGGTCGGCCTACCGTGGGCAATGGCCTGGACCGCGGCGTTTGCGAGCCCCTGCAACAACGACTGGACCATCAGAAAGTGCCGGTCGAGACCGCTACGCGCCTCCGCGACCCTGGACAGGAACCTGTCGAGCTTCTCCGAGCGGACTCGAGCCTTCTCCACCGCGATACGCCGCTCCTCCGCGACCGCGCGCCGCGCGGTGGCCACGTCCTTTTGCGTGCGCAACGTCTCGATGACGGAGATTGACACCGCCGCCGTGCTGAGCAGCAGCAAGAAGGAGAGGATGGCCAGGGTGGACTCCTTGTTGTGTTGCATCCACCGGAACAGGCGCCGGGGCAGGGTGTCCGGGAGGGCACGAATGGCCTCGCCCCGCATGTAGCGGCGAATGTCGTCGGCCATCTCGGCCACCGAATCGTAACGGTCCTCCCGCCGGAACGCTGTGGCCCTGTTCACGATGGCACGAAGTTCCCTGGGAATCTTGATGCGCGGGTCGATGTGCTCCAGGGGTTCATGCTGGCCCGTTCCCACCTTGGTCAACAGCTCGTAGAAGGTGTCGCCCTCGACGGCACGCCGCATGGCCACGAGTTCGTGCAGGACGACGCCCAGGGAGTACTGGTCGCTTCGTGCGTCCACCGCGTCGTTGTCGCAGGTTGCCTGCTCCGGGGACATGTAGCGGACCGAGCCGACGACAGCCCCCATCTGGGTGGCGGCCACGTCCAGTTCACTTCCGTAGCGGTCCACGAGTTCGATCTGTTCCTTGATCTCCTGCCGGGCGATTTCCCGGGCACGCTGCTCATCCCTGCTGAGCACCTTGGCAATGCCCCAGTCCACCACGTAGACCTGGTTGAAGGTGCCAATCATGATGTTTTCGGGCTTCAGGTCCCGGTGAATCACCCCTTTGCTGTGGGCGTATGCCACCGCGTCGCAGACCTTGAGAAAGATCTCCAGGCGGCTGGTCAGGCTGTGCTCGTCGTCGATCGGCTCTCCTTTCCGGTACAGGACTCGAGCCTCGTTCATCAACGTGAGCAGGGTCTTGCCCCTGATGAACTTCATGGTATAGGCCGGCGCGCCGTCCGGGGCACGGTGCATGGCATAGACCGGCACGATGTTCGGATGATCGAGCTGCGCGGTGATCTGCACCTCGCTCTTGAAATGGCTGACGACATAGGAATCGGCGCTCAGGTGGGGCTGTAGCCGCTTGTAGGCTACCTTGCGCCGGAGATCGAGGTCTCGTGCCAGGTAGATGATCCCGGCAGCGCCCTTGCCGAGCTGCCCCATGATCTTGTGGTGGAAGTGGTCGGTCTCGTGCTCGATGTCGATCGCCGCTCCCGCCGCCTCGGGCCCAGGCGACTCGGGCGCGACCACGGCACCGGAACCGCCCGGGACGCCCGCGTCTTCCCCCAGTTCGGTCGACTCCTGGAAATCATCGAAATCGATGTCGTCGTCTGGCTGCAGCAAGCGGTACGTCTCGTCGCTGATGACCCCGGTCTCGTGGAGGTAGTCCACGAATGCCTGGATATTCCCGGATCCGGTCGTCGCGCGGAACCGCTCGAATGCTTCAGTGGTCTCGAGAGAGACACCCAGTTTGTCGAGGGAGGACTGAAGTTCTGCCAACGTCATCGGACCGCCTTTCAGGACCCGGCAACGGCCGCCCGGCCGTCATTGTTCGTCCACCGTCTCCCACGGACCAGGCAGACCACTCGCCGTCGCCACGCACCGGCCGGGACGTTCCCCCGACAAAAACCGATGTGCCCGCGCTCGCCAGCCGTCACGTGCAAGGCCAGGGCAGCTCCAGGCCGTTGTTGGTCTCGTCGCACTCGTTCGGCTCCCCCGGCCCCGACCCGCTGTCATCCACCTCGAGGTACAGCGCGGCGAAGCCCAGAATCTGGTCATCGTCAAGTGTAACCTCAATCGATGGAGAGGTCCATCCTGCCGGAATCGTGTCCGGGATGGTCCCGGTGACGATGGCAAAGCGCGAGCCCCGGTCGTCCTCGCCATACACGGTGTAGGACACGGGCCCCACGGCGTCCCCCAGGCCACGATTCTCGACCTGGAACACCACGGTGCTCGAGCGCGGGCAGTCGGCTTCGCACCGCGTGACCAGGATGGGCTCGAGGTCCGGGACATCGAAGGGCACCAGCTCCCCTCCGCCGCCCTGGCGGAAGCTGTTGTCGCCTTCCCACGGTGCCGCGGGCCGGGCAGGAATGGATAGATCGTCGCCGACATGGGAGGCCCTGTAGGTATGCTGGTTCCACACCGGGCGGGCCGAGACCCAGTTGTTGTACGGGTCCTGGAGCACGGTGACACCCGTCCAGCTTGCATAGCCGAAATCTCCGGAAGCCATGACGATCTCGGCGCGTGTGTCTCCATCCAGGTCGGCGACTACCGGGAACTCCAGCATGGTCCGGCTCGCGTGGTCCTCGTTCTGGTAGAGCTTCTGCCCGGTCGCTCCGTCGATGATCCAGAAGCTGCCCTGGTCGGCGTAGATGACCTCGGCGGTACCGTTCCCGTCCAGGTCGTAGACGGTGGCCGCTGTCTGCATGGAGACTTCGTCGAGGGTGGCCGAATTCCAGACCAGGGTGCCGTCGCCATCGAACATCATGTAGAAATGCGCACCGGCCACGCCGATCTCCGGCGCACCGTCGTTGTCGAAATCGGCTATCGTGGGGGGGCCGTTTCCCCCTTCGAACACGATGGATGACCAGAGGAGCGCGCCGCCGGCATACAGGTCCAGAACGTTGTCGTGGACAATGGCCAGCTCGGGGACTTGGTCGCCGTCGAAATCGGCGGTCGCTGCATGTCCTCCGGGCCCCTCCCATAACGTCTCGCCTGTCGCGGAGCTGACACCCGCGCCGCTGATGATCTCCATCATGCCATCCTGGTCGATATCCTCGAAGAAGGTGGTCTCCGAGGTGTGCTCGAGGTCGGTCGTGACGATCGTGTTGCCCTGGTGGTCGCACACGGTCTTGCCGGCCAGGATCTCGCCGTCCCCGTCCCCATCGCGATCCGCCACCGCCGGGTAGGTAGTGGGCAAGGCCCCTGCCGGGCAGGTCCACAGCAGGGAGCCGTCGCAGGAGAACGCCACAAGGTCGCCGTCCGGGCTCATGGCGTAGATTTCCGGGTAACCGTCCGGGTCGGCGTCGCCGATGGCGATCCCGGACAGCGCGTAAACTCCGCCGGCACTCCACCACTCGTGGCCGCCGTCGCCCGATATCACGCGGAGCACCCCGTCCGCCTCGTACTGGTCGCCAACGAAGGTCACCAGCACGATGTCCGGCGTGTCGGAAGCGTCGATTCTCCCGTCGCCGTTGTCATCGGTGAGGTTGCCTACCATCGGTGTGACCGCGGACTGGTCGTAAGCGCCGAAGGTCTCGAACGTGCTCCTCTGCCACTTGACGGCGGCCGAAATCCGGTGGGTCGGGAGGACCATCGAGCACGAGAGGTCGACAGGAACCGGGTAGCCAGCTCGAGGCACTTCGCAATAGTCCGGCTGCGCACACCGGTCGATAGCCACCTCCACGACGTCGTTGCTCTCGTCGCAGTCGTTCGGCTCCGCGGAAGCGAAAACGGCGTCCAAGGCGAGTTCCAGATGGTCGTAGACCTCGATGTCGTTGAAAGTGCCCGGCTCGAGGATCAGGCCGCCGCTGGTCTCCCCGCCTTCCAGGCTGTCGATAGTCTCAACGTCGAGCACGGCTCCAGTCCCGTCCTGCATGACACCACGCAACAGGAGGTCCGTGCCGGCCGGGCTCGCCTGCGCTCCCCGGTTGGCCACCGCTGCGACGACACGGATGTCGTCACCGCAAGCGTCCATGCACAGGGCGAAGAATTCGGCCTCGAGATCCGTGTCGCACTCGTCCGTCACTTCGACCGTGGTCACGGTGGGCAGGACCGTGCAGGGGTCTGGGTTCTCGTTCCCGTCGCAATCGGAATCCAGGCCGTCGTACCACGCTTCGATACCGCCAGGGTAAGCGGTGTTCTCGGCATCGTTGCAATCCCCCTCGTTTTCGCTCAGGCCGTCCCCGTCGTCGTCGTGGCAATCGGCGCCACCCTGACCGTCGAGATCGTCGAAGTCCTCGTCCACCAGGCCGTCGCCGTCGTTGTCCCGCCCGTCACAGTCCTCGGCGTCGCAAGCATCCCCGATGAAATCCAGGTCCGAATCGCCCTGGTCCGGATTCGCCACATCGGGGCAGTTGTCCTTGTTGCTGCAGACGCCGTCACCATCGACGTCGTTCTCCGGATCCCGGGGGCAGTCGTCGCAGTCATCCCCCACGCCGTCCTCGTCCCAATCCCACTGGTCCGGATTGGAAAGCCCGAGACAGTTGTCGTCACGATCATCCACCAGGTCGCCGTCCTCGTCCGGCATGACGGCCACCGCAGCCAGGGGCAGCTCGACATCCTCGTCCTCGGCATCGACGGTCACGAACGCCTCGAACGTGCCGCCGTACCGGGGCGCGAACCGGAACGTGTAGCGCAACCCCGCGCCTCCCGGCAGGATGGTCCGCGGCAAGTCGGGTCCCCCGTCGATTTCGAACTGCTTGGACGCCGGACCTTCGATCATCACCTCACGCACCGCGCACTCGAGCGTCCCCACCGCTGCCAGGGTCGCATCGATGCTCACGCTCTCACGGGTGAGGACGGTCCCGAAGTCTATCGCCGGCGGGTCCCAGGCGAGCCGGCAGACCGGTTCCGGCGTGGGACTCGGCTCGGGCGTGGGCGTCGTCAGATCGTCGCCAGAACACGCAATCAGGCAAGATATCGCATAGACACCACAGAACAACAGGGCGCTCGGCCCGCCCACACGACAGCGACACATGGAACAGCTCCCGGTAACACACCACACTCCAACTGCAACTCGACGGCACGGCCAGGCCAGATTCTATCCCGGCACGACGGAGAGGCAAAACCAAAACGCGCCGTAGCGCGCCCGCGCGATCGAGGAGGACCGGCCCATTCTGGCTTTCCCGAAGTGGCTGACGATGCTATATCGTAAAGCCTGTGGGGTCGCCGCCTCCCCTCGAGCAACGCCCGGACACCACCAAAATGCGTATCAAGCAACTGGAGATACAGGGGTTCAAGTCGTTCGTCGACCACGTGGTCTTTCGATTCGGCGACGGCGTTACTGCCATTGTCGGTCCCAACGGGTGCGGCAAGAGCAACGTCCTGGATGCCGTCAAGTGGGTTCTCGGCGAGCAGAGCCCCCGGAACCTGCGCGGACAGGGCATGCTCGACGTGATTTTCAACGGCAGTGCCAGGCGTGCGCCGGTGGGCCTGGCGGAGGTTACCCTCACCCTGTCGAACGCCCACGGTCCGTTCGCCGGGGCCTATGCGCCCCTGTCGGAGATCCAGGTGACGCGCGTGTTGCACCGTTCGGGGGAGTCGGAGTACCGGATCAACGGCCTGCTCTGCCGTCTCCGCGACGTCCAGGATCTGTTCATGGACACCGGCGCCGGCACCCGCGCCTACTCCATTGTCGAGCAGGGCCGCGTGGACGCTATCGTGGCCGCGCGCCCCGAGGAACGCAGAAAACTCCTCGAGGAAGCTGCCGGCATCACCCGCTACAAGGCACGCCGAGACGAGGCCCTCAAGCAGCTCGAGCGCACGCAGCAGAACCTGGATCGCGTCAACGACCTGCTGCGGGAACTCCGGCGCCAGCTCGCGAGCCTCGAGCGCCAGGCTGACAAGGCGAGACGCTACCAGGCGCTGCGGACTCGAACGCGCCTTGGAGACCTGGTTGTGGCGCTGCTCAAGTGGGGACAGCTCAGCAGCCGGCGCGCCGAGGTCCGCTCCCGCCACCAGGCCCTGACCGGGCAACTTGGAGACCTCGAGAAGGCCCTGGAAGCGACCCGAAACGACCTCGAGCAGGCCCGGTCCCGCCTTGGCGACCGTGGCAGGCGCATGGGGCGGCTGAAGGAGAACCTGTCCCGGACGGAGGCAGCGATCCAGGTGCACAAGAACACGCTCCGGCTCCAGGGAGACCGCATCCGGTCGATCGAGCAACGCAAGACCGAACTCGAGGAGGCACGGGGGCGCACCGACACCCGCGGGCGCGACATCGGTCACCGCCTGCAACAGGCCGACCAGGAACGCGCCGGGCTCGAAGCCGATCTCGAGACACTATCGACCCGCCTGACCGACCTCGAGGCCGGTCAACAACGCCTGGCCAAGGCCCGGGCCGAAGTCGCCTCGCAGCTCGAGGGAGGCAAGCGGGCCATCGTTGGGCACCTTACCGCGGTGGCACGATTGCGCAACCACATCGCCAATCTCGAGCGGCGGGACAAGGACCTGGGCCAGCGTATCGCGCGGACCGAACAAGAACTTGTCGCACTCGGCGAGGATCTCGATCGTCTCAAGACCGGCCGTGCCGAACTCGCCCGGACCCTCGAGGCCCGCAGGCGGGATCGGGACGAGGCGCGCACCGCCCTGGACCGCCTGGAGGCCGAGCGCAAGCAGGTCGCCTCGAGCATCCGCGAACGCGACGACACCCTGAACCGAAGCAGCGACCTGCTCGCCGCGAAGCGCTCCAGGCTGCAATCGCTCCGTGAGTTGCAGCGCAACCTCGAGGGCTACGGAGAGGGCGTCCGCGCGCTGTTGCGCGACTACCGTAGTGCAGGCGTTCTGGGGACCGTCGTGGATCTCCTGGACGTGCGGTCCGAGCAGGTCACCGCCGTCGAATCCCTGCTCGGCCACCGGCTGGAATCGGTCGTGGTCACCACGCTCGAGGAGGCCCGGAACGCCCTGGCGTTCGTCGATGCCGTGGGAGCGGGCCGGGTGCGGCTGGTGCCTCGAGATGCGCCCGTGCCGGACTCGCCGCCGATTCCGGAAGCTGCGGGCGTCCTGGGTCTGCTGGCCGGCCTGGCGGACGAAGGAAGCGACCCCCTGGCGCGGGTCCTGCTCGGAGACGCTGTGCTCGTCGCATCGGTGGACGACGCCATCCGGTTGCACCGGGACGGCTGCCCGTGCACCTTCGTCACCCCGGACGGGTGCGTGCTCGAGCCCGGCGGTGCGCTGTCCGGGGGCGGCGGCCGTGAGCAAGGGGGATTGCTCCAAAAAAAGGAGGAAACCCGGTCCCTGGAGACGGAAATCTCGAGCCTGGAGGCGCAACGCAAGGCCCAGGCCGCGGCACTGCGCGAGGCTCGAGACCAGGCCGCACGTATCGCGACCGAGCGGGACACGTGGCGCGAGAGGAGCCACCGGCTCGACCTGGAGGTCGCAGCCGCGGAAAAAGACATCCAACAAACCGACAACGACATCGCTCGAGCCCGCAACCAGGTCCGCATGCGGACCTTCGACTTGCGGAGCCTGAAGACGCAGCTCGAGGAAATCACTCGAGAACGGGCCGCGGCCCGCGGCCGGCTCGAGGCCGAGGAAGGCGCCCGCCAGTCGCGGGAAGGGGAACTCGAGGCTCTCGACGCCCGGGTCCAGGAGACCGCTTCGGAACTCGAGGCGGTGCGCGAGCAGGTGACCCGAACGAAGCTGGAGATCTCGGGGACCCGTGCCCGCCGCGACGAGGCTGCCCGGACGTGGAAGCGTCTCGAGGCGGAGCGGGACGAACTCCGGAAGTCTGTCGAGGCGTTGACCCGGCGGCGGCAGGCCATCGAGGTCGAGGCGCAACGGGCGACGGAAGCGCGCGAACACGCCGCCGGCCAGCTCGAGGCACTCACCCGGGAGGCCGAAAACACTCGAGCAGCGATCTCGAGGATCGAGGCCGAATACGGCGAGGCGAGGCTGGCGATGGCACAACTGGAATCCCGGCTCGAATCCGCCCGGTCCCGCCACGACGAGTTGCGCAAGGCAGCCGACAAGGCGGCTCTCGAGATTTCGGAACTCGAGCTGCAGCTCGAGCACGTGAGAAGCGGAATCGAGGAGCGGTTCGAAGGGTCGATCACCCCCCTTTGGAGCGTTTTCGGGCAGGCCCCGTCGGACATCGAGAAGGCCGCGGCCGAGGCGGACCCGGCGTCCGTGGTCACCTTGACCGATCCGGACTCTGGCGAAACCCTGGTCCTCGAGGCCGGGGTCGTGGCAGCGCTCAGGCACGAATTGACGCCCAAGTCCGGCGAGTCCGCCGGCGACCTCATCCGGCGATGGGAGCGAGAGACGACGGATGCCAGGCGGCAGCTCAACCGGATCGGCGAGGTGAACCTCGCTGCCGTCGAGGAGTATCGAACGCTCGAGGAACGCACAGCGTTCACCGAGGAGCAACAAGAGGATCTCAAGCAGTCCGTGGCGTCCATCAAGGCGGCCATCAACCGGATCAATCGCACGTCGCGCACCCGTTTCCGGCGGACGTTCGACGCCATCAATGCCAACTTCGAGAAGATCTTCTCGAAGCTGTTCGACGGGGGGTCGGCAAGGCTGGTCCTGACCGACGAGAGCGACATCCTCGAGACGGGCGTGGACATCATCGTCCAGCCTCCTGGCAAGCGGCTCCAGAACATGAACCTTCTGTCCGGGGGGGAAAAGGCCATGGCGGCCATCGGGCTGATATTCGCCCTGTTCCTGGTGCGCCCCAGCCCGTTCTGCATCCTCGACGAGGTCGACGCACCGCTGGACGACGTCAACAGTGGACGGTTTCACGAAGTCATCCGGGAGCTTGCCCGCATGTCCCAGTTCATCGTCATCACGCACAACAAGCAGACAATGGAGATGGCAGATACCCTCTACGGCGTTACGATGGAGGAGCCGGGCGTGTCGCGCCTGGTCGCCGTCGAGTTGCAAGGACACGACTGATCCCGGTCTGGCCTGCACGCGCCCCCGGGGGACGAGGAGGGCATCATGGAATGGTTGTGGTTGTACATCCTGGCCGGCGTACTAATCGTCGTGGCCTCGGCATTTCTCATCCGGCGCGCCCACCGCAAGCGCCTCCCACCACCTCGAGAACCGGCCGCAAAGCCCCCACCGCCGCTGGAGGAGGCCGAGAAGGAGGTCGATGGCGCGCTCCCAGGAGCACCGGCGCTCGCACCAGCGCCCCCCGAGGAGCGGGAACCCCTCGGGGAGGAAGAAGCACCCCCCGCTCCTCGGAAAGCCGAGGCCAGGCCCGCACCTCCCCCGGATACGTTGTTCAAACGTCTCGTCCAGGGGTTGTCCAGGACGCAAACCCAGTTCGTCGAACGGCTCGATGCCGTCATTCGCGGCCGCAAGGAGATCGACGAAGCCCTGTACGAGGAACTCGAGGCCGTGCTCATCACGGCGGACATCGGCGTGCGGACGACCCAGCGCCTGCTCGACGAGATGCGCCGGGAGGTGGCCCGGGAGGCGTTGCAGGATCCCTCGACCCTGCGCGCGTTCCTCCAAGAGCGCATCCTGAGCATACTTCAGCGCGACGACACCGGTCTGCGCGACATCGACGAACCTCCGTTCGTCATCCTGGTCGTAGGCGTCAACGGGACGGGCAAGACCACCACCATCGGCAAGCTGGCCAGCCGGTTCACCTCGGCCGGCAGGAAGGTCATTCTCGCCGCGGGGGACACCTTCCGGGCCGCCGCGATCGAGCAGCTCGAGGTCTGGGCGGACCGGGCCGGGGCGTCCATCGTGAAGAACAAGGAGGGCGCGGACCCCGCTTCGGTCATCTTCGACGCCCTCCAGGCAGCCAAGGCCCGAAACACCGACGTGGTCATCGCCGACACCGCCGGAAGACTACACACCAAGGTCGCCCTGATGGAGGAACTCAAGAAGGTCCGCCGCGTCATCGGCAAGGCCGTTCCCGGAGCCCCACACGAAGTCCTCCTGGTCCTCGACGCCACCATGGGCCAGAACGCGCTGGCCCAGGCTCGAGTGTTCCACGAAGGCACCACCCTGACCGGCCTGGTCCTCACCAAGCTCGACGGGACGGCCAAGGGTGGTATCGTGGTAGCCATCGTCGACGAACTCGACCTGCCGGTAAAATTCATTGGTGTCGGCGAAAGGCTCGAGGACCTCCAGGCATTCGACCCGGAGCGGTTCGTCTCGGCGCTGTTCCAGGAGCCTGCCGAAGAGAGCGGCCCCCGCCACTCCGAACCCCGGTAAACAGATTCCGGCCCCCAGGCCACACGGCACCAAGCCCACCTGGTCGTGATAGCGGGCAGGCGACATGACGCCGCCAAACACGGCCGGGCGTGGCAAAGGGCGAACGGGTCGAATAGCATTGACTGTCCCAGCGTCCTGTCCTAGCATCGATACGCTCTCGAGGACGTACCAGGCGGCACGCCGCCACAACAGGACGATCGAGGGTCCACCGAAACACGGTTGGGCAGCCTCGAGGACACGACATGGGCCTGGACGCGATACTCGTCACGATCGTTCGTCCGCTCATCCGGCACGAAACACGCCGCGCTGTAGCAACGGCACTCGGCGCCGGAGCGTCTCGCACTGTTTTTGCGATGACGAAAGCCCTGTATCGTGAATATTCGCGATCGATACCGCGTGAATCCACGATCGGCGCACGGGTCATGGTCCGGCTTGCTGCCCATACCGCGGCGCTGTTTCGTTCGCTCTTGCACCATGAAGTGCCGGACGCCAAGGCGCTTCGGCTCACCGCGGAAATCACGTGGCGGGTCTACAGGAAGCTCGCATGGTTGCCCTGGGCGGTGACCCGGCTCAGGTCCCGTGATCCCCTCTCGCGGGTCAGAATGGCGATGGATCTCTTCATGCGTTTTCCTTACGCACGGCCCGGCTATCGAATGCACTACGTGGACTGCGGTGACCAAACCGTGGGGTTCGACGTGCACCGGTGCCCGGTATCCGAGTATTTTGCCCGCGCGGGACTATCCAAACTCTGCAGCGCGGCGTTCTGCGACCTTGATTTCCCCCTGGCCGACAAGTGGGGGCTTGAACTCCACCGCGGCCTCACGCTGTCCAAAGGTGACGCCCATTGCGCGTTTCGTTACCATCCGAGGAAGCCATCATGAATGAAGCCACGCATCCATCCGGCCGATGGTCTGCAGGAGCGGAGCCATGGAAGGCAAGCTGACATACACCCGCAACCCGCCGGTGGTGCTCGTGACCGGCGCTACCAGCGGCATAGGCCGGGCGACGGCCATGGAACTGGCGGCTCGAGGCACCACCGTACTCATCCACGGGCGCGACCCGGCGCGATGTGACGGGACGGTTGCCGCGATCCGGGACGCCACCGGGAATTCCTCTGTCGAGCCCATCATCGCCGATCTTGCGTCGCTGGCCGACGTGCGCCGTCTCGCCGCGGAGGTAGAGGCACGCCATCCCGGCCTGGACATTCTGGTCAACAACGCTGGCGTCGGCCCTGCAACCGGCTCGAGACGTTCCCGCAAGGTGAGCCGGCCCGCAGGCAGCTCCGGGCGCTCAGCGAGCGCCTCAGCGCCGAAAGCGATGCCAGCGCGGCGAGCGGTGCCGGCCAGGCGCCTGGCGGTGAGACTTCCGGCTGCACGGTGCCTTGACAGGAGCTGGACCGTGCCACGGTGATGGTCACTCGACGTCCGGACAGTAGGTCACGTTGTTGAAGATCGCGCACCCGTCGATTCGGTCCGCGCGGTAGAGGGCCACCTGGGGATTGGTCCATTCGAGCCTGGAGACCTGTCGTCCCTGGGGATCGACCTCCACGAGGGCGGACAAGTGCACGTCATTGTTGCAGCCCCAGCAGTGGCCCATGGCGACGAAGTAGTTGTCGTTGTCCAGCAGGTCGCACCCACCCCAGGCCTCCTCGAGCCAGCCCTCGTCGGCCTCGTCGTACTCGAACGTGATCCGGGCGGTCATCGCCTGCTCGTCCAGCTCGAGTTCCAGGGCGCGGCTGTAGTTGTAGGCTCCGCCGTATTCGCGTCGCAGCAGCCCGTTGTCGTAGATGACCATGCGGTCCCCGTACCGCTTGGCGTCGTGCTGCATGAAGAACCAGCGATGGTCCTCGCCCGGGGTGCCGTCGGGCTCGAGCAGCGCGAAGTCGCCGTCCACGCCGAGCTTCCAGGCGACGGCCTTGGTTTCGTAGTCGATCTTGATGATTTCGCTCAGGTGGCGCATTCCCACGTAGACGTATCTCCTGCCGTTCTCCCACACGTCCTGGGCGGAGTTGGCGTGGTAGGGGTCGCCGGTGGTGCCGTCTCCGGGGGGCAGGTAGCCGGCGTCGAGCCCGTCCACGCCCGAGTCCCATTCCCAGAGGAGGTTGGAATCCAGGTCCACGTGGCGCACCGTGTAGCCCTGGTAGGTATCGTCCATGATGATCGTCATCAGGGCGAAGATGGCGTCGCCTTCGAGAGAGAGGCCGACGTCGTGATGATAGGAGCCGACCCAGCCGTGTGGTGTTTGGGGTCCGGATTGATCCACGAAATAGACGACCCAGTCCAGGTCCATGATGGTGGGAAGCGTCTCGCCGAAGGCGTACCCGCCGTAGATGATCCGGTTGTCCCCGAGGTAGGTCGTGTCGATGGTGCCTCCGCCGATGCCTGGGAGATACCAGCGGACGTTGCCGTCGGCGTCGAGGATGACGAGGTAGCGGGACTCATACTCCCATCCCCCGATGTCGTAGGAATAGTTGAACAGTGCGTAGCCGATGTCTTCCCGTGGGGCATCCTGGACCATCAACACCGGCGGCTCGAGGTCCGAAGGGAGCGGGTCGGTGGCCACCTGCACCGGGCTCGAGGCGAGGCCCGACCCGTCCAGCGACTCGACGACGCAGGTATAGCCCGTGTCCGGCTTGAGGCCGCGTAGCGAAAGGGCGTAGCGATCCCCCCCCTCGGCCCGGATCCGGTGGCGTTCCTGGCCCCCCCCTTGCTCGTCGCACGTTAGGCGAATTGGCGCAGAGTGATCGAGCTGCACTTCGAACCGCTTCGTCAGGGGGATGGGGTTGGTGGTGTCCTCGAGCAGTACCGGTGGCACGGCCGGAAGCGGCGTCGGGAGCGGCGTCGGCGAAGCGAGGTGCGGCGGAGTTGGAGAAACCGCCTGGACGGGGGTCGGGGTCGCGGCGGGCGCGGGCGACGGCGTGGAAACCCATTCCGGCGTGGACTCCGGCGTCGGGGCGGCCGGGGGTGTCGGGGAAGGTTCGACCATCGGGGTTGCCGTCGCGCCCGGCGATACGGGAGGCGTGGGGGACACCGGGGGCGGAGAGGCAGGAAGAGCCGGAGTCGGCGACTCGGGCGACGGGGAAGGCGAAACCGGTTCCGGCGACCCCGTCCCGGGGGTCGGGGAGGTCACCGGCGCCGTCGGCTCGCCGTCCGGAGATGGGCCGCACCCGGCGGGCAGCAGCAGAACTGTCGTTGTGATCGGGAGCAAGAAAGGCATGGACAGGATTCTCATCGGTACGCCTCTCGTTGTGTGTGCGGTCGTGCATGTGTGGGCCGGCGCTCACCGCCCCGGTCGATGGTCACCAGTATAGCCGATGGACCAGGCAGCGCCACCATCGGCCCGCAAGATGCCTGCTCCACATCCATATCGCCGGCACGATGCCTGCTCCACATCCATATCGCCGGCACGATGCCTGCTCCACATCCATATCGCGCACGGACCGCCGTCGCGCCGCCACTTGTTTCTCCACCTGTTTCGGGTATGATGCCAACAGGATCTCGACCTGCTTCGTGGCGTCGTTTTTCGTGAATCCGGCACGGGGGCCTTCGATGACTGCTTCGCACGACACCTTGACGCGGGCCGAACTGGGATGCGCTCTCGACGCCAGCACCGCTGAAGTGGACGAATTGAGGCGTGCCAAAGATGCACTCGCCCGTGCCGAGCAGCAGGTACAGGACCTGAACGCGGTCTTGAGAGCGGTGAGAAACGTCAACCAGTTGATTACCCGGGAGAAGGACCCATACCGCCTGCTCAGCGGGTCGTGTCGCCACCTGGCCGACACGCGAGGCTACATCGCCGCCTGGGCGGTGGCCTGGGATACGACGAATCGCCCGATCTCGGCGGCACAGGCCGGGCTCGAGATCAACGACTCGGACCTGCTCGAACTCTACCGCAACGGGCTCCCCTCCGACTGCCGGCTGGAGGACAGTCAGACGGGCAGCGCTTTACACATCATCCACGATCCGGCCGCCTGCTCGAGCTGTCCTCTCGGGGCAGGACTGCCGCCTCGAGTCGTCCTGAGCAGCCCGCTCGCACACGAGTCGCGGGTCACGGGCAAGCTGTCCGTCGCGGTCCCCATCACCCACCGGCTGGAAAGCGACGAAAAAGACCTGCTGATCGAAGTCGCCGGAGACCTGGGATTCGCTCTCCACGCCATCGAACTGGAAGTCGCGGCCCGCGAGGCGGTCGCCAGGGTACACGACAGCGAGCAGCGCTACCGGGAACTGTTCGATGCCATGAGCAGCGGCGTCGCGGTCTACCGGGCCATCGACGGGGGCAAGGATTTCGTGTTCGTGGATTTCAACCGGGCAGGTGAACGTATCGAGCAGGTCGACCGCGAGGCGCTCATCGGCCGCAGGCTCACCGAAGTCTTCCCCGGGGTCCGGGCGTTCGGCATCTTCGAAGTACTTCAGCGCGTATACTGGACCGGCACGCCGGAGCATTTCCCTGCCGCCGAATACCGCGACAACCGTATCCAGGGATGGCGGGACAACTATATCTACCGTCTGCCGTCCGGCGAGGTGGTCGCGGTCTATGACGACGTGACGAAGACCAGGCAGGCCGAGCAGCGGTTGCGCGACACGATGACCCTCTACCGCACCCTGGTGAGGACTTCCCCCGACGCCACGATCATGACCGACCTCGACGGGTTTCTCACGTTCGTGTCTCCGCAGGCCGCCGACCTGTTCGGATATGACACCCGCGACCTCATGGCCGGCCAGCCCGCCGCCAGGCTCGTGCACCCTCGAGAACGCGCGGCAGGGATAGAAGCCTTCAACCGGGTGATCGATCGGGGCGTGTTGCGCGACTTCCCGCTTCTATGCATCAGGCGCGACGGCACGACGTTCCACGGAGAACTCAGCGCGTCCCTGATCCGGCACGAGGATGGCACGGCTCGAGCCGTCATCTCGGTCGTGCGGGACATCACCGAGCGCCACAGGGCCGAGGAAGCCATCCAGAGGCTCAACCAGGAACTCGAGGCGCGCGTTCAGCGCCGGACCGTGGAACTTCAGACCGCCAACGCCGAACTCGAGTCGTTCGCCTACTCGGTGTCCCACGATCTGCGTACTCCATTGAGAACCATCAACTTCTTCTGCCACATCGCGAAGGAAGACCACGGCGCGAAACTCCCGCTGGAGGTCGTGGAATACTTCGACCGTATCGCCGACGCCACGCGCCAGATGGAGCGCCTCATCAAGGCGTTGCTCGACCTCGCGCAGGTCACTCGAGCAGAGCTTGTCAAGGAGGAGGTGAACCTGTCCGAACTCGCCGCGGACATCGTGGCCCGTCTCAGGCTGGACCAGGCCGATCGCGATGTCGTGGTGGACATCCAACCTGGCCTGGTGGCTCGAGGTGATCGCGATCTCCTCAGGCAACTCCTGCAAAACCTGCTTGGAAACGCCTGGAAGTTCACGTCGGGCGTGCCGGTGGCCGAAATCCGGGTGGGCAGGGTGGATATCGACGGAGTGAGCGCCTTCCACGTCAGCGACAACGGTGCGGGGTTCAACATGGCCCATGCAAGAAGACTCTTCCAGCCGTTCCAGCGATTGCATGACGAAGCCGCGTATCCTGGAACCGGGATCGGCCTGGCGACGGTCAAGCGTGTCGTGACGCGCCATGGCGGCAGGATCTGGGCAAGGGCTGAGGAAGGCAAGGGGGCCACCTTCTATTTCACCCTCGAGGACGGCAGCGAATGAGCAGAAGAGGAGGAAGCAGGTGGCGACCCTCGTTCCATGCGGCCGGGGGCAAGACTTTCTCGCAATAGTAAGGAGAGATTCCCATGACGCGCAACTCAACTCTCTCGATCCTGCATGCGCTCGCCTGCCTGGCCGTGGTGGCCGGCTTCTCGAGCGCGCTGAGCCCGAGCCGGCAGGCTCAGGCGGGCGAAACCTGGGTCTACACCGGGACCGATCGATTCTTCCTCGCCGGTGCTCTCTCCCGCTCCCAGGGCGTGACCCACGACCCGGACACGAACTCCCTGCTGTTTTCATGGCAGTACGGGCTGCAGCGCACCACCACGGACTACCAGGTGCTGCGCGTTGACCCAATGGCCATTCCTGCCGACATCCTGGCCGTCGGGGGTAGACACATCGGCGGGATAGACATCTATCACGGCTTGCTGTACGCCCCGATCGAGGACAGCGGCGACTACCTCTACCCCTACGTGGCCCTGTTCAACGCGAAGACGCTCGTGTATACCGGCATGAGCTACCTCCTGCCCTGGGAGCACCAGACCGAGGGCGTTCCATGGGTCGCCGTGGACGCGGATCGAGGCCTGCTCTACTCTGCCGAATGGAACCCCGTGGATGCCATCAACTACTACGATCTCCGGGACCTCTCGTACCTGGGATCCCTCGACCTCCACCCCTCCATAGGGCGCATCCAGGGCGCCAAGGTCCATGACGGCGCTCTCTACGCCGCCAGCGATAACGACACCAAATCGATCTACAGAATCGATCTGGAGACCGGCCAAGTGGAGGAACTCTTCCGACTCGCCGACCTCCCGGGCGTGTTCACAGCGGACCCGTTCCTGGAGACGGAGGACCTGGCCTTCTACGACGCAGCGGACGGCTCGACCTTGCACGTCATTCTCATCCAGAGCCTGTTCCCGAACCATGACAGCCCCGACTCCTCCCTCGTCTTCATGCCGTCGAGCAGCCTGTTCCATTTCGCTCGAGTCGACGTGGCCCGCGCCTCCGGCCCGCCGGGCAGGTGACGGCTGCGGCAGCAGGCGGGGTCCAGGCGTTGCAGCCAGCGTGGCGGCCGGCGGCGTGTTCGGGTCCGGCAGCAACGCGGGGGTCAGTGGTCCTGGTGCCGGCGAGCGCGCAGGCCGAGCAGCAACAGCCCTGAGAGCACGAGCCAGCCGGCAGCGGCGCCTGCGGGGCGTCCGGTGTCGTTCGAGCCGGTCGCAAGCCTGGCCGGAGCACTGCACCCCCCTTCGTCCGCCTCGCAACCGGGAATGGGTTCCAGCCCCACGTTTTGAATGTTCAGGGTGTCGGGTTCCACGAATGCGTCCACCGCATTGGGTTCGTAGCATTCCGCCTCGACGGATATCACGTAGGCCCCGGCCGGTATGCCCTGGAACTCGAAGTAGCCTCTTCCGTTGGTGAAGGCGACCTGGCCGTCGCTGAGCGTCACGACAGCGCCTTCGATCTCCATGCCCTGGTCCGGGTCCCCCTCACGCACGTAGCCGCCCAATGACCCCAGTTCCTGTGCCGTGTCCTCCCAGCCTGGTCGCTCGACCCGTGCAGCATGGGTCGAGGCCGGCGCCAGGAGATACCCCGCAAGCACGAGAACGGCTGTCCAATTCTCGATGTGTCGCATCGTTTTCCTCCTTTCCCGGAACGGTGCCGGTCCATCCTCGGCGGTTGGTTTTCTCGCAGCCCGATGCCGCGCAGACGCCACGCAGTACCTCGAGCAGTTCGGCCATGTCTCAGAATGCCTCGTCCGGCGGCTCGCGGCCAGTCTTTTCCTCGCCTGGCACCATGCGGTGGCGCCCCCGCCAGCCTTACTGTCGGGAGCCAACCGCCCTGTCCAGAACCCGAGTAGTTTCGCGGCGAACCGAGGCCGGTGAAACAAAATTACCCCCGATTCCACGCCGGAAACGCCCTGGAAGGCGGGTCACAGCCTATTTGGAGCGGATTCCACCCCGGACCGACTACGACGCAAGAGGAGGAGAAAGCAGACAGTGGGTAGCAAAACGGCACGCCAGGCACGACGTTGGCAACGGGGCCGGTCTGCTCGCTCCCCCACTCGCACCCCATCCAGTCGCGCCAGGTCGCCCACCCAACCGGAATCCTCGCGCCCACATTTGCAGTTCTCTTGATCGCACGGGGGGCGGGGACCCGCTCGCAGCCTCAAGATCCCAGTAAGCACGGAGCCGCAAGTACTCCCATCTCTCCAAAAACCCTTGCAGCGCGGATTGCTCGGTGCGTTTCGGTGTTGACATTCGATCCGGCGCAAGGTAATGTACCGCGTTTCGATTGTCGCGATGATGTTTCGCTTCGGCGAATGGAATATGAATCCCACGTCTGTCCGCGGAGTTCTGACATGAGACTAGGTTTGCTTGGCAAGAAGCTCGGGATGACACAGATATTCACGGAGACCGAGGTCATTCCCGTCACGGTCATTCAGGTGGGGCCCTGCACCGTGCTCCAGAAGAAGACGCCCGATCGGGACAAGTACGAGGCGATCCAACTCGGGTTCCTGGACAAGAAGGAGACGCGGTGCACGAAGCCGGAACGGGGCCACTTCGAGTCTGCCGGGGTGACGCCCAAGAAGGTCGTGCAGGAGATCCGGCTCGAGCCTGGCGAGGTCGACCAGTTCGAGGTGGGGCAGGAACTCCGCGCCGATGTCTTCCATGTCGGGGATTTCGTTGACGTGTCCGGGACTTCCAAGGGCAAGGGGTTCCAGGGTGTCATGAAGCGCCACAACTTCTCGGGCTTCGAGCAAACCCACGGTACACACGAGTACTTCCGGCACGGCGGCTCGATTGGATGCCGCCTGACGCCCGGGCGCGTGTGGAAAGGCAAGCGCATGGCCGGCCAGATGGGCAACCGGTCCGTGACCGTGCAGAATCTCGAGGTCTGCCGGGTCGATGCGGAACGCAACATCGTCATGGTCAAGGGGGCCGTTCCCGGAGCGCCCAACGGATACGTGACCGTCTACCAGGCGAAGAAAAGGAAAGCCAGGCCCGCGGCGAACTGACCCGCCTCCCGCGCCCCCCCCTCCAGACGCGGACGATTGCTCTCCCGCCGAATGCATCCCACCCCGGTCCGGCCGAAAACGGTTGACGGCCTGCCAGCATTTCTGCCAAAAGGCATAACGAGCGTCTTTTGTGACCAACCTGGCTCGCCGCAATATTCAGAGGAAAAGCGAGATGCCTGCACAGAACGACAGCACAGGGACGCCGGAACTCCCGGCGGACGCGCCGGAACAGGCACCTCTTGGTGGCCGAACCGGTGCGGAAGCGCACGATCGCGTGGAGGCGGGCGGCGGGGATCGGCCGGGGCCGGCCGAAAAACCGCGCGGCTGGAAACGATGGTGGAAGCTCATCCTCCTGGGCGTGCTGGTGGTCGTGGTCACGGTCGTGGTCAAGCAGACCGACCTGGAGCAGGTGGTCACCTACGAGAACATCCAGGACCACCTGGATACGCTGCGCGGGTGGGCCCACGAGCCGTACGGCCCCCCCCTGTTCATTCTCCTGGCCTGGGCGTTCATCCTGCTCCACATGCCCGAACTGGTCATCATCGTGGCCGGGGGCATGCTCTACGACTTCTGGGCGGCCCTGATCTACAGTTGGATCGGCTGCAACGCCGGCATCTCCACCGCCTTCCTGATCGCTCGCTTCTTCCTGAGAGACTACTTCAGGCCCATGCTCGACAACAGCTTCCTCGCCAAGTACGACAAGAAGCTCGAGCAGAACGGTCTGACCATCATCATCGTGCTGCGGCTGGCGCTGTTCCTGTTCCCACCGTTGACCTGGCTCATCGGGGCCAGCGGGATCAAGACGCGAGACTACCTCGTCGGATCTTGCATCGGGGTCACGCCATGGCTCGTCGCCATCCTGATGACCCTCTCCACCGTCCGAGAAGCCGAGTCGATGATGGATCTTCTCAATGCCAGGACGCTCGCTGTCGTTGGTGCGTTCGGGGTCGTCATCGGCGTGGTCTTGTGGGTGAGGAAGCGGTTCTTCCCCGGCGCGCATGCTTGAACGTCGGGACGACCTCCCCGCGGCGTTACTTTTTCAGCTTGAGTTGAGCCAGAACCTGTTTCCACGGTTCGGGGTGTTCGCGGGAGCCTATCTCGGATATCGTGTTCGGGAATCCTCTTCCGCCCGGGTGGCCTTCGACGACACGTCGCAGGCGCGGCAGGAATTCATCCCCGGGAACCCCCCGCTGCACCAGCCGGGACAGGGGCCGATCCATGGCGTCCGGGTACTGGAACAGTGGAAGGGCATCCCTCAACAGCTTGAGCCCGCGCCGCGGGTCCGACCCGAGCAAACTCTCGAGCATCGGCATGGTCATGCGAAGCCTCCGGCGATCGCTGCGGGCATCCTTCAACGCGGCGAGTAAGGCGCTCTCGTCGGGAAACGATGCAGTGCGGCGCCCGGGCGTTTCGCCGGGACCGGTGACAGTATCGCCTTCGGCCCGGAACCGGGTGCGTTCTCTCCTTCTCCCCCGTTCCTCCCGGCCGTCGCGCGTCCTCGCACCGGGCTGATCGTCGTGCCGCGGTCGATCATGCCTGCCCTCAGGGGCTTCCACGCGGTCGTCCCGCCGCTCGTCGGGCGCGGCCGTAGCCAGCGCCTCTCGGGCCTGCCCGGCCGCGTCTTCCATGCCCAGCGCGCTGGCATCCCTGGCGAGCCTGTCAAGCTCCGCGCGCCATCCACGGTGGCGTCTCCCCCCGGATGAGAGTTGCTGAATCCGGGACTCGAGCCGGCGTCGCCGTGCGGCGAGACGGCTGGAAGCCTCGCGCACTAGCGGGTCTCGCCCGGTGGCTTTCCGGTCGCATTCCCGGTAGGCTTCGAGCGCTTCGTGTAGTTCTCGCCAGGACCCG
>JAJRTE010000170.1 GCA_024278455.1 Myxococcota bacterium
ACGATGCCGGGTTGCTATCGTCGCAGTCGCATTGTTCCTCGGACAGCCCGTCATCGTCGTCGTCGGTGGCGCAGTCGCCGGCGCAGGTGATGGTGCCGTATTCCGGGCAGGCATCCGTCGTGTCTCCCGGGTTCTGGCCAGTGCCGGTGCCTGTTCCTGTTCCCGATCCCGAGCCCGACCCGGTGTCGTCCTCCCCGTCGACGCCGTCGCAGTCTTCGTCGACGCCGTTGGCGATGTCCTGGTACTGGGTGTTTCCGAAGTAGACGGTGGGATTGAAGTCGTCGCAGTCGCATTGCTCCTCGGAGTAGCCGTCGCCGTCGTCATCCGTGTCGCAGGCGTCCTTGCAGACGATGGTGCCGTAGGGGTCGCAGGCGACGGTGGTCTCCGAGCCTGTCCCGGATCCCGGCCCGGTGCCGGTGCCGGTGCCGGTGCCAGTCCCGGTTTCCTGTCCAGCGTCTTCGCCGTCGAGACCGTCGCAGTCCTCGTCGATACCGTTTTCTTCCATGTCTGCGTACAGGGTGTTGCCGTAGTACGATGCCGGGTTGCTATCGTCGCAGTCGCATTGCTCCTCGGACAGCCCGTCATCGTCGTCGTCGGTGGCGCAGTCGCCGGTGCAGACGATGGTGCCGTATTCGCTGCAGGCGTCCGTTGTGAGGGTGCCGGGATCCGGGGTCTGGTCGGCGCTACCGGTCCCGGCGTCCTCGCCGTCCTGGCCGTCACAATCCTCGTCGACCTCGTTCTTGTCGACGTCCAGGTAGACGTCATTTCCCCAGTAGGAGAGCATGTTGTTGTCGTCGCAGTCGCATTCTTCTTCGGTCTGGCCGTCCCCGTCGTCGTCGGTATCGCAGTCGCCGGTGCAGACGATGGTGCCGTATTGGGTGCAGGCGTCGGTCATGAGAGGGGCGGGACCCGGAGTCTGGTCGCCGCTTCCGGTTCCGGAGCCGGAGTCCTCGCCGTCCTGGCCGTCGCAGTCTTCGTCGACCTGGTTTTCGTCGATGTCCGGGTAGACGTCGTTCCCCCAGTAGGAGAGCATGTTGCTGTCGTCGCAATCGCATTCTTCTTCGGTCTGGCCGTCCCCGTCGTCGTCGGTGTCGCAGTCGCCGGTGCAGACGATGGTGCCATATTCGGTGCAAGCGTCGGTCGTGAGGGTGTCGGGAGCCGGGGTGATGTCGCCGGAGCCGAAGTCCTCGCCGTCCTGGCCGTCGCAGTCCTCGTCCACCTGGTTTTCGTCGATGTCGAGGTAGACGTCGTTCCCCCAGTAGGAGAGCATGTTGCTGTCGTCGCAATCGCATTCTTCTTCGGTCTGGCCGTCCCCGTCGTCGTCGGTGTCGCAGTCGCCGGTGCAGTAGATCGTGCCGTATTCGGTGCAGAGCGTGGTGTAGTTGCCTGAAGGGTTTCCTGTACCGGTCCCTGTCGCCGTGCCGGTTCCTGTGGCCGTACCTGTTCCGGTTCCCGTTCCGGTATGGGGATCATCGAGCGCGTCCTCGCCGTCCTGGCCGTCGCAGTCCTCGTCGAGGCCGTTTTCATCGATATCGGGGAGAGCGGTGTTGCCGAAGTAGACGATATCGAGGCTGTCGTTGCAATCGCATTCTTCTTCGGTCTGGCCGTCGCCGTCGCCGTCTTCGTCGCAGCGGCCGTAGCAGGTTATCGGTCCGTATTGCTGGCAGGCTTCGGTCGTGCCGTCCCCGTTCGCGTCGGAGTCATCCTCGCCCTCGCGCCCGTCGCAGTCGTCGTCGACGCCGTCGGCCATGTCGGGGGAAGCGTTGTAGGGGAAGACGTGGCCGTTGGCGTCATCGCAGTCGCATTGTTCCTCGGAGAATCCGTCGCCGTCGTTGTCGATGTCGCACGAACCCAGGCAAGACCCGGCATCGGTCGGGTGGGGGCAGGTTTCCCATGGCTGTCCCTCGCCCTCGAGGCCGTTGCAGTCGTTGTCCACGCCGTCGGGGAGGTCAGGAGATGGGTTGCCCGGGTAGGCATCGGGTTGGGCGTCGTCGCAATCGCACTGCTCCTCTGTGAATCCGTCGCCGTCGTCGTCGCTGATGCAGGACCATGTGCAGAATGCGTTGTCGATCCCCTCGCAGGCCTCGTCGATGACGGAGTCACAGTCGTTGTCGATACCGTCGCCAGGGATATCGGTTCCGGATGGATGGACGCTCGGGTCGGTATCGTCGCAGTCTCCTTCCCGGATCGAGTACCCGTCGCCGTCCTGGTCCTGGTCTTCGACCGGCACCTGCTCGTCCACCTCGCCGTCGCAATCGTTGTCGGCGCCGTCGCCGGGGATTTCACTGGCGCCGGGATAGGTGGAAGCGTCGGAATCGTCGCAATCCTGGGACCGTGTGAATCCGTCGCCGTCGGCATCGGCCGGGGTGGGAGTCGGGATGGCCGTGGTGGCGTCGTCATCGGACGAGGAAGTACAACCCCACGGGTTGATGACTGCCAGGACGAGAACAGGGAGCACAACGCGCACATATCGAGCCATGACGAGCGACCTCCGCGGCAGCACCTTCGTTGGACCGGCGTCGAGGCGATTGGTACCTCTCATTGGACAGGATGTATGAAACACCATGATATGTCAATGGAATAGCTTTGAGGAGGAATCCCGATCCAGCGAACCGGGTCACGGGGGACGTTCACCGCTGGCGAAATGCTCGAGGTAGGGGCGGTGCAATCCGGCGTGGACCCGGGCGGCCGGTTCTGCTACGCTACAATCGATAGCGGCAGATCGAGAACGCGGGCGGGGGTGGGCCGGTCTTGACGGTTCACGGGAGGGGCCGGCCTGACGGGAGGAGAGGTCAATGGCGAGGGACAAGGTATTCGGCGGCGAAATCGTGGCGCGTATCCTCAAGGGGGAGGGCGTCGAACATGTCTTCGGCATCATCGACGGCACCTATTTCGGTTTCTACTCGAGGCTAGCGGAGAACGGGATAGGACTGCTCACGCCGAGACACGAGACGAGCGCGGTCCACATGGCCGGCGCGTATGCCCGCCTCACCGGGCGGCTCGGCGTCTGCATGGCCTCGAACGGGCCTGGGGTCGCGAACGCCTTGCCGGGCGTCGCGGTGGAAGAGGCCGAGGGCAACCGGGTGCTGCTCATCACGAGTTCGCGGCGGGAAGGGATCATCTATCCCGACAGGGGCGGTGCGTTCCAGTACTTCCCCCAGGTGGCCGTCATTCGGCAGATGGCCAAGTGGAGCGAGGCGGTGTCGTCGTTCGACCGGGTGGCGGAACTCACGCGGGCGGCGCTGCGGGCGTCGTTCTCCGGGAGGCCCGGTGTGGTCCACCTGGACATCCCAGAGAGCATCATGAACGGCACGTTCGATGCCGGCGACGCCTGGTTCCACCCGCCCGAGCGCTACCGCGTGACCACGCTCCAATACCCGGACCCCATCCAGGTGCGCGAAGCCTCCAAGCTGCTCGCTCGAGCGGAGCGGCCCATGATTCACGCCGGCTCCGGGGTCATCCACGCGCGAGCGACCTCGGAACTAGCCACGCTCGCGGAACGGCTCGAGGCCCCGGTGACCACGAGTTGGGCGGCCCGGGCGGCCATCGACGAGCGCTCTCGACATGCTGTTCCCATGGTCTACCTCGGCGCGGTCAAGACCGTGCGCAACGAGGCTGACGTCGTGCTGGTGCTCGGCTCGAGGCTGGGCGAGACCGATTTCTGGGGCAAGCCTCCCTACTGGGCGTCACCGTCCAAGCAGAAGATCATCCAGGTGGACCTGGACCCGAAGGTGTTGGGAAACAACCGGCCGGTGGACCTGGCGGTGGTGGCGGATGTGCGGGTGTTCTTGCAGGAGTTGTTGCGCGAGTTCGAGCGCCGGAGCGACCACCCGCAGCAGACCGTGCGCCGCGAATGGATCGACGAGATCCGGGGGGCATGCGCGGAGCGTCGCCAGAAGCTCGATCAGCACCTGAAAAAGCGGGACATGCCCATGCACCCCGCCCTGGTGCCTCACGCATGCCAGAACGTCTTCGACGATGATGCGGTGCTGGTCATCGACGGGGGCAATACGGCGCTATGGGCCCACTTCTACCACCAAGTCCGGGCGCCGTACACAATTCTGACCACCCCGAAGATGGGCATGCTCGGCGCCGGCGTCTCCCAGGCCCTGGGAGCCAAGGTCGCCTTCCCGAACCGCCAAGTCTATTGCATCATCGGGGACGGCGCCATGGGGTTCCACCCCCAGGAGGTGGAGACCGCGGTCCGGAACGATCTCCACGTGATCTGGCTCGTGCTGTGCGACAAGCAATGGGGCATGGTCAAGATGAATCAGCAGTTTGCGCTCAAACCCCTCAAGACCGTCATCAAGAAAAGCCTGTCCGCGGACGAGACCATCAACACCGAACTCGGGGAGATCGCCTTCGACCGGCTGGCCGCGTCCATGGGCGCCTACGGAGAACGCGTCGCCGACCCGGAAGATCTCGAAGGGGCCATCCGCCGCGCGATCGAATCGAAGCAGCCCGCCGTGATTCACGTCGATGTCGACCCGGTTGCCCACCTGTGGGCTCCGGAGCTGAAGACGTTCAAGGAAATGCACCTCGAGCCGGAAGGGTAGGGGGCTTCGCAGGGAGGGTGCGGCGTGGGGAACAAGCCAAACAGGGTGGACAGGCACTCCGTGCTCGTGACCGGGGCCGCGGGGTACATCGGCCGGCAGGTCGTCGCGGCCTTGTCGCGACACCCCGGGCGCTTTGCAACCATTGTCGCCGCCGACGTGCTGTACGTCGACGAAACGGACCGCTTGCCGGGGGTGGCGCACGAGGTCGCCGACGTGCGCTCGCCGAGGATTCGGGAACTCATCGCCGAGCATGGGATCGACACCGTGGTCCACCTCGCGGCCATCGTCACACCGCGGCGTGGCGACACGCGGGAATTCCAGTACGATGTGGACGTGGGGGGGACGAAAAACGTCCTCGAGGCCTGTGTCGAGCACGAGGTGCGCAAGTTCATCTACACCAGCAGCGGCGCGGCCTATGGCTACACCCCCGACAATCCGCCGCTCCTGCACGAAGACGACCCGTTGCGCGGCAACGAGGCGTTCGCCTATTCCTGGCACAAGCGCCTCGTGGAGGAGATGCTCGGCGACTACCGGGACCGGCACCCCGAACTTCGGCAGCTCGTATTCCGGGTCTCCACGATTCTCGGGGCGACGGTGAGCAACCAGATAACCGCCCACTTCGAGCGGGCCGTCGTGGTGGGCATTACCGGGGTGGCGTCCCCGTTCTGTTTCGTCTCCGACCGCGACGTGGTGCGCGCCATCCTGACTGGTATCCACAGCGAGAGGGGGGGCGTGTACAACCTCACCGGGGATGGGGTCATGACCCTGCGCGAGATTGCGCTCGAGTTGGGGAGGCGTTACGGTGCAGTAAAGGAGGAGCGGCTGCGAAAGACCTTCGCCGCGCTCAAGCGGGTCGGCCTCAGCGCCTACGGCGAGGAGCAGTTGCTCTTCCTCCGTTATCGGCCCGTGCTGGCCAACCGTCGGCTCAAGATGGATTTCGGCTTTCATCCCCGGTGGAGCACTCGAGAGGTGTTCGCCATCTACCGCCGCGCTCGAGTCAGACCGGGAGCCGGGGAGGACGGGCGGCGGAAGGCGCCCCCGGTGGTGTCCTTGCCTCACGCCGGAGCCGAGCAGGCCGCGGCCGGCGCCGTACCGGTGAAAGAGGTGCTCGAGCCGCTGGTCGGGGCGGACGGCATCGAGCCGGAGGAACTCCCGGTTCCGGAGCCGGTCTGATCTCCCCCCGGTCCCGGGCAGCCGTCACGCGGACGACTCAGGATCCGTTTTCGATGTTCTCGATGAGCTGATTGAGCAGATCCACTTCCGGCAGCAGGTCCGGGTCCTCGAGCGCTGCCGCTTCCGACGCCAACATGTCGGCGGCTGCCTGCAGGTAGGGGACGCCAGCGTCTTGAGGCACGTCTTCCCAGTAGATGCGGCAGGCTTCCTTCATCGCCAGGCCCTCGTTGATGAGCGCTGCCGCTTTTCGGGTCCCGGCGTCCGAAAATCCGCCCCCATCGTACCCGCCGGCCTGGTAGCCGGCCCGGATCTCGATGTCCGATGTCACCTCTCCCGCCGCGTCGGGCTCCTGGTAGCTGAAGAATGCCGAGCCGACGAGGCTGCCCTCGGCCGGCCTCTCGAGCGTGTCGCCCAGCGAAAGCTGGAGGACGGATGCGCCATGGTTGCGGCTGAGGAACAAGGTGGCGATCTCGACCTCCACGTAGCCGTTGCCGTCAGCGGATTGCACGTTGTACGCGCCGGCCACCGAAAGCTGGTCGTTCAGGGCGATGTGCAGGTACAGGTCGTAGGCGAGAGGGGTCACCATGTAGTCGAAGTCCTGGTCGAACACCTCGGCGATGCGTTCTTCCGAGTCCAGGAAGAAGTAGTTCGCTCCCCTGACCTGGGACAATTCCGCCGCCAGCTCCGGCCCGAACTCGAACCCGATACCGAACAGCGTGAGGCCGATGTCCATGGAGGCGTAGGCCTCGACCATCGGGAGAAACGCCTCGGAGTCGGTCGCCCCCACGTTGGGCTGCACGTCGGTGAACAGCATGAGCCGGTCGCTCACACCGGGCGCACCAGCATAGGCCGTCAACGCCTCGTAGCCCATCGCCATGCCCTCTTCCATGTTCGTCGATCCACCCGCTTCGATCCGATCGATGGCCCGCTCGATCTCGTTCATCTGGGCGTCGGAGACCAGCGTGGGCTCGAGAAGCATCCGGGCTCGAGAGTCGTAGGTGACGATGGCCAGACGGTCTCGAGGGGTGAGCTGGTCGAGGAGGTGGTGGAGCGCGGTCACGATGTCGTCCAGCTCGTCGGACATGGAGCCGCTGGTGTCGATCACGACGGCGAGATTCAGGTCATCCCGCGTGAACTCGGACGGGTCGATCCCGGAGTCGAACCCGATCTGGAGGAAACCGTAGTCGAGATCGCCGGTGACGACCGGGCCGACGCCGAAGCCCGTGTCCAGGCACAGGATACGGTCGCACGGTTCGCCCTCGAGCGGCATGTCGTGCTCGTTGAGGAGGCCGTCGATCTCGAAATCTCCGACCCGGGGCACGCCGCCTGACTCGATGATGAGCCGGGCATAGCCGATGTCCTGGACGCCGCCCGGGCTTGCACCCAGGTCCGCCGCCTGGTAGACGGAACCACATCCCGGCCACAGCAGCCCCGCTGCCGCTACCGTCACGAGTGTTCGGATAGCTCGCTTCATGTCGCTTTTCTCCACAACATACCGGACGGTCGCAGTGGATCGCCTTTCCGCTCCCGGCGACCCCTTTCGTCCGGTAGAGCCGGCCCGGGAGCGGCCGCCGTGGCCGCCCCCGGTCCGCCTCAGGGGACCTCGGTCAGTACCTCCACCGTGTCACAGCCGCTCAGGGACAACAGCCCCGCGTCGCTCAGGCTGACCGACGCACAATCGTACCGCCACACTTCGTCCGCAGCAGCGTCGTCTCTTCCCTGGTCGATGAAATAGACGACCCGCTCGCCGCCGCTGTCCACCTCGACGAAATAGTCGGACGTCACCGGCTCACCCTCGTTCGTCTCCCGAACGCTGGTGAACCGTGCCGGTATGCCCTCGTCGTAGGCATCGACCAGGCACTGTCGCCCCGCCTGGTCTCCCGGCTCACCCCAGTTCGCACGCTCCTCGCCACAGTCCAGCGGCGCCTGCTCGAGGCTGTCGATATAGGCGGCGATGACCTGGCGATACAGGCGGGACGGCGTGTCGCATGCCGGCAAATGTGCCGCCATGGCGAGCGTTGTCCACAGCCCTGCCGGACCGAACCTGGTGCTGCGTCTCGGTGACACCTACCCGCTCCGATGATGTGTTCAACACGGTGCCTTGCCATGGTTTTGCAACTTCCGTGCCATACCGCGCAAGCCTCGCGGAGGCTGCCACGTTGGCCAGTGCGTGCAGCCGGGTCGATTTGAAAAACCCCATGATATCATGGGGTTCTGTGCATTCAGACGCCAGGGAGAAACTCGAGCGGAGAGTGCATCATCGCAGGTTGGCGGTGCGCGAGCGGCGGGCTGTCAAGCCAGAAGGACGACTGATGAGCTGCAATGCGACATCTGGATCATGGCCGGATCCTTCGGGTCGAACGGTGGTCCCGGGCCGCACCGTTGCAGGTCCTATTCCGGCCGGCTCGACAGGGCTCGAGTCACGACCCAGTAGAACATGCCACTGATGAACAGCCCGACGAACCAGGCGTAAGTGTATACGTGGACGAAGACCTCGGGAACCGATTCGACCAGGCCGGCGGCATGGAGGAAGCCGGGAACGTTGGGCGCCACCCCCAGCACGAGCGCGACGATGGCCACGGGATTACACCCCCTGTAGTAGGTGTAGCGTCCCTGGCGGCGGAACATGTCTTCCACCACGAGTTCCGTCCGCCGTATGAAGTAGTAGTCGGCGATCAGGATCCCGGCGATCGGCCCCAGGAGCGCCGAGTAGCCGATCAGCCAGGTGAAGATGTAGGCCCCGGCGGACTCGAGCAGCTTCCAGGGGAACATGGCGATACCCAGGCCGGCGGTGATGTATCCGCCCATCTTGAACGATATCTTGCGCGGAGCGATGTTGGAGAACCCGTTGGCCGGCGCCACCACGTTCGCCGCCAGGTTGGTCGTGAGCGTGGCCACGGCGAGAACGAAAAGCGCCACGATGACCGTGACCCCACCCATCTCGCCCAGCAGGTCCACCGGGTTCCAGATGGCCTTGCCGAAGATGACCACGGTCGCCGATGTCACCGCGACGCCGATGAACGAGAACAGCGCCATCGTGGGGGGAAGCCCGATGGCCTGCCCCAGCACCTGGTCCCGTTGTGTCGCACAGTAGCGCGTGAAATCCGGAATGTTCAGAGACAGGGTCGCCCAGAACCCGACCATCGCGGTAAGACCGGGGAAGAATACCGTCCAGAATTGACCTTCCTTGGGCCCACCAGCGACGAACTGGGACGGCGTGGACAGCATCTCCCCGAAACCTCCGGCCCGGACGTAGGCCCAGGCCAGGAGCGCCAAGCCCATCACGATCAGGAACGGCGCGGCGAGCGTCTCGAGCCATCGGATCGACTCGGTGCCTCGAGCAATGAACCAGACGTGGCAGCCCCAGAAAAACAGGAAACACAACGTCTGCCACCGGTCTATCCCCAACACCGGAAGCGCTGTTCCCACGAACCTGTCATCGGATATCGTGTTCAGTATCGTGTAGATCGCCGAACCACCGACCCAGGTCTGGATACCGAACCACCCGCAGGCCACCAACCCCCTCAATACCGCCGGCACGTTGGCCCCCACCGTCCCGAACGACGAACGCAACAGGACGGGAAAAGGTATGCCGTGCTTGGTCCCGGCGTGGCCGACCAGCGCCATCGGCACGAGCACGATCACGTTCCCGAGCAGGACGGTCAGGATAGCCTGCCACCAGGCCATTCCCTGCTTGATCAGGCCCGACGCCAGCATGTAGGTCGGCACGCACACCACCATGCCGACCCACAGCGCGGCGATACTCGTCCATCCCCACGTTCGTGCCGCCGCCGACGTGGGTGCGAGGTCCTCGTTGTACAGGCGCGGGTCGGCTCCCGCGATCCTGACGCCGGAATCGTCCATCGTTGTCACACCGTCCCCCTTCCTGCGCCCGGCGCGCAGCTTGTCGCCCGTGGTCTCCGCGGAAAGGGTAACACCGCTCGAACATCCGCACAAGAGCGAGGGCAAGAGAGCGGACGGGGACGGGTGGTCGTCCCAACGGGGGGGTGGCAAAGCCACCCGGCGCAGAACCCGGTTGGCGATCCGTGCATGCTGTGCTAGGCTGACGCCTGTGATGGCGGTCTTGTGCGTCATTGCTGGCAGCGTCGTGAGCAAACCGCCCTCGTCCCCGCGCATGCGAACGCCCGCGCGCTCTCCGGAGATTGTCGATCCCGTTCCTGTTCTTTCCGGGAGGCCTAATGACCACCATGAGAACCACTGTCGGGTTTGCCATGCTGACACTGGCTTGCCAGGTAGCACTCCCTGCTTGCGGGAATGTCATGGACGACGACGTCGCCGTTTCGACACCCAGCGACACCCCCGCTTCAGGAGATGACGACACGACCGGGGATGACGACACGCAGGTTCCGTCCCCCACCGCGACGCCCGTGACCGGATGGACCCCGGCTCCCACCGCGACGCCCGTGACCGGATGGACCCCGGCTCCCACCGCGACGCCCGTGACCGGGTGGACCCCGGCTCCCACCGCGACGCCCGTGGCCGGATCGACCCCGACTCCCACCGCGACGCCCGTGGCCGGATCGACCCCGACTCCCCGTGTCACGCCGTACCCGGATCGGGACGGCGATGGGTTCGGCGTCGATCTCGACTGCAACGACAAGGACGTCTCGGTCTATCCCGGGGCCACCGAGACGTGCGACCTGATGGACAACGATTGTGATGGTGAGATCGACGAGGATGTTCTGGCGCGTTTCTGTGCCGACGCCGATGGTGACGGCTCTGGTGATCCCGCGGTGACATCGGAGGCCTGTGATCCCCCTCCCGGGTTCGTCGTGGTCTGTTCGGATTGCGACGACGCGGCCCCGGAACGTTTCCCTGACAACCCGGAAGTCTGCGACAAGCAGGACAACGACTGCGACGGTGCGATAGACGAGGACCTCGAGGTCGCCTGGCACCGTGATGCGGATGGCGACGGCCACGGGGCGGAGGAAGTGGCTGCCGAGACGTGCATGGATCTTTCTCCATCCTACGTGACGGCCGGGGACGACTGCGACGATAGCGATCCGGGTGTCAACCCGGGAGCGACGGAGGTGTGCGACGGTCGGGACGACGACTGCGACGGCGTGGTGGACGAGGGGTTCGACGGAGACGGCGACGGTGCGCTGTCGGCCGAGTTGTGCGCGGATGGCACGGACTGCGACGACGGCGACCCGGCCATCGGTCCGGGTGTCGAGGAGGTGTGCGACGGGCGGGACAACGACTGCGACGGGGAGGTCGACGAGGAGGTCATCACGACCTGGTACCTGGACTACGACGACGATGGGTATGGCGACGATACGCGCGCGGTGACAGCCTGCGAGCGCCCGACCATGGACTATGTTTCCCGGGGCGGGGACTGCAACGATCTGGATGCGTCGGTGAATCCCAAGGCGGCCGAGACCTGCGACCGGGAGGACAACGACTGCGACGGGCTCTACGACGAGGGGTTCGATGGAGACGGAGACGGGTTTCTCGTGGCCGGCCCCTGTCCTTTCGGGACCGACTGCGACGACGCGGATCCAGCCATCCACCCCGGTGCGGAGGAAGTCTGCGATGGCGTGGACAACAACTGCGACGGGGAGGTCGATGAGGGGCTGATAAATGTCTGGTTCGTGGATGCCGACGGCGACGGCTACGGAGCGCCGGGTCCCGGTGTGGTGGCCTGCGAGCAGCCAGAAGGCTACGTGCTCGACGATACCGACTGCGACGACGAGCATTCGCAGGTGAATCCGGGCGAGGAGGAGGTGTGGGACGGTCTGGACAACGACTGTGACGGCGTTGTCGATGTGTCCTACTGCGAGAGACTGGCGTTCGGTGGCTACGCCTACCTCTTCTGTGCCGGAGAGGTCGACTGGGCGTCCGCCAGGCTGGTCTGCCTGATCAACGACATGGACCTGGTATCCATCGGTGACGGCGAGGAGAATCTCTGGCTGGACCAGGCACGATACGGGCTGTGGGGGGACCGTTTCGCCGTCTGGATCGGGTTCACGGACCAGTTCCTCGAGGGCGTGTGGGTCTGGATCAACCGGGAGCCGGTGCTGTACGTCGCCTGGGCCGAGGATGAGCCCGACAACGGCGCCTACGGCGAGGACTGCGCCCTCCTGGGAGCCGAGCAGACCACCTGGGTCGACACCGGCTGCGACGATCCGGCGAGGTTCGTGTGCCAGGACTTGACCGGCGCGACGCCGGCAACCACCTGGTACATCGACCAGGACGGAGACGGGTACGGCTCCACCGACTCCGTGATCACCAGCGACGATCAGCCCGACGGGTATGTCTCCAGGAATGGAGACTGCGACGATACGAACGCTTACGTGTACCCGGGCGCGGAGGAGAAATGCAACGGGGTTGACGACGATTGTGACGGGGAGATGGATGAGGGGCTCACTTCCCCCTGGTACATCGACCAGGACGCGGATGGATTCGGGTCCGAGGACTCCGTGGTGGATGCCTGCAATCCTCCCATCGGCTACACCAGCCTGTCCGGCGATTGCGACGACGCCGATGGGACCGTGTACCCCGGTGCCGACGAGGTGTGCGACAGCCAGGACAACGACTGCGATGGCCTCGAGGACGAAGCCTGGACTTGCTACGCGGACTACGATTGCCCCGCGGCCCTGGGCGACGACTGCCTGGGCGCGGTGGCCACGTGGGGGTCGAGCCGCTATGGCCAGTTGGGCGATGGCTCCCACAACAGCGCTACCGAAGCGGTCGAACTGGTGGCGCTCGGCCCCGTTCGCGCCGTGGGTGCCGGGGGGTACCACAGCCTCGCCGTCACGCCCGACGGCCATGTCTGGGCATGGGGACGGAACAACGTAGGCCAACTGGGCAACGGGTCGCAGGCCGAATCCGCGGTGCCGGTCCAGGTCGAAGGCTTGTCGGACATCCTGTTCGTGGAAGGCGGCGCCTGGCACAGCCTGGCCCTCGACGCCGCAGGCCATGTCTGGGCATGGGGGGGCAACGGCGATGGCCAACTGGGCGATGGCTCGTTCGAAGATCGAAGCACGCCCGTCCGCGTGCGCAACATCGTTGGCGTGAAGCAGATCGCGGCCGGAGGGAGCAACCTGGCCTTGACGTTCCGGGAAGGGCACAGCCTGGCCCTGGATGTCAGGGGCGTGGTCTGGGCCTGGGGACGCAACGACCATGGCCAGCTTGGGAACGACTCCTACGAGGATTCGGCTCTCCCGGTCCAGGTACAAGGACTGGAGGACGTCGTGGCGATCGCCGCCGGCGGTTACCACAGCCTGGCCGTCGGCGCTGACGGGACCGTGTGGGCATGGGGACGCAATGACAACTACCAACTCGGCACCGGGGATACCGAAGACAGCCCGGTTCCCGTGCAGGTCCCCGGCCTGGGCAGTGCTGTACAGGCCGGCGGCGGCTCGCTGCACAGCCTGGCCCTGCTGGCCGACGGCAGCACGTGGCAGTGGGGCACCTACTACTACTATGACCCCGACGGGAGCTTCCGGGCCGCCACCCCGGAACAGTTCGCCGACCTCGAAACCGTGGAGGCGATTTCGGCGGGCTACTACTGGAACGCGGGAATCCGCCTCGATGAAACCGCCTGGGTATGGGGCAACATGGACCTGGGAACGGGGACCAAGCCGGCGCCGGTGATGGTTCCGGGCCTACGCCCCGCCCACCGAGTGGCCGCGGGGTTCGAGCACGGAATGGCGCTGGAAGCAGCGCCGCAGCCGTGAGAAACGCCTGCCGCGAAACGCTGTCGGGCAGGGCCTGGGCAGCTTCCAGGGAAGACACCGCGATACATGGCTCTTTCGCCGGCTCGCTGCATCAGCAGGCGCGTTGGACGCTGCACAAATGCCAGGGGAGAGCAGAACAACGGTTGACAGTATGGCCCATGCGCATGGTACGATTCACCCGCGGTTGGGGCCGCCGGCAGAAAACTCAAGTCAATGCCGCGCCGGTCGCACGGTTGCCTCGCCTACCGGCATGCGCCTCGTAGCGTACCGGTCTTCGGGCAGCTCCGGTGCTGGTCAGCGCCCCGAGGAGGGGAGGTCGCGCGGGGATTCACGTTAGCAGCGGCCATCGACAGGGCCGTGCCGAATGCTTCTCGCTCCACAGCATCTCGGGAAGCACAAGCAAAGCTTCAAATGGATATCAGGTTGCTCAACACCCACACACGAAGACGAGAACCATGAGCCAAGAGAACACGAAACGGACCACGCTGGCGGTGTTGATCGACGCCGATAACGTACAGCCTTCCATCACCGAAGGGCTGCTCGCCGAGATCGCGAAGTACGGCACGGCGAGCGTCAAGCGGATCTACGGCGACTGGACCACGCCGAACCTGGGCGGTTGGAAGGCCTATCTCAACGAACATGCCATCCAGCCCATCCAGCAATTCCGGTACACGACCGGCAAGAACGCCACTGACAGCGCGATGATCATCGACGCCATGGACCTGCTGTACACCCACCGCTTCGACGGGTTCTGCCTGGTGTCGAGCGATTCCGATTTCACCCGCCTGGCTTCCCGGATCAGGGAAGAGGGCCTGTTGGTGTTGGGGTTTGGCGAGAAGAAAACCCCCAAGCCGTTCGTCGCCGCCTGCGACCGGTTCATCTACACCGAGGTCCTGGTGGGGCAGAACGAGCCCGACGAGGCGGGCAAGCACAGGCCGCAACGGAACCTCAAAGGGGACGCTCGGCTCGTGAACCTGTTCCGCAACGCCATCGACGCCGCTTCCGACGACGGTGGCTGGGCCCATCTCGGCGCCGTGGGCAGCCAGATCGCCAACCAGTCGCCCGATTTCGACCCCAGGAACTACGGCTACAAGAAGCTCGGAGAACTCGCCGCGGCCATCGACCTGTTCGACATCGACGTTCGGACCTCCTCGGACGGGCGTTCCAGGACCATCTTCATCCGGGACGGCCGCCGGAAGGCCTGACGCTCTGGAAAAGCCGTGTCCGCTCGCGCGACTACGGGAGGTCATCCAGGTGAATGCTCCGCCGGGTGATGTTGCCGGCCAGGTCGGTCGCGACGAGTTCGAAAGCGTCCTTGCCAGCGGGAAGATCGACCGAGAACGTGTTTCGGATCGACCGCTGATCGGGGGATCCGGTGTCGCGCGCGACCTGAACAACGCGCACGGGGTAGCCGTCCAGGTGCAGACGAATCGGGCTGCTGTCTGTCACCACGCCTTGCAGCCTGGTGCGGTCGCCGTCCAGGTCCCGCGCATCGAGGGAGGAGAAGACAGGCGGTCTCCTGTCCGCGACCACGGTGAGTTCTCGAGATCGGTACGCCCGCCCGTCCCGGCCGACGATAGTAATCCGGTGGACGCCCTCCTCCAGGTCGATCCAGGCATCGATGATCGGACCGGCGCGTGTGATGGACACGCCGTCCAGGGAGATATCGTTGTCTCTACCCGGTCCCGGGCCCCGCAGAAGGATCCCGGTGTCCGCGGTGTACAGCCGGTCCAGGCCGTCCGGGTACAGGTCGCGATTGTCCAGGGCCAGGTCCACGACGGTCCCGGCCGCGCGGTCATCGGGCGGATAGCCCCCCGCAGGGGATGTGGGCTCGGCGGATGGCGGCGGCGAGTCGTCCGCACCGGAGACGCTGGACGGTCCCGGGATCGAGGTGTTGTCCGGGTCGGGACTCCCAGGACCGGTTAGGCCGGCCTCGAGCGGGCCACCGTAGCACGATGCGGGCGGTTTCACCCCGTTTTCCCAGGTCCAGGCGACGTAGGCAGCGGAAAGCACGGCCACGACGGCCATGCCGGAAAGGATGGTCCGGCCCGGGCGGATCGGGCTCGGTACTCGAGGCCAGGTCTCGCCGAGTTCGTCGCCCCCGGACTGTTCCAGCGCCCCGGAAATGGCTGATCGGAAAGCCGCAGCGCTCGAGAAGCGCTGTAGGGGCTTTTTCTTCATCGCCCGCCTCGCCAGGCGGTGCAGGGCGAGCGCCAGGGGATCCGTGGATCGCAACGCCGGCACGTGGGCGCGAAGGTGCTGCGCCATCACCGCACGGACGCCGCTGCCCTGGAACGGCGGCTCCCCGGTCAGCATTTCGTGAAGGATGGCCCCCACCGAATAGATGTCCGCCCGCCCATCCACGCTCGGATCGTTCAGTATGCGCTCCGGGCTCATGTACAACGGCGTTCCCACCGGCATCGACATGGTGAGCGCCGCATCCTGGTCGAGCAGCTTGGCGATACCGAAGTCCATCACCTTGATGCGGTCCTCGCCGCTCGAGTCGTCCACCATCACGTTTTCCGGCTTGATGTCCCGGTGGACTATCTGGAGCCCGTGGGCGGCCTCGAGCACCTCGAGCACCTGCGTGGCGATCCGGGCGGCTCGACGAGGCGCCAGCGGGCCATCGCCGGTAATCACCTCCTTGAGGGTGCGGCCGTGGCAGTAGTCCATGGCCAAGTAGGGGATCCCGTCCTCGAGCAGCCCGTAGTCGAGCAGGGTGACGCAGAGGGGGTGGCGCAACCGCATGAGAATCCGGGCTTCCTGCTTGAACCGCTCCAGCCAGACCCCATCGTGGACGTGCCGAGGCCGGATCACCTTGACCGCCACGTCGACCTCGAGTTCCTTGTTGATTGCGTGGTAGACGACGCCCATGCCGCCGCTGCCCAGCGTCTCGACCACCTCGTACTTGTCGGGCAGGAGGCGCCCCAGGCGCTGCTCCTCGTCCTCCGAACCTCGCCTGTCCATCGGTAACTCCCGGCTCGAGCCCATGCCGCCGATTGCCAACCCCTTGCAGGCATTGTAACATGGCATCGCGCGGCTCGAGGTATCCAACCCGGGCGCGGGGGCCGGGGCTGCCCGTCGCAGCGTGCGCTCCGGCAGGTACCTCGAGACGAAAGAGTGCCCGGGGTGCAACGGCGCGCTCGCCCGGCGCGTCAAGAAGCACGGATCGATGTTTCCCGCCGGTGGCATCGAGTCTCGATGCCGGCCGATCGGATGGTGTCGTGGTGGGAGTGGCGAGGTTTCGTCCTGGATCGAGGCTTGATCGATGGGTGATACGGAACGACTATTGGCCTGTCGGAGCGACATTGCCGGGTGGGCGGCGCGTGGCATCGTGGCGTGCCTGGTGGCGGTCGCGCTGTTCGCTGCGGGAGGATGTGCTCATCGGGCGACCGGTCTCGATGGGGGCACGACAGGTGCCCCCGTCGTCCGCCTACTCGGCCCGGTGGATCTCGTCCCTCTGGCCGGGGACCCCGACAGCGTCGGGCTTGTGGTGCTGCTCCAGGTCACGAGCGACCGGGACGAGGCGCTGGTCGTGGACCTCCGCCATTTCCAGATAGTGCAGCGGACGCCGGAAAGTGTACGGGTCATCGCCGCGGGACGTTCGGCCTCCCCGCTGTACGTTCCCTCCGCGACGCGGGACGACGCTGGTAATCCCTTGCCGCTGGTGGTCCGCCACACCTTTCGCGTCGACCGGAACTCCTGGGTCCCTGACATGCTCGATGCGGTCCGAGACGGGGAGCTGTTCCTGGCCGGCCGTCTCGAGATCCAGTGGCGCGGCCGGGTTCGCGAGGCCGATTTCCAGTGGCAGCTCGATCCGCCGGTGTTCCCCTGGCAGGATGCCAATGCGCGCGCCGGCCTTTTCGGCGGTTTCCGCTCCCTGACCGTTGGCTTCCGCGACCTGGACACCCTCGAGTTCGACGCTGTGGTCAGGTTGCGCGACCCGGTGGGCTCGTCCCTCCTCCTCTCGGACGTCGTCGCCGTTCTCGAGACCGATGGGATAGCGCGCGGTCTCGTCATCCGGTCGCCGCGCATCGCGCTGGAAGGACTGCCCCACCAGCAGGACGTGCGCATCCGGGGAACGATCGTGCTCAAGAGCTGCGACCCCGCCACCCTGGACCGGCTGGCAAAGGCGCGTGGGGCATCGAGGCTGCACATCACGGCGACCGCCAGCGGGGATGGGCTCCCGCCCACGCGCATCGACGAGACGTTGCCGGTCACGTTGAATGCGTCGAGCACGATGGCGCAATCCGTGGGGGTGCCCATCGGGCTGGCGCCCCTGCCGGAGGAGGTGTCTCGAGCCCTGTTTCAACAGGTGGACCTGGCCGACCTCGCGCGCCTCGAGCCCCTCGAGCGGGAGAGGTTGCTGTCCGGGGAGGTGGTGACCCTGCCGGTCCGGGTACGCAATCCGTTTCCGGGAACGGTTTCGGTACGGGTGGCACGGCTGCAGTTCGAGGGGCCGGAGAGATACACGCAGACTGGCGTGCCCCTGACGCCTCTTCGCGTCGTGCTCGCCGCCGGGTCGAGCCCGGAAGTCCGCATTCCGCCGTTCCAGGAGGCACGGGTGTCCGTCCAGCTCCGGCTGACCGAAACCGCGGTAGGAGGCAGCGGCCATTTCTTCACCAAGCTCCTGGCGGGAAGTGATTTCAGCGGGTACCGCGTCACGCAGGACATCGAGATCGGTATCCCGCTCCTGGGCCGTATCGACATGGCGCTCGAGCGCGAGGTCACCCGCTAGCATGGGGGTCGTTCCTTCGGCCCCTGTTCGTGGTGCCGGGAGACCAGGCTGCCAGGTGTGTTCCAGGGGCCGGGTGTGCTCGAGGTGTTGATGGGTGGGTGAAGGGCGGGCTGGGCCGTGTCCCGGCGCCCTGCGAGGTGGTCGATGACCGGAAGAGACGATCGGCCGCGTCTGACCTTGCTCAGGCCCGGTGGTCCGCCCCTCGTGGTGGGTCAGCGGGACCTGGTGGCCATCGTGGGGGACAGCGGGGCCGGGAAAACCACGTTGCTGGAAAGCCTCCAGGCCGAGGTGGCCGAGCGGAGGCGCAGCGGGAGCAAGGCGGTAGAGCGGTCCATCAACGGCCGTTGGATCATCCACGCGGCAACCTGGCGGGCCGCGCAGCCGGTGGTGGTGGTCCCCCAGGAAAACGAACTCGTCTACGCCGGGTTGCGAACTGCCGACAACATCATCACCTACCAGGAGCAGTTGGCCCACGACAGCATCCTGACTCCCGAGGACGCCCTCGAGCTGGTGCGGCTCGACGACGCCCTCCTTCGCGACCGCAAGGCCGGGCGGTTGAGCAGCGGCGAGAAACGGCGCCTGCTGTTGGCCATGGACCTTGCGCTGCAACCCGCCGTGCTTGCTGCCGACGAACCTCTCAGCCAGCTCGACAGCAGCTCCGCGGACTGGGTGTTCCAGTTGCTGCTCAACTACGCCAGGGAAGTCGGCCCCGTGCTTCTGACCGTCCATCGCCCCATCGACCGCTGGATCGAGCGGTGCACCCAGGTCTGGATCGTGGAACGGAACCTGGGCGTGACCGTGGCCATGCCAGGGCCGGCGTTTCTCGATACGTTCCGTGGCCTGTGGCGTGAAAACAAGCACCTCGAGCCCAAGGTCGCGTCGCCGGAGGGTCTGGTGGAGGTCTGGCGGGCCTGCGGGTTCGAGGGCCGTACCACCGTCCCCATCCACGGGAAATCCTTCAAGCCCAGACGCCCCCCCGCAGTGCACTACGTCCTCGAGCACCTCGATGCCTTCAAGCGTGCCTGCCAGGCCGGTCCGGACAGGGCGGCCCAGCACGTGCCGGGGGGCATGGCGGAAAACGGTGACAGTGGGGAAGGGCGGAAAGACGCGGCCCCACCCGGGACATCGGCGGACCGTTCCGACGGCAGGCCGGCTGGAGCACGGTGGTTTACGGCGTTTCGTCATGAACTCGTGCTCCAGTCCAACTTGAAGTTCTGGAAGTACTGGCTGCTGGTGGTAGGACTCATCACGCTGGTCTTCGCCACCAATTTCCTCGGCGAAGCCGACCGGCTCCCCTTCTCCATCACGCGGACATCGGTCGCCCTGCTGGTCGCCACGCTATTCATTTCCACGGTGAACGCGGCGCGGTTGTGGGTCGACCATGAGGCCGATCGGATCCGGCAGCGTTGCCTGCGGGGGATGAACCCGTTCGTGATCGCTGCGTCGAGGCTGGTGCCGGGGATGATCGAAGGGGGCGTGTTCGCTGGACTGGTGTTCCTGGTCTGGTGGCTCCTGTCGGGTCGGCTCGATGGCTGGCACTGGCTCCGGCACGCTGGTGTGCAGCTCGAGGGCGACGTGGGGCTCCACACGTTGTGGCCCGACGGTCTGGCCACCTTTTCTGGCCTGACGTGGTTGCCGGTGCTGGTGCCCCTGCTGGTCTATGTGTCCACGGTCGGCTGCCTCCAGGGCATGGCCATTTCCTTGTGGGTCGGGCGGCGGCAGTTGGTGGGCCGCCACGATCGGACAGGGGGATCCGGGTTCATCCCGGGGGCCGGACAGGTCTCCGCGTTCGTGGCCGCACTGGTGGTGGTGGCCCAGATATTCCTGAGCGGAGCTTTCGGGCACATCACCGCCACGGGGGGCAGCGGCATGTCGCGGGTGCCGAGCAGCGTCCTGGACTGGCTGGCAGGGCTGTCCCCCGTCCGGTGGTCTTACAACGCGGTCGTCATGCAGGAGTGGCGGCAGGCCCGGTGCAGTGTGGCCAAGACACCGTGTCGCTACGGCTCCTGGTATGCGCCGACCTTCATCCAAGGGTGCCTCGACTCCGACCTGCTCTCGCGCTACACCGGCGCTGACAGCAACCGTCTCGAGATCCGAACCTTGGACCGCGACGAAGTGACCGATGCCTCGAAGTGGTGGGCGTGCGACGAACGCAAGGCCGGTGCCTGGTACGTGCCGGTGGGAGAACTGGAGAACATCGACGCCTCGGACGCTGTGCGGAAGTGGGTCACGCTGAGGGACCTGGGCGCGCCCATTCCCATCGAACTGGTCGCGGAACAGGTGGGTGCCAACCAGTTCGATCTCATCGAAGTGTACCGGCGGAAGAGGCTGGACGCGATCGTGGTGGAGGCCCCTATATCACCAAAAGCTCTCGCAATGAACTCCAGGTTGTCTCGAGAGTTCCCCCTTGATCGGGCCCGGGGGTTCGACTACCTGGAGCCTCAACTCTCCGGTGCATCCGGCGGGGAGCGTGCCGCAGGGTCGGACATCTCGCCGGTCGACCCGGAAACCCGGGAGGCTGTGCAGGACTTGTTGTGCGCCTCCCGCCACGCGTTCCTCCAGAAAGACCTCGAGCTTGCTTCCACGCTGGTGGAGCGAGCGATGATTCGGCCGCTGTTGGTCGATGTGGAGTATTGCTGGCAGACCTGTCCGCGTCTGACCGGCCGGGGCCTGGCCTCCTGTTCGGACGAGGCGCTCGACCGGCCGCTACGCTACCCGGCCTGGACCGGAGGAGAGCGCCGATGCGCCGACGAGCCCCTCGAGGTGTTTCTCGCCACGAGACGGGAGGCGATCGGACAGGGGAGGCGGGAGGGCGCGGGCAGGCCGGCCGAGTCTGTGGCGGATCGAGGTGGTGGGCCGGCGTTGGGAGGGGAGGGGGAGCCGGCGGCGCGCGGGCCGAGCCTCCGGGACCTGGTACAGGTCTCATGCGCGGAGACCCTGTTCCCGCTGTCTCTCGAGAACCGGCAACTGCTGTTCAACATGGCCGTCGTCCTGCTCGTGTGGGCAGCCTCCATCCTCGTCTTGACCGAGCGGTGGTATCGTGCTCTCGGGATGGAACGGCTCGTGGACACCGTCGAGGAGGATGAGGCATGAACCATGACCGGGCGAACCGGGAGGAACGTCTCGCCGGGAGGTGGATCGTGAACCTCGCCTGTTCTCGTTGCACCTCTCGTGGCCGCAGTGCGTCTCGAGAAGATTCGGCGCGTGCGCCTTGCCCTCGGGGTCTGCTCGCCGGTGCCGCCGTCCTCCTCATCCTCTCTCTCGGCACGCTGCCCGGTCGCGCCCAGGTGTTGCACTACGAAGAGGTTGAACTGGGAGATGACATCGCGGTACAGATGACCGTCCGCTGCCGGCGTCCCCACCTCACATCCTCTCTCGAGCCGGGACGGACAAGGGTCCTGGTCACCGGGATGGGCAACCCGACGGAGTTCGTGATGACTCGAGTCCGGGATGCCACCCCGGACGATCTTCCTCTCGATCTCTATTTCTACGTGCCGAACGACCTCACCATGCTGGACTCCTACGGTGACATGATGCTGGCCGTCGCCGAGGTCCCGGCCATGATGCGGACGCTCGGGCACCGGGAACACCACTACTACTTCTACACCTACAGCTCCTGCGCCGGGAACGGCTCGAGCGTTTCGGCGGTCCATCACCGGCCCTACAACAGGGACTACTACCTGGGGCGGGCCGGAGAGGTGGGCGGCCTTCGAGAGATGGTGTCGCGGATTCCCCAGGAGAAGGACTGTACCTATGCGTTCAACCGGAGGCTGTTTCGGGGCGTCAACGTCCACGACGCGCTCAATGCGTTGCTCGCGCTCCTCGAGGAGGAGGACACGGAGGCCGGAACGCGACGCAGGCCGCGCATCCTGCTCGCGGTGGCCGAAGGGAGAAACCGGAAGGTGGGCTCCGGCGGCGAAGTCGACCTCGAGCGGCTCGAGGCGCTTTTCGACCAGGTCATCCTTTTCCAGCCGGACATCGCGCCGGTCCAGTTCGCCATCCACCAGAAAAGGCTCGGAAAGATAGGGGGGTTGAACGCCGCCATCCTCCGCAGGTACCGCATGGAACGTAAGCGGGAGAAGGGGTGCGAGAGTTGGGAGGGACCTGCCCGCTGCTACGAGACCATCGAGCAGGAGGTCGCCAATGTATCCGCGGTCCTCGACGACAATCCCGGTATCGTCGCAGGGGCGTTCGGCGGGCGCCGGTTCGTCTCTCGAGTCGGCCTGACCAGCATCCTGTCGAGCATCACAGGACGGGAGCGCGAAGCCTACGTGGCCCGCATCGCTCGAGACGTGGATCGGGCCATCCCTCGCCCGACCGGGCTCGATTGCCTGGCGCTCGCCCTACGCGAGCGGGGGCTCGGCGACATCGTGATCGTGGGAGGGAGGGCGGAGACGGCACTCACGTGTCCAGGCAGGGAGGGCGACGGTGCACGCCGCCGGCCTGCTGGCGTGGTGAGGTCGGCGGCAGAGGCCTTGATGGAACTCTCACCTTTCGCCCAGGCTCGAGTCATCCAGGGCTGTGTCACCGACGGCCGCCTGTCGCCCAGCGTCGAGATTCGTGACCGGGTGGACGTGACGGTCCTGGCTGGCGGAGAAAACGGTGTCGAGGCCGTGTGCGCGTCAGCCTCCTTCATGCCGGACGGCGGTGCAGGCTCCCTGAAAAACGGCAAGCCTGCACCGGAAGAGACCACGGAGTCACCGGCCTCCCTGGGAGGCTCCACGCCGCTCACGGGCGGCAGCGCCGGGAGCACCGGAGAACCGGACGCCCCAAAACGTGCCACCGGGCCGGGTGTGCCGGACTGGGCGGTGCTGGTCTGTGGCGATGAGCCGGCGATCGCGCCGCCGCGAGAGGGGAAGAGGGGGGGGATTCCGCCCGTGGCCCTGGTGGCCGGGTGCGTGCTCGGGTTTCTGCTGGGCTGGCTCTTCACTTCGCGCCGCCGTGCTTGAACCCGGGAGCGGGGAGCGGGGAGCGGGGAGCGGGGAGCGGGGAGCGGGGAGCGGGGAGCGGGGAGCGGGGAGCGGGGAGGGGGGGAGGA